>DASXRN010000066.1:0-33342 GCA_036506595.1 Polaromonas sp. | reverse complement strand
GCCGATTTTTCCATCGACGGAAAATACGTCTTGTTCACCTGTGAGTTCAACGGCTCGGTGACCAAGATTGACCTGGTGAACCGAAGCGTGATGGGCACGCTCAAGCTCAGCCCTTACTTTGACCGCCCCGATGCCTTGGCCGCTATCGCCGCGCCTGGTAAAAAGCCGCGTTACATCGCCGACCCTGGCAAGCCAGGGTCTGACATTTGCACCACGCCGGGCATGCCGCAAGACGTGCGCATCTCGCCGGACGGCAAGCTCTTTTTTGTGGCCGACATGATGGTCGATGGCGTTCACGTGGTGGATGGTGAAACCTTCAGGCAGATCGGGTTTCTTCCCACCGGTGTGGGTGCCCACGGCCTTTACCCCAGCCGCGACGGCAAGAGCCTGTACGTGGCCAACCGCGGCAGCAACAAAATTCGCGGTACTCCGGGCGGCAAAGGCAGCGTCTCGGTGATTGACTTTGCCAGCCGTGCCGTGACCAAAAATTGGTCCATTCCGGGCGGCGGCAGCCCGGACATGGGCAACGTCAGCGGTGATGGCAAATACCTCTGGCTGGGTGGGCGTTACGACGATGTGGCCTACCGCTTCAACACCGACACGGGCGCGGTGGACAAGATCAAGGTGGGGCGCGAGCCGCACGGCCTGACCGTCTGGCCCCAGCCAGGCCGGTTTTCTTTGGGCCACACGGGCAACCTGCGCTAAGGGGCGGCAAGGTGGCCGCCTTGCCTGATCGCCTAATCGTGCAGCGACGATAAAAACTGTTTGAGTTCAGGCGTCTGCGGGTTGCCAAACACGTCCGCAGGCGGGCCCATCTCGTGTACGCGGCCCTGGTGCATGAAGATCACACGGTCCGAGACCTTGCGGGCAAAGCTCATTTCGTGGGTCACCATCAGCAGCGTCATGCCTTCGTCGGCCAGGCTTTCCACCACGCGCAGCACTTCGCCTACCAGCTCAGGGTCCAGCGCCGAGGTGATTTCATCGCACAGCAGTACGGCTGGTTCCATGGCCAGCGCCCGCGCGATGGCTACGCGTTGCTGTTGGCCACCGGAGAGCTGATCGGGCATGGCATCGAATTTTTCGGCCAGACCGACACGCGTAAGCAGCTTGCGCGCTTGCTCGGTGGCGGCGGCCCCGTCTTTCTTTTTCACCAGCGACGGGGCCAGCACGATGTTTTTGCCCACCGTCAGGTGCGGGAACAGGTTAAAGCTCTGAAAGATCATGCCAACGCGCTGGCGCAGATCGCGCATCACTTGCGGGTTGTCATGCAGCAGGTGCTTGCCATCGACCCGCAGGGTGCCGCTCTGAAACTCTTCCAGGCCATTGATGCAGCGCAGCAGCGTGCTTTTGCCCGAGCCGCTTTTGCCGATGATGGCAATCACTTCGCCGGCCTTGACGTCGAGGTCAATGCCTTTGAGCACTTCGTTGCTGCCAAAGCTTTTACGCAGCTGGTTGATCTCAACGAGTGTCTTTTCAGCGTTCATTTTTCAGTTTCCTCTCCAGTTGGCGGGCATACAAAGACACTGGAAAACACAGTGCGAAATACATCAGCGCCACGCAGCTATAGACCACAAAGGGTTTGAAGGTGGCGTTGGTGATCATGGTGCCGGCCTTGGTGAGTTCGATAAAGCCGATCACCGACGCCAGCGCCGTGCCCTTGATGACCTGCACCAGAAACCCGACGGTGGGCGGCACGGCAATCCGGAAGGCCTGCGGCAGCACGATATGGCGCAACTGCTCGCCAAAATTCAGGGCCAGGCTTTTTGCCGCTTCCCATTGGCCCTTGGGGATGGCATCGACGCAGCCGCGCCAGATCTCGGCCAGGTAGGCGCTGGTGTAGAAGGTGAGTGCCAGGGCCGCAGCGACCCAGGCCGATGTGTTGATGCCGAACAGCGCCAGCCCGAAGTAGGCCAGGAACAGCTGCATCAGCAGCGGCGTGCCCTGAAACAGCTGGACATAAGCGCTGACGGCCCGCCCGGCGCCACGCGCACCCGAGAGCCGCGCAATCAGCAGCAACAGGCCGACGATGCCCCCGCCGACAAACGCGATCAGCGACAGGGCCACGGTCCAGCGCAGGGCCAGCAGCAGATTGCGAAAAATATCCCAGAGCGTGAAGTCAATCATGGCTATCTACCGAAGACAAAACGTGGGCCCAACCAGTTGAGCAGTTTGCGCGCCACCATGGACAGCAAGAGGTAAATCAGCGTGGCGATGATGAAGGCCTCAAAGGCGCGGAAATTGCGGCTCTGGATCAGGTTGGCGCCGTAGCTCAGCTCCTGCACCGAGATCTGCCCGCAGACGGCTGAACCCAGCATGACGATGATGATCTGGCTCACCAGCGCGGGCCAGACCTTGCGCAGCGCTGGCGGCAGTACCACCCGCACAAAAGTCTGCGTGCGGTTCAGCGCCAGGCTCAGCGCCGCCTCAATCTGGCCCCTGGGTGTGGCCTCGATGCCCGCGCGAATGATCTCGCAGGAATAAGCCCCCAGGTTGATCACCATGGCAATCACGGAGGCGGTTTCCGGCGACAGCTTGACACCGGCGGCAGGCAGGCCGAAAAACACAAAAAACAGCTGGACGATGAAGGGCGTGTTGCGGATCAGTTCAACATACACACCCACCATCCATTGCAGCCATCGCTGCCCGTAGGCGCGTGCCCAGGCACAGGCGATGCCGATGGCCACGCCCAGCACGGTGGACAGCGCCGTCAGGCCCAGCGTCCAGACCACGCCCTTGGCCAGCAGGGGCCACTCGGCAAGTACCGCAGGAAAATCAAGTTCGATAAGCATGAGCGTGCGATGCAGGGATGGGGGATAGGGGAGCGGCAGACCGGGGCCAGCCGCATCGAGGGTTGGTCAAAGTGGCAGTTCGCCGGTAGGTCGGCCCAGCCACTTCATCGAGATCTTGTCCAGGTCGCCCGATTTTTTGGCTTCGGTGATGATTTCGTTGACTTTTGTGCGCAGCTTGTCCTCGCCTTTTGCAACACCAATGAAATTGGGCGAGTCTTTCAGCACGAATTTGTATTCAGTACCGAGTTGCGGGTTCTTGATCATCATGCTGCCCGCCACCTGCGCGCTGGTAGCCAACAGTTGCACCTGGCCTGCAACGAAGGCGGCCACGGTCGAGTTGTTGTCTTCAAAACGCCGCATCTCGGTGCTGGGGGGCGCGACCTTGGTGAGTTCCATGTCATCCACCGAGCCGCGGGTGACCGAAATCGATTTGCCGGCCATATCCGGCGCGCCTTTGACGGCCAGCGTCTTGGGGCCGAATACGGCGATGAAGAAGGGCGAGTAGGCAATGGTGAAATCCACCACTTTTTCACGCTCGGGGTTCTTGCCCAGCGTGGAGATGACGAGGTCCACTTTTTTGGTTTGCAGGTAAGGCACGCGATTGGCCGTGGTCACCGGTACCAGTTCGACCTTCACGCCGAGTTTCTGGGCGATGTACTGCGCCAGATCAATGTCCAGGCCCTGCGGCTTGAGGTCGGTGCCGACGGAGCCATAAGGCGGGAAATCGGTGGGAATGGCGATCTTGATTTCTTTGGCTTTGAGCACATCGTCCAGTGCGGTTTGCGCATGGATGCCAGAGGCGGCCAGCAGGGTGGCGGCTGCCAGGCCAAGAGAAAAGAGACGTTTGCTTGATTTCATGACACAGCTCCTAGGTGGTTTGACGATTATTCAGAAAGTGGGGTCAACTGCTGACCGGGTTTTCCATTACTTTTGTATTTTATATTTTGTATACAAGTACCATTCAGTTTGGCGCTCCTGCTCACAGGTGCGTCGGGCGGAGCCTGCAGCGGCCTCAGGGCGCTGCGCAATTGCGCCAGCGGGTCGTCGCTGGGCGCCTGCAGCCTGAGTGCCGCCTGGACGCTGCCGATGTGTGCCTGCATGAGTTGTTCGGCCAGCAACAGCTCGCCTTTTTCAAGCGCCTGGACAATCTCTACATGTTCTTCGCACGACTGGGCGGCGTCGTGGGACGACTGGTAGAGCATGGCAATCAGCGTGGTGCGCGCCGTGAAGTCGCGCAGGGTGTCGGCCAGCAGGCTGTTGCCCAGGCATTCGGCCAGGCACACATGAAAGTCGCCGAGTAAAAAGCTGCGCAGTCCCACGTCGCTACCTTTGACGGCCGCTTTCTCGCGGCTGAGGTGGCTTTTGAGTTGTTTGATGGCGGCCTTGTTGACCTCAGCGGTGCAGCGGATCAGGCCCATCTCGATCACGCGGCGAGCCTCGAAGGCTTCGCGGGCTTCATCTTGCGAGGGTTCAATGACGTACCAGCCACGCCGCGCACTCACGGTGACGATGCCGCGGGTAGCCAGGCGGGTGAGGGCTTCGCGCACGACCGTGCGGCTGCAGTCAAACAGCATGGCCAGTTGCTGTTCACCCAGGCGCGCGCCGGGTGCCAGCTTTTGCGCCATCACGGCTTCAATGATTCGGTTGCTGATGTCGGACGCGGTTGCCATGCATGACATACCGCATATCCCGTGCCAGTCTTTGGTTTTGTTTAATCTACTGGTATACAAGAAATGTGCACCGAACTGGCGTGGCGGCGCGTCCATCTGTGGCCGTTTTGGCGCGGCCTGCACCACGGCAGGGAATGGCCGTGTCGCACGGCCCTCCCGGACGTTTGTCGGTCCTCGCTTTGAAGGCTATTTAGCCAAGTAGCGTAGCCTTCAAGGTGATCTCGGGCACGGCCGCCAAGGCTTTGGACAGCGGGCAGTCGGCCTTGGCGCCTTTGGCAATTTCCTGAAACTTCGCCTCGTCGAGGCCTGGAACGCGGGCCTCAAGCGTGAGGGCGATGCGGTCTATCTTGAAGCCTTCGCCGTCCTTGACAAGACGCACCGCGGCACGCGTATTGACGGATTGCGTGGCGATACCGGCTTTTTCGCAGGCAAACGCGAAAGCCATGGTGAAGCAGGCGGCATGCGCAGCACCGAGGATTTCTTCCGGGTTGGTGCCTTTGCGGTCGTCGCCAAAACGGCTGGCAAAACCATAGGGATAGTTCTTGAGTGCGCCGGTCTCCAGGCTGATCTGGCCCTGGCCTGTTTTGCCGGCACCTTCCCAGTGAACGCTTGCTGATTTCTCGGTCATGATGGCTCCTTGGGTGAAAGCGCTTAGTTTGCGCGCAGCGGCGCAAGCTCCGTGTAGGACGCCGCCAGCATTGCGGGACAAAGTCGCGAACGTGACCCCGAAAGACGTTTTGAGTGTCTTCCCCGATGCCATGCTTGACGCCGCCGCGTTAGGCTTGTGGCTCAAGGAGACCTCATGGAACGCGTCCATTTCAAATTTTGGCCCAAACGCCTGCCGCGCAGCATCACGCCGCCTGCGACCTCGCTCTGGCACAACCTGGCGGTGAGCGCGCTGCGTTTTCCCGACAAGCCCGCGCTGGTGTTTTTTGACCGAGTGCTCCACTACCGCGAGGTAATGCAGCAGGCCGAGCGCCTGGCCGCTACGCTGCACCGGCTGGGCGTGAAGACGGGTGACCGCGTGCTGCTCAATATGCAGAACTGCCCGCAGTGGGTGATTGCGCACTTTGCCATCCTGCGCGCCAATGCCGTGGTGGTGCCGGTGAATCCGATGAACCGGGCCGAAGAGCTCAAGCACTACATCATCGACCCCGATGCCAAGCTTGCCATCACGTCGGCCGACCTGGCGCCCGAGCTGGCCAAGGCCAACGCCCAGCTGGCGCCTGAAGAACGGTTGGCCCACCTGATCGTGACGCATTACAGCGATGCCTTTGATCTGAACGCCGACGCGGGGGGTGGCGCGCTGCCCGAAGCCTGGCGCGACTGGCTGGGTACGCGGCACCCCTTGCCTGTGCTTGAAGGTGGTGCGGTGATGAGCTGGCCTGAGGCCTTGCTCCGTGACAGCGCCGATTTGCCGGCGCACACGGCCACGCCGCAAGACCTGGCGGTGCTGCCCTACACCAGCGGCACCACTGGCCTGCCCAAGGGCTGCATGCACACCCACGCCAGCCTCATGCACAACGCCGTCGGCAGCTGCCTGTGGGGCAACAGCACCTTTGAAAACGTGGTGCTGTCGGTGGTGCCGATGTTCCACATCACCGGCATGGTGTCGGTCATGCATGCGGCGATTTACGGCGGCTCTACCCTGGTCATCATGCCGCGCTGGGACCGCGAACTGGCCGGGCGGCTGATTTCGCGCTGGCGCGTGACGCACTGGACCAATATCCCGACCATGGTGATAGACCTGCTGGCCAGCCCCAACTTTGCCAGCTTCGATTTGAGCAGCCTGGTCTACATCGGCGGCGGCGGCGCGGCCATGCCGCAAGCGGTGGCCCAGCGCCTGTGGGAACAATACGGCCTGCGCTTTGCCGAAGGCTATGGCCTGACGGAAACGGCGGCGCCTTCGCACAGCAACCCGCCCGATGCCACCAAGCAGCAGTGCCTGGGCGTGCCCTTTTTGAGCACCGATGCACGGGTGATTGATCCGCTAACGCTTGAGGAAATGCCGCAGGGCGAGCAGGGCGAAATCATCATGTGCGGGCCGCAGAACTTTCAGGGTTACTGGAGGCGGCCCGACGCCACGGCAGCGGCCTTTATTGAGCTTGAGGGCAAGCGCTTCTTTCGCTCCGGCGACCTGGGACGGGTGGACGAGCAGGGTTATTTCTTTATCACCGACAGGCTCAAACGCATGATCAACGCCTCGGGCTTCAAGGTCTGGCCGGCCGAGGTGGAGGCCTTGATGTTCAAGCACCCGGCGATCCAGGAAGCCTGCATCATCAGTACCAAAGATGCCTACCGCGGCGAAACCGTCAAGGCGGTGGTGGTGCTGCGTGCCGGGGCCAAAGGCACAACCAGCGAAGACGACATCATCAACTGGTGCAAGGACAACATGGCGGCCTACAAATACCCGCGCGTGGTGCAGTTTGTCGATGCGCTGCCAAAAAGCGGCTCGGGCAAGGTGATGTGGCGAACCCTGCAGGAAGCCGAAATCGGCCGTGCCTGAACCGGTCCAGCCAGATTCTCTGATAAAAATGGCTGTTTCCCCCTTATCTGGCGGGCGCAGATAGCTATTAAAAGTATAGCGTCTGGGGCGTGCGCTTAAAAGGTCAGTTGCCGGCCGTCAGCCGGCGCGGCGTGATCTCCACCGAGTCGGCCCCGGTGCTCATCCACACCGTGCCGTCCTGCACCGTCACCTGCAGCTGCATGCTGCGCTCGGCCAGTTTGGCCAGCGCCTGGCTTTGCGCCGCCTCAATTTGCCAGACCACCAGATTGGCGGCACGCGTGAGCTTGGTTTCAATGCCTTTCCACCAGACCGGCGTGCTGCTGGAAAAGCTCAGTACCGTCACGCGCTCGGCGCGGCCTGCGGCGCGCATCAGGCGCTTGTCGTCCGGCTGACCCACATCGATCCAGTGCAGTACGGCCTCGGTGTAGTCCTTGTGCCACAAGGCAGGCTCGTCCACGTCCCACAGGTCTTTGGCAAATTCAAGCTTTCCCTGTTTGTCGTCGGCCGGTACGTTGAGCGCAAAGGCCAGCAGGCGAATCATCATGCGTTCGTCGGTTTCGGAAGGATGGCGCGCAATGATGACGCCGTGGTCGGCATAGACACTGCGGTCCATGTCGGCAATTTGCAGTTGGGCTTTGTAAATGGTGGCTTTGAGTGCCATGTTGATTTCTTTGAATGTCTGCTGAAGATAGCCCCGTATTGGAACAGAGCTTTTGGCGTAGCAGGCATACTCCGGCGCTTGCCAGCACGGATTGACCCATCTGGCTATAGTTTGCCCATGCTTAGCCTGTCCGTACTTGACCAATCGGTAGCCGTCACCGGCCGCTCCGAAGACGCCTCCATCCGCGAAACCCTGGCCCTCGCCCAGCATTGTGAGGCGCTGGGTTACCACCGCTTCTGGCTGAGCGAGCACCACAGCCACCCCAGCATCGTTGGATCAGCGCCCGAGGTGTTGATGGCGGCGATTGCGGCCACCACCCGCCGTATCCGCGTGGGCAGTGCCGGCGTGATGCTGCCGCATTATTCGGCGCTGAAAGTCGCCGAGCAGTTTCGCGTGCTGGAGGCCCTGGCGCCGGGCCGCATTGACCTGGGCGTAGGCCGCGCGCCGGGCTCGGATTTTCGGACCGCGCAACTGCTGAGCGTCGACCCGCGCCAGTCTGCCGAAAACTTTCCGGTGCAGGTGCGCGAGCTGCAATCCTGGGTGTCTGGCGTGGACCTGCCCGAAGGCCATCCCGGCCACGGCATCACGGCCAACCCGACGGGCCCGACCACCCCCGAGTTGTGGATGCTGGGCAGCTCCAACTACGGCGCGCAACTGGCGGCGCACTATGGCCTGCCTTATTCGTTTGCCTACTTCATCACCGACGGGCAGGGCGCGCAGCAGGCGCTGGATCTTTACCGCCAGTTGTACCGGCCCAGCCCCCGGCATCCCAAGCCGCAGGCCGTGCTCTGTGTCTGGGCGCTGGCGGCAGATACCGAAGCCGAAGCCTGGCATCATTTTTCAGGCCGTGAGCGCTGGAAAATCGACAGGAACAAAGGGGCACTGGGGCCACTGCTTTCACCGGCCGAGGTGGCGCTGCGGCCCTACAGTGCGGCTGAGCAGGCTGAGGCTGACCAACTCAGAAGTACGGCGCTGGTGGGCAGCGGGCCGCAGGTGGCCGGCAAACTGCGCGCCCTGGCGGAGACCTTGCAGCTTGAAGAGCTGGTGGTGATTACCTGGACGCATGATCCAGCGGCCCGCCAGCGGTCTTACGAATTGCTGGCCCGTGAATTTGTTTGAGGTAGGCGTATAAGCTGGAAAATGCCTGGCGAAAAATATTCAACCAAGACAAAAGGACCTTGAATGGCTACCCCACTTTTTAGCGCCACCATTGCCGGGAGCCTGCCAAAACCCGCCTGGCTGGCTGAAACCAACAAACTCTGGCCGCAATGGAAGGCCGAGGGCGACGAGCTCAAGCAGGCCAAGGCCGACGCGACGCTGCTCTGGATCAAGGCGCAGGAAGACGCGGGCCTGGATGTGATTGGCGACGGCGAGCAGTCGCGCCAGCATTTCGTGCACGGCTTTCTGGAGCAGGTGGCCGGCATTGACTTTGATCACAAGGTCAAGATGGGCATACGCAACAACCGCTACGACGCCATGGTGCCGCAGGTGGTGGCGGCGCTGAAGCTGAAGGGCCGCGTGCATGCCACCGAAGCCCAGCTGCTGCGCGCTCACACGAGCAAAAAGATCAAGTTCACGCTGCCCGGGCCGATGACGATTGTCGACACTGTCTCGGACCAGTTTTACGGCGACAAGGTCAAGATGGCCATGGCCTTTGCCGAACTGCTCAACCAGGAGGCGCTGGCCCTGCAGGCCGACGGCGTGGACATCATCCAGTTTGATGAGCCGGCCTTCAATGTCTACATGAAAGAGGCCGCCGACTGGGGCGTGAAGGCGTTGGAGCGTGCCGCGCAGGGCCTGACCTGCACCACGGCCGTGCACATCTGCTACGGCTACGGCATCAAGGCCAATATCGACTGGAAGGCCTCGCTGGGCGAAGAATGGCGCCAGTACGAAGAGGTGTTTCCGGCGCTGGCCAAAAGCAGCATCCAGCAGGTGAGCCTGGAGTGCTACCACTCGCATGTGCCGCCGCACCTGATGGCCCTTCTGGACGGCAAGGACGTCATGGTCGGCGTGATCGACGTGGCCAGTGATGACATCGAAACGCCGGAACAGGTGGCCGACACGATTGGCAGGGCGCTGCAATATGTGCCGAAAAATCGCTTGCTGCCCTGCACCAACTGCGGCCTGGCACCTATGGACCGTGAGGTGGCGCTGAAGAAACTCCAGGCACTGGCGCAAGGCGCAGCGCTGGCACGCGAGCGCTACAAATAAAGCGGGGGCGCTACCCGGCTTTCACCAGCGCCAGGCATAGCCGTTCCATCTGCAGAGCCCACTGCGCGGCTTCAGCATCGCTCAAGCCAATCAGCAAGCCATAGCGCCGCCCGCCCCAGACGGCCAGGTGCATGGCCTGAATCGCCTCGGGTGAGGGCCTTGCGGGCAGGTCATTACAGGCCTCAAACACCCTGATCCACGCGGCAAGCAGTTCCTCGTGCACGCGCCTGTGGTGCTTGGCTTCGGCAATACCGGCCTCCAGGGCCAACATGCTGGCGTCAAACCAGGGCAGCTCCGGCGTGTTGACGCCGCAGGCCAGGCGTATGAGTGCCTGCAGCCGTTGCTCCCCCTTGAGGTGCGGCGGCGCCACGGCCTGCTGTTCAATCGCCTGCAACAGCTGATCCATGCAATGCCGCACATAACCGGAAAGCAGGGCGGCCTTGTTGGGAAAGTAGTCGTAGAGGGTTCCGACCGACACGCCGGTCTCCAGCGCCACGGCACGTGTGCTCACGCCGGCCCATCCGTGTTGGCGCCAAATCCGAACAAAAGCGTCGTAAATCGCCTGCACGGTGAACACCGCGCGGGCCTGTGTGGGGCGTTTGAGGGGTTTTGCGATCGATGGGGCGGGCACTGGTTTTCCGAACCCGGACGAAGGGCGGCGGCTATACATTGGTCATCACTCGCTTGAATAAATAAGCCCCCACGCTTGTCGCTCCGCGTACTACGCTGCCCCCCGAGTGGGCTGTGCTTGCTCGGGGCGGCCCTTCGCTACACACAACTCCCACAGGAAGAACCACCATGAACAATCCGGCCTCACTGACACGGCTGCTCACGCGCAAGAATGCATTGAATCACACCCGCATCGACATTCAAAAGCGCGCGGGCGACTCTGGCATTGCCCCTTTCGCCGGCGAGGCGCTGCTGAAAATCAGGCGCGTGGCCATCACCACCAACAACATCACCTACGCCGCGTTTGGCGAGGCCATGCAGTACTGGGACTTTTTCCCGACCGGCGAGGCGGAATGGGGTCACATGCCGGTCTGGGGTTTTGCCGATGTGGTGAGTTCCAGCGTGCCCGGCGTGGAAGTCGGCGAGCGGTTTTACGGCTACTTTCCCATTGCCAGCCATCTGCGCGTGCAGCCCGAGCGGGTGACAGAGCGCGGCTTTTATGACGGCGCGGCGCATCGCAAAACCCTGACCTCGGCCTACAACCAGTACATGCGCTGCAGCGCCGATGCCGCCTACCGGGAAGCCGACGAAAACTACCAGATGCTGGTGCGTCCGCTGTTCATCACCTCCTTCATGCTGGCCGATTTTGTGCAGGACAACGCTTTTTTCGGAGCAGAGCAGTTGGTCTTTTCCAGCGCTTCCAGCAAAACTGCCTATGGCACGGCCTTCTGCCTGGAGGCTTATCCGCAGATCAAGCGCATTGCCCTGACTTCGGCACGCAACAAGGGCTTTGTGCAAGGGCTTGGATGTTATGGCGAGGTTGCCAGCTACGCGGAACTGATGTCCATTGACCGCAGCAAGCCCACGCTGTATGTCGATTTTTCCGGCGACGAAGACTTGCGGCGGGCGATACACCAACACTTCGGTGAATCGCTGGTGTACGACTGTTATGCGGGTTCGGCGCAAAACACGCAGTTCCTGCGCCCGCTGGACCTGCCGGGCCCTGAACCGAAGTTCTACTTTGCCCCCGTGCAAATCCGCAAACGCAACGCCGACTGGGGGCATGCCGTGGTGAACCAGCGCTTTAACGAAGCGCAGCTGGCCTTCATCCGGCGCGTCAGCGATGCGCAGGACCCCTGGATGCAGGTGCGTGAACACCGCGGCTTTGAGGCGGCGCAGGCGCTGATTGATGACCTGCATGGCGGGCGCATCGATCCGCAGCAGGGGCATGTGGTGGTTCTGGACTGAACGCGTAACGATGGTGTACGCTGGCAGTCCACGCACCACCGGCGGCTGACATGAGCACTGACAACACACATCATCACACCCCTGCGCAACACGAGCCCGCCTGGAAGCATGACGGCGTGCGGGTGATCCCCGGTAACCAGCTCGACAGCAATACCGCACAAACGCCGGGCATGGACAGGCGTGCGGCGATCAACTTTGCCCGCGTGGGCGCGCAAAAGCTGTGGGCCGGCACGGTCACCATCCATCCCGATGCCAAAACCGGCGCTCACCACCACGGCCATCTCGAAAGCGTGATTTATGTGATCAGGGGACGGGCCCGCATGCGTTGGGGCGATCATCTGGAGTTCACAGCCGAAGCCGGGCCGGGCGACTTTATTTATGTACCTCCCTATGTGCCGCACCAGGAAATCAACGCCAGCCCGACCGACGTGCTGGAGTGTGTGCTGTGTCGCAGCGACGGCGAGGCCGTGGCGGTGAATCTGGCTATTGAGCCTGTGGAAAAGCCTGTCACGGTGCTGTGGGTTGACCCGACCCATCCCCATGGGGGCGTGTAAAGCGCGCGTGAAGCGCTGTCAAGGCGCGGAAAAGCACCTGTTTTAGCCTGCTTCTGCAAAGTTTACTTACCAATGTCACCTCGTCATACACGAGGTATCAAGCCTGCTTGTTACAAACGGAACTCAAGAAAAAGGAGTTCCACCATGGATGCCAACCAGCAACTATTCAACAACGCAAAAAACAACTCGAAAAGCGACTCGAACAACGTGCCGGAGTTCACCGAACGGCTGCGCCACAGCAAGGCGCTGATTCCCACCATGGCGGTCATGGGCGTGACGGTCATGGCGCTCGCCGCCGCTCTGGTGGTCAACCGCTCCGAAGCGCAACCCGGTGGGGCCGATACCAGGGTAGCTTCCGCCTTGACCGGCAACGGCAGTGCACCTGTGTCAAAACTGGCAGCGGATACGGCAAAACGGCCGCACACCAACACCCCTAAAAACATCAATTCGCCCAGCACGGTTGCGCAATCCTCTTGTTCCCATTGCGGCACGGTTGAAGCGGTAACGGCCGTGCAGCGCCAGGGCCAGGTCAACGGCGTTGCGGTCGGCAACAGCACCATCGGCCTGGGCACCGTGGCTGGCGGCGTGGTCGGCGGCCTGCTGGGTAACCAGATGGGCGGCGGCAACGGCAAGACGGCCATGACCGTGCTGGGTGTGGCAGGTGGTGCCTTTGCCGGCAATGCCATCGAGAAAAACATGAACAAAGTGACCGTTTACCGGATGCGCGTACGCATGCATGACGGCTCGGTCCGCACGATTGAGCAGGCCAGTGCCGTGGCCGCCGGTTCGCGCGTGGTGGTGGAGGGCAACACGGTTCGACCCGTAGCCCCGGCTACCTCATCGGCAGCCAGCGTTTTAAACTACAGCGCTCAAGTGGCCTGATCGCCTCATTACTTGATTTGACCTGATTTGACCCACGAAAGAAAGAGACATGAAAACAACTGCCAAACCCTGGCTGGTGGCCAGTCTGGTCGCCGTGTCCGCCCTGTGGGGCGGCGCCGCCCTGGCCGCAACTCCCTACGTGAACGCCACGGTTGAAGGCGCCCTGACGCCCGGCGTGTACGGCCGTATTGATATTGGCAATGCGCCACCGCCACCGCTCATCTATGCGCAGCCGCTCATCATTCAGCGTCCGCCGGTGTTGGTGCAACAGGCACCGCTGTATTTGCATGTACCCCCCGGCCATGCCAAAAAATGGGCCAAGCATTGCGCGAAGTACAACGCCTGCGGCCAGCCTGTTTACTTCGTCAAGGTCAGGGGTGACGAAGACCATGACGACGACCATGAATGGCGCCAAGACAAGCACCATGGCAAAGGTCACGGTCACGGCAAGGGTCATGGCAGGGGTCACGACGACTGATAGCGCCGGCTCCTTCTGGCCTTCTTGCTCACTTTATCGGGTGTCGGTGCCAGCCATCGGCCCCTTTTCGACGCGCGCAATGTCCATGGCTGCCTGCGCGAAACCCTGCGTCGGCAAGACCTGCCGCGCTGGCGTAGCATTGTGCGAAGATCAAGCGCACTTCAGGAAGAAACCCATGAAAGCAATCTGGAACGGCGCAGTCATTGCGCAAAGCGACGACACCGTGGTTGTCGAGGGCAACCACTATTTCCCCGAGACTTCGCTCGACCGCGACTATGTGACCTTTAGCAACCACCACACCATGTGCAGCTGGAAAGGCCAGGCCAGCTACTACTCGCTGCTGGTCAATGGCGAAATGAACACGGATGCGGTCTGGTATTACCCCGACCCCAAATCCGAGGCCGAAAACATCAGGGGGCGTGTGGCTTTCTGGAAGGGCGTGAAGATCGAGCCTTGATTCCATTGCTACTTCAATACGATATGTCGTTGCTCCGCCTTGGCCGTTACAGCACTGACTGCGGCGGAGTGCCCAATCTCGCATCGAATTAGAGACGGAATAAGGCGCTACCACACCGGGCATTGACCGGGCAGGGTTCGTGCTTGAGAATGGCTCTATGGCTTTCAAGGAGACCTCATCATGTTCAAGCACATTTTGGTTCCTGTCGACGGCTCGTCCACTGCGGGGCAGGCCATCGACAAGGCAATTGCCATGGCCGAGGCTTTCAAGAGCGAGGTAACCGTTATTTACGTCATAGATCCCTACGCCTTCAGCGGGGTGGGCGCTGATTTTTCCTATGGCCAGGCGGAATACCTCAGTGCGGCTACCGCTGAAGCCAATGAAGCCATCAAGCACGCAAAGCAGGCTTTCCAGGAGCATGGCATCACCGTCACCGCATCCGTCGTTGAAGGCCATGCGATTTACCGCGGCATTCTTGAGACCGCCGAGTCCGTGGGGGCCGACCTGCTGGTGATGGGCTCACATGGCCGGCGCGGCCTGGAAAGGCTGGTGCTGGGCAGCGTCACGGCCCAGGTGTTGTCACATGCGCATTTGCCGGTGCTGGTCGTTCGCGACTAGGCATATAGCGTATCCGTTGCCGCGGCAAGCGGCAGAGTTTTGCCCACTACAAGGAGCTTTCATGGAGTTGCTAAACCACGATCTGGCCCATGAGTTTCCGCAGTATCTGGAGAAAATGCGCAGCCTCAAGACCTCAGATCCCCACTTTTCCAGCCTTTTCGCCCAATACGACGCAGATAACCACGCGATTACCAAATACGAATTCGGCGTGGGCGCCATCAGCGACGAGGCCCTTGAAGACTTGAAGAAAAGACGGCTGAAAATCAAGGATGAGATTTACCAGATTCTCAAGTCGGCCTAATGCACTTGAGGCTGGAATGGCTTGGTTTAAAGAAAATTAGCCTGGTGGCCGGTAACGACGGCCTCATGGTGCTATCAAAAAAATAGCATAAATCCTGTGCGCAGTCACCGGGCAATTCCATTTGCGCCAACGCCAGGGCGTTTCATTAAATTGAAATGTGACTTCTGTAGGCTGATGGGGTTGATTCATCTTCAGGTCTTTGCAGGAGAGCCCCTTGAATTCAAGCGACGAAGAATTGCTGCGGCGTATCCGCCACGACCTTATCGACAGCTACGACGAAGAACTGGAGATGGAGCTGGAAGACCGAACCGCGGAGCAGTTGACAGGTGACGAGCCGCATGGCCACAGAGCCAAGGACAAGGAAAGTCGCCGCCAGTATTTCCGCGAGCTGTTTCGCCTCCAGGCTGAACTGGTCAAGTTGCAGGACTGGGTGGTCAGCACGGGCCACAAGGTGGTTATTCTGTTTGAAGGGCGTGATGCCGCCGGCAAGGGCGGTGTGATCAAGCGCATTACCCAGCGTCTGAACCCCCGCGTGTGCCGTGTGGCAGCACTGCCCGCACCCAACGACCGTGAGCGAACCCAGTGGTACTTTCAGCGCTATGTGTCGCACCTGCCTGCGGCCGGTGAGATCGTGCTGTTTGACCGCAGCTGGTACAACCGCGCCGGTGTCGAGCGTGTCATGGGCTTTTGCACCGATGAGCAGTACGAGGAGTTCTTCCGTACCGTGCCGGAGTTTGAAAAAATGCTGGTGCGCTCGGGCATACAGCTCATCAAATACTGGTTTTCAATTTCGGACGAAGAGCAGCACCTGCGCTTTCTGGGCCGTATTCACGACCCACTCAAGCAGTGGAAGCTCAGCCCCATGGACCTGGAATCCCGGCGCCGCTGGGAGGAGTACACCAAGGCCAAGGAAATCATGCTGGAGCGCACGCACATTGCCGAGGCGCCGTGGTGGGTGGTGCAGGCGGACGACAAGAAAAAAGCCCGGCTCAACTGCATTCACCACCTGCTGCAGCAAATGCCTTACGAGGAAACCGAACACGCCAAAATTGTGCTGCCCGAGCGGGTGCGCCATGAGGACTATGTGCGCCAACCCGTTGCGCAAGACATCGTGGTACCCGAGGTTTATTAGAACTTTTTCCAGGTAGTGCGCAGCGAAGGGCCGCCCCGACAAGTTCTCAGCCCCCGAGGGGCTGGAGCCTGCGGCTCCAAGCCTGCTTGCGCAGGCTTGGACAGGCGACAGAGGCGAAGCGTTTCGCGAGCCGCGGCCTGCAAGGCCTCGCGCCGCACACGCAGTGGCAAGCGTGGGGGCTGGATAGTGCGCAGCGAAGGGCCGCCCCGAGCAAGCACAGCCCCCTCGGGGGGCAGCGCAGCACACGCAGTGGCAAGCGTGGGGGCTAGCTTAATCCCTGACGTCGGCCACCGGCTGCGCGCCAAAGTCGGGCCGCTCAAGGTAAGCCAGCACACGGCTTGCGGCTTCATCGGGCGAGGTCAGTTGCCCCTTATTTTTCAATTGCACGAAGTTTTCCCGGTCCGGGAAGTCCGTGCGGTCTGCGCCGCGCAGCTGGCTCTGCATGTCGGTGTCAATCACGCCCGGAGCCAGCGAGCAGACTCTGGCACCGTTGGGCTTAAGCGCTTCGTCCAGTGCCACGCAGCGCGTGAAATGGTCCATGCCTGCTTTGGTCGCGCAATAAGCGGCTTGCGAAGCCATGGCCCGGCGGCCCAAGCCCGACGAGATGTTGAGCACTTTGCGCTGACACTGCCAGCCCTCTGTGGCTCGCAGAAACACGGCCGTGAGCTGCATGGGGGCCTCCAGCCCGACGCGCAAGGCATGGGCCAGTTCGGCGGTATCGGCCTCGCTGAGCGGGCTGATGTGCGGAATAACCCCGGCGTTGTTGATAAGGCTGGCGCTGCCCCAGTTGACGCTGGCCTGCTCGCTTAACCAGCCTTCAAGCCGTTCGCTGAGCGCAGCGCCTTCGGCCAGATCGTGCGTCCATTGCAGCAGGGTGGCGCCGGTCTGTGCGGCGTGCTGCGCCAGTGCTTCCTGGGAGCTGCGCGAAATGCAGAGCAGCGTGTTGCCGGCCGTGAGCAATTGCCGGGCCATGGCAAAACCCATGCCGCGCGAGGCGCCTGTGAGAACGGTGAGATGTGGGGTGATGGCCGGGGTGAAAGGTGCTTGGGTCATGCTGAAAATGGTAACCCAGCAAGGCAAAACCGGATTCGGGCCGGATTCGGGCCGTCATTCAGACCCTGACCACAATCGGAAAGTTGGCCTGCAGCCCGTCGGGGCCTGCTGCAAACGAAACCGTCAAAGCCGCGCGCGCCGCATCGCCTTGCAGGTTGCGCCACAAAAAATCGCGCTCGTTGTGCGGGTCGCCCGCCACGTACAGCTGCGTGGTCAGCAATTCGCGGCTGCCGAGTTTGACTTTCACATGGATGTGCGGCGTGCGGCTGCCATAAGCCACGGGGCGAATGGTGCGAAAACGGTAGCGCCCGTCACGGTGGACCACGACGCGGCCGAAGCCCTGAAACGCCTTGTCGGCCCGATCACCATCGCCGGGATGGTGGTAGTGCCCGGCGTCGTCGCATTGCCATATTTCCACCAGTGCGCCGCTGACGGGGTTGCCGGCCATGTCGCTGACCGTGCCCTCCAGCCAGGTGGGTTGCCCCCGTGTGTAGTCGAGCGCGCCATTGCGCAGCAGGTCAAAATCCGAGTCTTCGGGAATGGCCACGGGGTAGAAAGGCCCCTCGGTTTGCGCTGGCGTCGCAAGGCGGGGTCTGCCTGGCTGGGCGCGCGGGCCCAGCCAAAGGGCAGGCATGGCCACCAGGGCCGCTGCAACACTGCGACGCCGCCACAGGCGTGAGGGGGAGGGAAAGGCGGTGGAAGATGACGGGATGACGGGCATGCGCACTCTCCAGCTATACAGCTCAGAGGCGCTTTGCGGGCTGAAGTTCCACCCGGCTGTCCACCCGCTAATTTGTCCGTCTAAAAAGGCGGTGCACTTTCAAACTGCATCGGCTCGCCCGTGACCGGGTGGGGCAGGCGCAAGGCGCACGCATGCAGCAGCAGCCGGTCTGCCTTGGCCCGCACCGCTGCATCGGCATACAGCGCATCGCCCAGTATCGGGTGGCCCAGCGCCTGCAAATGCACGCGCAGCTGGTGGGAACGCCCGGTCACCGGTTCCAGCAGCAAGCGTGTGGTGCCGGCCTGGGCACCTTCGGGCGGTACCTGCCAGCGGGTCAGGCTGGGCTTGCCACGCACGGGATCAATAATGCGCAAAGGCCGGTTCGGCCAGTCCACGATGATGGGCAGGTCAATGGTCGCCCAGCCGTCGATGGCGTCCGCCGGTGGCTGCAGGCAGCCCTCCACCACGGCCGTGTAGCGTTTGTGGACTGCGCGGTGCTCAAACGTCTTGCTGAGCGTACGCTGCATGTCGATGCCGCGTGCCATCAGCATCAGGCCCGAGGTAGCCATGTCCAGCCGGTGCACGATGAGCGCGTCGGGGTAGTGCGCCTGCACCCGGGCGCTCAGGCAATCCTGCTTGTCTTCGCCGCGGCCGGGCACTGCAAGCAGGCCGCTGGGTTTGTTCCACACCAGCAGGTGTGCGTCGGAAAAAACGATTTGAAGGTCGAGGGCCACGTCAATGGCTACTAAGCCTTGGGCGGCGGAAAATTGTGAACGGGCGGGCTGGCACGCCTGATCTCGCGCAGCATGAAAAGGTAGAGGCTTTCAACCTTCTCGCGCGCCCAAGGGGTCTTGCGCAAAAACTTCAGGCTGGACGCCACGCTGGGTTCGCTGGTGAAGCAGCGGATATTGATGCGCTGCCCCAGTTCTTCCCAGCCGTAGTGGTCCGCCAGTGCGGTGACGATGGCCTCCAGCGTGACGCCATGCAGCGGATTGCCCGGCTGCTGTGCGTCAGCCGGGCGGGCCGTAGTCGAATCAGAAGCAGCCATCACGGCAAGCTTATTTGTTTTTCAGCTTGCCGCGCAACGGAATCTGGGTCACGATGGTCGGACGCACTGCATCGGGCGACACTGTCTTTGGCGGCGAAGTGTCTTTTTTGGGTTTCTTGACCATCTTGCCGCTGTTTTGTTGACCTTTTGCCATGGGTTTCTCCGGTTGGTTAATTGTTTAATTATCAATGCAACTTTATGCGTGGCCGGTGCGTGCGGTCAATCATTTCGGACAAAGTAATCAGCGCGGTTTTCTTGAGGCCGCCCAGCGCCAGCTGGTGCTGCTTGTGCAGGGCCCAGTACATCAGCTTGGCCAGTTGGCCTTCAATGAAAAAGCTGCCCTTGGTCAGGCTGCCCATCAAGCTGCCGACCGACGAGTATTCGGACAGCGACACCAGCGAGCCCTGGTCCTTGAACACAAATGGGGCCACCGGCTGGCCGGCGCTGAGCAGCGGCAGCGCGCGTGCCAGGTACATGGCCTGCTGATAGGCGGCTTGGGCACGCGGCGGCACCCAGGTGCCGTCGGGCTGCTGGCAGGCGGCGCAGTCACCAAAGGCGTAAATGCTCGCATCGCGCGTGGTCTGCAGATTGCCGTTGACCACCAGCTGGTTGAGCTTGCTGGTTTCCAGCGGGTCCTGCCCATCCTCACCCACGCCAATGGTTTTAAGAAAATCCGCGGCTTTCACGCCAGCCGCCCATACCGTGATGCTGGATGAAACCACCTTGCCGCTGGCCATTTTCAGGGCGTCCGCGGTGACCTCGACCACTTTTTCATTGGTGTGCACTTCAATCGCCAGCTTGCGCAATTCGCGCATGGCGGATTCGCTCAGGCGCTCGGGCAACTGCACCAGCAGGCGCGGCGAGGCCTCGACCAGCACGATCTGCAGATCTTTTTCGGGGTGAATATGGTCAAAGCCGTAACTGGCCAGCACGCGAGCTGCGGCGTGCAGCTCGGCCGCCAGTTCCACGCCGGTCGCGCCGCCGCCCACAATCGCCACCGTCAGGCGGCCGCTGCCCGCCGTGCGCGGCACGGTTTGCGCGCGTATGCAGGCGTTGATCAGCCGGTCATTGAAACGCTTGGCCGCCTGCGGGCTGTCCAGTTTGATGGTGTGCTCGGCGGCACCTGGCGTGCCAAAGTCATTGGTCTGGCTGCCCACGGCAATCACCAGCGTGTCGTAGCTGAGCTGCTGGGCCGGCGTGATCTCGCGGCCGCCTTCATCGTAGCTGGCGGCCAGCTGCAGGGTTTTGTTCACGCGGTCCACACCCGTCAGGCTGCCGAGCCGGAACTTGAAGTGGTTCCAGCGCGCTTGCGCCAGGTATTCGATTTCCTCGGCGTGGGTATCAAAGCTGCCCGCCGCCAGCTGGTGCAGCAAGGGTTTCCAGACATGGGTGCGGGCGGCGTCCACCAGGGTGATCTCGGCCAGACCTTTTTTGCCCAGGCGCTTGCCCAGCTGGGTGGCCAGCGCCAGCCCTCC
The DNA here is from genome assembly GCA_036506595.1 of Polaromonas sp. Taxonomy (GTDB): domain Bacteria; phylum Pseudomonadota; class Gammaproteobacteria; order Burkholderiales; family Burkholderiaceae_C; genus Polaromonas. The sequence continues at coordinate 12,866 of DASXRN010000066.1, read as the reverse complement.
TGCGCCTCCCCCGACGATGACGATGCGTTGCATATGCTTCCTTCTTGGCTCAAGTGCCACCGGTGTGGCACCGATGTTGTTATGGCGCCGATGTTAACTGCCGGTTTTGAAGGAAGCCGGTTTGTGTTTAAAGCCGAAGGTCTAATTTCCCCGGATACATGGCGGATTCAAAAAAAGTTTTCAATAAAGCTTTTAATCCACCGTCTGGCGATAGCGCATGAGCGCCACCACGCCCGCCACCAGCATGAACAGGGCGATGGGCCACAGGTGCGCTGACACTTCCACGATGCCGTTGCCCTTGAGCATGATGCCGCGCACGACGCGCAGGAAATGCGTGAGCGGCAAGAGCTCGCCGATGGCCTGGGCCCAGGCCGGCATGCCGCGAAACGGGAACATGAAGCCGGTCAGCAGCATCGATGGCAGGAAAAAGAAGAACGTGAGCTGCATGGCCTGCAACTGGTTGCGCGCGATGGTGGAGAAGGTGAAGCCCACCGCCAGGTTGGCGGCGATGAACAGCACCAGCACCACCGAGAGAAGGGCCAGGCTGCCGACCATGGGGACGTCGAACAGCAGCCGCGCGGCGATCAGGATCACCGTCACCTGCACGTAGCCGATCAGGATGTAGGGCACGATCTTGCCCAGCATCACCTCCAGCGGCCGCGCGGGCGTGGCCAGCAGGTTTTCCATGGTGCCGCGCTCGCGCTCGCGCGTCATCGCGAGCGAGGTCATCATCACCATGGTCATTGTCAGGATCACGCCTATCAGGCCGGGAACCACGTTGTAGCTGGTCAGGCCTTCGGGGTTGAAGCGGCGCTGCACGCGCACCTCGAACGGCGCCTCGGCCGGGCGCAGCGAAGCCAGCGGGCCGTACAGCTCGCGGCCGACGGCGCGCTGGCCGATGCCGCTCAGCGCGGCAATGGCGTTGCCGGTGGCGGACGGGTCGGTTGCGTCGGCGGCCAGCAGCATGGCCGGACGTTCGCCGCGCATCAGCTTGCGCGAGAAGTCCGGCGGCACCACCAGCACGAACTGCACCTGGCCGGTCGCCAGCAGCGCGTCGCCTTCGGCCTCGCTTTGCAGCCGGTGGGTGATGCGAAAGTATTGCGAGTTCTCCAGGCCCGCCACAAAGCTGCGCGAGAACTCGCTTTGGTCGGCCACGACGATGGCGGCGGGCAGATGCTTGGGGTCGCTGTTGATGGCAAAGCCGAACAGCAGCAGCTGGATGATGGGTACGCCGATCATCATGCCGAAGGTCAGGCGGTCGCGGCGCACTTGGCGGAATTCCTTGATCAGGATCGCAAGAAAACGGGACCAGCTCATGCCCTTGCTCCTGTTTTTTCTCCCGCAAAGTTGTCCTGCGCGTCCTGCATGAGCGCAATGAACACGTCCTCCAGGCTGGGTGCTATGGCCTCGGCCGTCAGCCCCTCGAAGGGCAGGGCGGCCAGCGCATCTTGCACGGCCTGGGTGCTGGAGGCACTCACGTGCAGCGTGATGCCGAAAGGCGCCACGCTGCGAATGCCCGCAGTTTCGCGCAGGTGGTGCGCCACCGCCATCAGGTTCGGGCCTGAGACCGCCCAGGTCACGAGCCCGGCGCCGGCGATCACCTCGGCCACCGTGCCGCGCGTGAGCAGCTTGCCGTAGGCGATATAGGCCAGCTCGTGGCAGCGCTCGGCCTCGTCCATGTAGTGGGTGGAGACCAACACCGTCAGGCCGGCTGCCGTCAGGTCGTGAATCTGGTCCCAGAAGTCGCGGCGGGCGGCCGGGTCCACGCCCGCGGTGGGCTCGTCCAGCAGCAGCAGCCGGGGACTGTGGATCAGGCAGGCTGCCAGCGCCAGCCGCTGCTTCCAGCCGCCCGACAGCGAGCCGGCCAGCTGGTCGCGGCGCGTGGACAGGCCCAGGCGCTCCAGCGTTTCGCGCACCTTGCGGGCGCGCTCCGGCACGGCATAGACCTGCGCGATGAAGTCGAGGTTTTCTTCGATCGTCAGGTCTTCATACAGGCCGAAGCGCTGTGTCATATAGCCGACCTCGCGCTTGATCAGCGCGGCCTGGGTACGGATGTTGTAGCCCATGCAGGTGCCTTCGCCCGCGTCGGGCCTGAGCAGGCCGCACAGCATGCGGATGGTGGTGGTTTTGCCGCTGCCATTGGGGCCGAGAAAGCCATAGATGCGGCCCTTGGGCACGCGCATGTCGAAGTGGTCCACCACCACGCGGTTGCCATAGCGCTTGGTCAGGCCGTGCACGTCAATCAGGGCGGGCTCGCTGGCAGAACTCATGATGGCTGTCCGCTGGGCTTGCCGGCCGGGCGCACCTCCAGCGGCTGTCCCGGATGCAGGCGGCCCGCGTCCTGCGGGCTGGGACGCGCCTCGACCATGAAGACCAGGCTGGCGCGGTTTTCCTTGCTGTAGATGATGGGCGCGGTGTATTCGGCCTCGCGCGCGATGAAGCTGATCCTGGCCGGAATCGGCGCGCCGCAGCCGTCGCATTGCAGCTGTACTTCCTGGCCGATCGCGACGGCGCCCAGCTGCTTTTGCGGCAGGAAAAACCGCGCCTTGATGTTGGCGGGCGGCAGCAGCGTCAGCACGGCGGCACCGGCGGGCACCCATTCGCCCTCGCGGTACAGCACGTCCACCACGTCGCCTGCTACCGGCGTGCGCTGGGTTTTCTGGTCGAGCCGCCAGCCCGCCTGCTCGAGCTGCGCCTGCGCTGCCTTGACTTCCTCTTCGGCCGCACTGATTTCGGGGCTGCGCGCGCCCTGCATGGCCTGGCGCAGCTGGGCATGGAGCTCATTGACGCGGCCCTGGTCGCGTGCAACGGCGGTGCGTGCCTGGTCCAGGCTGGCGGGCGAGAGGAACTGCTGCGCCACCAGCCTGCGGCTGCGCGCCAGCTCCGCGGCAGACAGCTCCAGCGCGGCCTGGGCCTGGGCCAGCTGCGCGCGTATGGCCGCCAGCTCGTCCGGCCGCTTGCCCTGGCGCAGGTTGGCCAGTTCATCTTGCGCCCGCGCCACGCGGTGCACCGCTTCCTGGCGCGCGGCCCGTTCGCTTTCCTGCTCCAGCACGAACGCGGGTGCCGATTCGGCCGCCTTGTCGCCACGGTTCAGGTGCAGCTTGGCCAGGGTGCCGCTGATGGGTGCCGCCAGCCGCACGTAGTCGGCCTCGACATAGCCGGGAAAAATGTCGGCCTGCTTGCCATCGCAGGCCGCCAGCAGGGTGACGGCGAGCAGGGCACCGGCGCCGTGCAAGCGCATGCTCATGATGCGTCCTTTGTTGCGCTCAGTCCGCGCAAGGCAAACTCGATGCGCTGGGCCAGGGCTTGCTCTGACAGGACCAACCCGGCAGCGGCTTGTGCCGTGGGGTTTTGCTGCAAGGCCGTGCCGACCAGTATGGGCGCGGCCACGGCGCCGGCCATGAAGGCGATGATTTGCGGCACCGGCGCCTTGGCCATGCTGCCTTCCCCTTGCGCTTGCTGTACCAGCGCGGCAATCACCTCGATATGGCGCGGCAGATTGGCCTTGAGGAAGTCGGCGGCCAGCGGCACACCGCTCATGGCGTCGCCCATGATGCGCACCAGCAGCCGGCGGTTCTTGATGCCGAAGCTGCCGAGCACGCCCAGCGCGTCGCGCAGGTTTTCCATCGGCGGATGCGCCGGGTTGACGCGCAGCGTGAGCGCCGAGAACATTTCTTCGTAGGTGCGCTGGAGCACTGCCTTGATGAAGTTGTCCTTGGTTTTGAAATGGTAGTGAAACATGCCGAGATTGACGCCCGCATGTTCGGTGAGGCGCCGCACCGAAAGGCCGGCGCAGCCAGTGACGGGAAGTAGCTCCAGGCCGGCGTCCAGCAGCAACTGGTCAATGTATTGGGAGGGGCGGACCATGCTGTTATTGTACGAATGTGTAGTAATGAAGCAAGACGGTGTTGCGACAGTCTGGCGACAATCGACGGCTTATGCCTTTACACACCGTCTCCCATCTTTTTGGCCAACGCGCCTTCATGCGCATGTGGTTTGCGCGACTGTTTGGCACCACGGGCAACCAGATGCTGATGGTGGCCGTGGGCTGGCAGATGTATGAGCTGACCGGCAGCGCCTGGGATCTGGGGCTGGTCGGCCTCTACCAGTTTGTGCCGGCGCTGCTGCTTACCCTGGTGGCCGGCCATGTGGCCGACCGGGTGCACCGCGGCCGCATCATTGCCGCCTGCCTGGTGACGCAGGCTGCGGTGGCGCTGATTCTGGTGGCGGCCACCCAGGGCTGGGCGGCTTCAGCCAGTTGGGCCTCGCGTGAACTGCTGCTGGGCGTGTCGGTGCTGCTGGGCGTGGCCCGGGCCTTCCAGATGCCGGCGCAGCAGGCGCTCACGCCCATGCTGGTGCCGTCCGCCATGCTGCCGCGCGCCATGGCCTTCAGCTCGGCCGGCATGCAGGCGGCCGTGATCGGCGGGCCGGCGCTGGGCGGCGTGATTTTTGTGGCCGGGGCCACGGCGGTTTATGCCAGCTGCGCCTTGCTGTTTGCCACCGGTTGCGTGCTGATTGCGCTGCTGCGCTACGACCATGTGCCGCCGCCGCGCGAGCCGGTATCGCTGCGCACGCTGCTGGCGGGGGCCGAATTTGTGTGCCAGCGCAAGGCCTTGCTGGGTGCTGTGTCGTTGGACCTGTTTGCCGTGTTGCTGGGTGGCGCCACGGCGCTGCTGCCGATGTTTGCCAAAGACATTCTGCATGTCGGGCCCTGGGGCCTGGGTTTGCTGCGTGCGGCGCCGGCGGCAGGCGCCTTGCTGTCCTCGGCGGTGCTCACGCGCTGGCCACTGGAGCGGCGCGTCGGCCACACCATGCTGGCGGCCGTGGCGCTGTACGGGCTGTGCATGGTGGTGTTTGGCCTGTCCAGCAGCTTTGTGCTGTCGCTCTTTGTGCTGGCCGTCTCGGGCGGTGCCGACATGGTGAGCGTGGTGGTGCGCCAGACGCTGGTGCAGATTGAAACGCCCAATGCCATGCGCGGCCGGGTCAGCGCGGTCAATTCGGTGTTTATTGGGGCTTCCAACCAGCTCGGCGAGTTTGAATCCGGCGCGACGGCTGCCTTGCTGGGGCCGGTTGGCTCGGTGGTGGCGGGCGGGATTGGCACCTTGCTGGTGGCTGTGCTGTGGTTCAAGGGTTTCCCGGCCCTGGCTCAGCGCGACCACATGGCAGACCAATAAGCCCCCACGCTTGTCGCTTCGCGTACTGCGCTGCCCCCTAGGAGGCTAATTTTCCTTGGGGCGGCCCGGTGGAAAATTGCTTGGCCCCCACGCTCGCCGCTTCGCGGCGTTCACGGCCCTTATTTCCCCTGGTGAGCCCGCATGCGGCTCACCTCCAGCGGCGTCACCTCGCTGGCCTGGTTGCCCCACGAACCGCGGATATGGGTCAGCACAGCCGCAATGTCGCTTTCGTTTAGTACCAGCACAAAAGGCGGCATGCCGTAGGGGCGCGGGTTGCCTTGGGTGGCCGGTGCATAGCCGCCGTTCAGCACAATCTGCACCAGGTTGACGGTGGACTGCATGGTGACGGCGCGGTTGCCTGCCAGCGCCGGGTACGCGTTGGGCACGCCCTGGCCCTTGTCGCCATGACATTGCGCGCAATGCAGCTCATACAGCTTGGCACCTTTGACGCTGGAAAATGCGGGCGTGGCCGCAGATGAGGCCGGCGTCGCGGCGGGAAGCTCCTTCAAAAACTGCGCCATCGCGCCCAGGTCGTCGTCATTCAGGTACTGGGTGCTGCGCAACACCACTTCGGCCATCGGGCCGGTGACCGAGGCACGCGGCGAGACGCCGTTTTTGAGCAGGCTGACGATGTGCAGGCGGTCCCAGTCGCCCACACCGGCTTCGTGCGGCGAGGTCAGCGACGGGGCGTACCAGTTCTGCATCGGAATCAGGCCACCGGCCAGGTCCAGATCGGTGCTGCTGGCACCCAGGACGTTGCGTGCGGTGTGGCAAGCGCTGCAGTGGCCCAGACCCTTGACCAGGTAGGCGCCGCGGTTCCATTCGGCATTGCGATTGGCCTCGGGCTGGTACACGCCGGGGCTGAAATACAGGGCGCGCCACACTGCCAGCGCGGCTTGCGACTGGTAAGGAAAGCGCAACGCATGGGGCCGGTTGGGCTGAGTCACCGCGGGCAGGCTTTTTAGATAGGCGTAGATCGCGTCCGAATCTTCGCGCGTGACCTGGGTGTAGTTGGGATAGGGAAACGCCGGGTACAGCAGGCGGCCGTTTTTGGAGCGTCCGTTGTGCATGGCACGCCAGAAATGGGCGGACGACCAGCTGCCAATGCCGGTGTTGTCATCGGGTGTGAGGTTGGAAGTGAAGACGGTGCCAAACGGCGTGGCAATGGGCAGCCCGCCTGCATAGTTTTCGCCGCCACGCGCGGTGTGGCAGGCCATGCAGTTGCCGGCGCGTGCCAGGTAGGCGCCGCGCGCTATCTGCGTGTCGCTGGCCGCGGCAGCGGCCACGGGTGCCTTCACATCGATTTCATCGCGAACATTCAGGGCCCAGACGGCTGCGGCAAGGCCCGCAACGGCCAGGGTAGCCCCGAGCGCAAACTTGGCGATTTTTTTCATGGCCGGGCCTTCTGGGGGGCTGTATTCAGCGCGGCGGTGGCCGGAGCGCTGCCGCAGGCGATGGTTGTAGCGCCCGGCGCCGGTGCCGGCAAAGCCGTCGAGGCGGGTACCGGGTGCGTGTTGGTGGGCAAAGGTTGCGCGGCCAGCCAGTTGGCCGCCGCGTTGATGTCTTCCAGGCTGAGCCGCGCCACCACCTCTTTCATGCAGTCGGGTGCATGGGCCTGGCGGTGGCCGGCTTTCCAGGCACCCAGCTGCGCATTGAGGTAGTCGCGCGGCAGGCCGAGCAGGCCCGGGACATTGGGGGCCACGCCGGTCATGGCCTGGCCGTGGCATTGCACGCAGGCCGGAACCTGCCGCGCCGCGTCGCCCTGCATCACCAGGCGCTGCCCCTTCTGCAAGACCTCGCGGGACGCCGCGGTCGGCAGGGGGGCGGGGTAGGGCACCTCCAGCGCGGAAAAGTACTGCGCAATCTCCATCAGGTAGGCATCGCTGAGCGGATCCATCAGTTGCGTCATAAGGCCGTAGTGGCGGCGTCCGTCGCGGAAATTGAGCAGCTGGTTGTAAAGGTAGCCTGCCGGCTTGCCGGCCAGGCGCGGGTAATAGCCATCGGGCGCGGCGCGGCCCTGCGGGCCGTGGCAGGCGGTGCAGGCCTGGGTGCGCTGGGCGATGCTGTCTTCAAACGGTGCGGCGGCCGTGGCCGCGAAGGTCGCGGCCATCAAGCCAAGCGCAGCCAGCATGCGCGTGAAAAATAGGGTCTTTGCCATGGCCGGATCATGCCCTAAATGGGCTGGCCGCGTAAGCATCAGATGCGGCGTAAAAAACCATAGCAGATGAAAAATGGCTGCAAATTAGAATGCCAGATGGTCGCCGGCCAACAGGCGAAAAAAGACGCATGAAACGCTACGAACACTTGGTTGAACTGCTGGCCGGCGACATTCGCAACGGGCGTCTGGCCCCCGGCACCCGCCTGCCGTCGATACGCACCATCACCACCCAGCACGGCCTCAGTGCCTCTACTGCCTTCAAGGCTTATTACCGGCTGGAAGAAAAAGGCCTGGTGCGCGCCCGTCCCCGTTCCGGCTATTACGTGACGGCCTCGGCCATGCCGCCACTGGCCGCGCCGGCGCTGGGCCAGGCGGCGAGCAAAGCTGCCAGGGCCTCAGCCCGGGTTGCGCCCAAGCTCGATGTGAGTGAGCTGGTGTTTTCGGTGTTGGGTGCGGTGCAAGACCCGGACATCGTGCCGCTGGGCTCGGCGTTTCCGGCGCCAGCCCTCTTTCCGCTGCAGCGGCTGGGCAAGTCGCTGGCCCGCACGGCGCGCCATATTCATGGGCAGGATGCCGTCGCCCATCTGCCGCGGGGCGACCTGGTGCTGCGTCAGCAAATTGCGCTGCGCTACCTGGGCACGGGCATGCCGCAGCCGGCCGAAGAGTTGATCGTGACCAGCGGCGCGCTGGAAGCGCTCAACCTGTGCCTGACCGCGGTGGCCCAGCCGGGCGACCTGATCGCCATCGAGTCGCCGGGCTTTTATGCCGGCCTGCAGGCGCTGGAGCGGCTCAAGATGAAGGCGCTGGAAATTCCGGTGCACCCGCAGGAGGGCCTGGACCTGGCGGCGCTGGTTGAGGCGCTCAAGCGCCATCCGGTCAAGGCCTGCTGGTTCATGACTTCTTTCCAGAACCCCATGGGCGCCAGCCTGTCGCTGGAAAAGAAACAAGCGCTGGTCGCGCTGCTGGCCCGCCATGACATTCCGCTGATTGAAGACGATGTGTACGGCGAGCTGTATTTTGGCAACCGTGCGCCGCTGCCCGCCAAGGCATTTGACCGCAAGGGTCTGGTGATGCACTGCAGCTCCTTCAGCAAAACGCTGGCACCGGGCTACCGCGTGGGCTGGGTCGCGCCGGGGCGCTTTGGCCAGCAGATCGAACGGCTCAAGCTCATGACCACGTTGGCGGCCAGCCTGCCGGCGCAGCTGGCGCTGGCCGACTATTTGCAGCATGGCGGTTATGACAAGCATTTGCGCCGCCTGCGCCATGCCATGGAGTCGCAGCTGTCCAGCCTGCTGGCGGCCATTGCGCGCCATTTCCCGGCGGGGGTGCGCGTGTCGCACCCGGCGGGCGGTTATTTTGTCTGGGTGGAGTTTGACCCCGGTTTTGACGCGCTGGCGCTGCACCAGGCGGCGCTGGAGCACGGCATCAGCGTGGCGCCCGGGCCGATTTTTTCAGCGCGCCGCCATTTCAGGAATTGCCTGCGGCTGAACTACGGCCACCCTTGGGACGGCCGCTTTGAAGCAGCCATGCAAACACTGGGGGCGCTGGCGGAGCGGCAAAGCCCATATGCGGCGGCATCCGCCTGATCCTGGGGATGGTTTTTGTAAATAAAAACAAGCTCTAGCCCAGTAGAGACGGGCGCATACAGCTATTGAAAAGATAGCATACTAATTTTTGCCAAGCCAGCCTGCCAGGCGTTGGCCAACCCAGTCCACATCGTCGTGCGGCAAGTCATGGCCGGCCCACGGGTGTTGCTGGTGTTCGGCCTGCCAGGCCTGCGCCAGGCGCGCCGAACACAGCGGATGCACCAACTGGTCCCGGGCCGACGACAACACCAGGGCCGGGCAGGGGGGCGGCGCTGCCGCGCTGCAAAAGCGTGCCGCGGCCCAAAGCTGGCGCCAGGCGTTGGCCGCGCTCACCGGCGCGCTGCTGCGGATGCGGCGCCAGGCCGCCAGGTCCTGATCGCGCAAGGCCCGCTGCTGGCAGGTGAGCTGGTGAATGACGCGCTCGGCATAGTCCGTGTCCCGCCAGCGCGCGGCCAGCAGCAGCAGTTGCAGCCAGTTGCCCGGACGCAGGCGGTCACTGATGCCGCTGTAAGGGCGCATGCTGGTGTTGATCAGCACCAGCCGGGTCACTTCATGTGGATGGTGCTGCGCCCAGTCAGTGGCGACCATGCCGCCCAGCGACATGGCAAGCAGGCTGTAGGGCGGCTGAAGCCCCTGGGCCAGCAACTGCCAGCGCGCAAAGCCCACCATGGCCCGCACCGAGCGCGGTGAGGCCTGGGCGCAAAACTCGCCATTGCCAGGCAGGTCCAGGGCTATGACTTGACCTATGCCCGTCACCTCGGCAAGCCGTTGCGGCAGGTCTCCCCAATGCCGCGCCTCGCGTGTCAGGCCTCTTAAAAGCACCCAGGTCATGACGCTCGCCTTGGCCGCCAGTGCGCCGTGGCCAGTTGCTGCAGCTGGGCGCGGCGCTCGGCCTGCGGCAGCCAGCGCGGGGCGGCAAAGGCGGCGCGCGTGAGGAAGTCCAGCAAATCCGCATGGCGGCGCAGCACGCGCTTGGTGCGGTGCGCCTTGATGGGGTTGAAGATGCCGTTGCGCGAAAACAGCTGGCGCGGATTTTTGCGTATCCACAGCCACGAGCCCAGCTCCAGCGTCATCGGCAAAAACACATGGCTTGCCGGAGCGTGGTCATAGGCATCGTCCCAGAGGTCGCCGTGCAGTAAGTACTGGTTGCTTTGCGGCTCAAAACTGTAGTCATGGTGCGGCATCGATTGCGCCAGCATGGTCTTGAGCGCAAACATCTCGGGCAAATGGGCCATTAGCCGCCGCGTCTTGGCATACGGAAACCAGATGCTGTCGTCAAAGCCGTAGCCCGAATGGCAGTCCAGCGCCAGGCTGAAAGGCCGGCAGGCCAGCTGCTCGCGCACCACTTGCAACAGGGCCGCGCTTTCGATTTCCATGGGCACGCCGGGCCGGCCGCAGTACCAGGGCAGCAGCGGGCTCAAGGTTTGCCCGCCGGCCATGAAGGGAACCTGGCCCTCGGCTTTCTGCGGCGCGTTGCGCATCAAGTCCACACCGCTGGGATTGGACCGCTTTTGCGCCCACATGCCGCCGGGGTTGACGATGGGCATGAAAATCAGCCGGACTTTCTGCAGTTGCTGGTGCAGCAGCTCGTCCCATTCCAGCCGGAACAGCAGCGCCCGCATGTAATGCAGGATCAGCTGCGTGCCGATACGCTCCAGGCCGTGTATGCCGCCAAAAAAACCCAGCGCCGGGGCAAACGGATCGCGCGAGCCTATGCTGGCGGTGTAGAGCGGGAAAGTGGGGCCGGCGGTGTGCACTTCGCCCGCAATCTGGACATCAAAATGCGCGCTGCCCGCCCGCAAAATGGCCTTCAAGTCCTCATGCTCGTCAAAGGTCGCGCTGGCGTCGGTGATGTGGTCGGGGATGGGAGGCAGGGATTCCATCCGTCCATGCTTGCACAATTGTTTGACAAAACGCTACATGCCGAACGTTTTGCAGGTTTTTCGGGCAAAAAACGGGCTGTTATGCACCCTTTTTGCTATCGAAAATATAGCTTATTGCGCCCGTGCTTATTGGGCTAGCGGCTTGTTTTGTGCAAGAAAATGCGCGCAGCCACGGACCCGGTGGCAAAAAGTCAAAACGGCAGCTCGATCACCACGTCAGAGGCCGGGTGCGCCACGCAGGGCAGGATGTAGCCCTCCTGTTTTTCCTCGGCGCTCAGGCCCGGCCATTCAATGCGGTAGACCACCTGGCCGCTGCTCAGCAGGCAGATACAGCTGCGGCAGCTGCCATTGCGGCAGGAGCTGGGGAGCGCCAGCCCGGCGCGTTCTGCCGCCTGCAGCAGCGGCAGTGCGGCCGGGGCTTCAAAGCTGGGGCCGGCCGCCTCAAGGCGGGCGGTAAAAACGGAGGGTGTCGTGCCCGGGTCTGGCATGGGGGAGCGTCTGCGGTCTGCGAAGTAGAGAGAGCCCTGAATTTACCCCACACGCTGAACCGGCGCATCGGCAAGGGTTGATGGGACGGGCGCGAAAGCGATTTGCGCGACAATCTTGCTCCCCCCGAATATTTCCCCTGTCATTTCTCCCTTACAGATTCACAAGCGATTTTTTAATGTCCAGCTACTCCGTTCGTCCTGCTACTGCCCGCGATGCCAAAGCCATTGCCGAAATTCATGTCGCCACCTGGCAAGCCGCCTACACGGATTTGATGCCTGAGGACTTCCTGAAAAGCATGACACTGGAAAAGCGCCAGGCTTACTGGCGCGAAGCCATTGAATTCAGCGAGCCGCAACTGCTGGTCGCCACAGAGGGCGAGAAGGTGGTCGGTTTTGTCGGCTACGACCGCTCACGCGATGCGAAAAGCAGACCCACCACCGGCGAAATCTGGGCCCAGTATGTTGCGCCCGAACATTGGGGCAAGGGCGTCGGCCTGGCCTTGTGGGACGGTGCGCGCGAAGGCCTGAAAGAAGAGGGCTGCACGCAGGTGACCCTGTGGGTGCTGCTGCGCAACGAACGCGCCCTGCGCTTTTACGAACAAGCCGCAGGCTTCAAGCGTGAAATGCCCTCGCTCAAGACAGTGGCCTTTGGCAGCGCAAAGCTCGAAGAAATACGTCTCAAGCGGGCCGTGGACTAAGGTCTATTAAGGTCTGTTAAGGCCTATTAAGGCCTATTGAGCGCCGTACCCGTTCAAGTCGGCACATTTACCACGCGTTCATCGTCTGGAATGAGCGGCGTGCCCTCGTCGGGGCCGACCGGCAATTCCAGGCCGTCTTCATCATCCTCCGTCGTCTCATCGGGCGGCCCCTCGCGCGGCTGGCCGTTGTCAGTCTTGCCGGCATTGGCTGGTTTGCGGGCGCTCCGGGCGGTTTTGGCTGTCTTGGCCATGGTGACATCTCCTTGGGAAAGCCATCATGCAGGCTTGCGGAGCAGGGGCGCTTAGGTGAAGCGGCTGTTTTCCTGTCAGCGCAGACTGACAGCAGTCCTGCTCTGCTGGGCCGGTGGCTGGGTTGGTAATCTGCCCTCTGGATTTAGTATTTAGTACAGTGAGCCGTCAACCCGGAAACCCCACAAACCCGAAGAACTGAAAAAACCATGGCCAGCAGCCTGCTTGCATTAATCGATGACATCGCCACCGTGCTGGACGATGTGGCCTTGCTGTCCAAGGTGGCGGCCAAAAAAACCGCCGGTGTGCTGGGCGATGACCTGGCGCTCAATGCCCAGCAAGTCTCTGGCGTGAAGGCCGACCGGGAGCTTCCCGTGGTCTGGGCGGTGGCCAAGGGCTCGCTCCTCAACAAGGCGATTTTGTTGCCTGCGGCCCTGGCCATCAGTACCTTTGCGCCCTGGGCCGTCACGCCGCTGTTGATGCTGGGCGGTGCCTTTCTTTGCTTTGAAGGCTTTGAAAAGCTGGCCCACAGGTTCCTGCACAGTGCGCACGAACAGGCGGCCCACCATGAAGAACTGGTGACCGCGCTGGCAGACCCCACGGTCGATTTGCAGGTGCTTGAAAAAGACA
>DASXRN010000065.1:0-5651 GCA_036506595.1 Polaromonas sp. | reverse complement strand
GGCCAGCAACTGCTGTTGCCCGCCAACCCGGTGTTTATCTGGAGCAGCCTGATCGCGGCGCTGCTGCTGGACATGCTGCCGCTGGGGCGCGTGCCCTGGATGCCTGATTTCATGGCCTTGGTGCTGGTGTTCTGGAATGTGCACCAGCCGCTGCGCGTGGGCATAGGCGTGGCCTTCATGTTTGGCCTGGGCATGGATGTGCACCAGTCCTCGCTGCTCGGGCAGCATGCCCTGTCTTACACGGCGCTGAGCTTTTTTGCCACCATGATTCACCGCCGTCTGCTCTGGTTCCCGGTGCCCTCGCAGGCCTTGCAGGTGCTGCCGCTGTTTGCGGTGGCGCACGGCGTGGAGCTGCTGATCCGCATGATAGGGGGCGGCACTTTTCCGGGCTGGGTCATGCTGCTGGCGCCGCTGGCCGAGGCCTTGTTGTGGCCCGTCGTCAGTGTGCTGCTGCTGGTGCCGCAGCGCCGCGCCCCCAATCCGGATCAGAACAGACCGCTATGAATATGGCCCCCACGCTTGCCACTTCGTGTGCTGTGCTGCCCCCCGAGGGGGCTAATTTTCCTTGGGGCGGCCCGGCGGAAAATTGTCTTGCTTTTTCCGGCCTTTGCGGCTTGGGCACTCTTGAACAAGCGTAAAGTCCCACTGCCATGACCGAACTCAGAAACGTCGAAGCCGACCTGTCGCGCTTTCGTGCCCGGGTGCTGGTGGCGAGCCTGGCGGTGCTGTGTGCCTTTGCGTTGCTGGCGGTGCGACTGGTTTATCTGCAGGTGGTGCGCCATGCAGATCTCAACGAACAGGCCGAAAATAACCGCACCGCCGTCGTGCCCATCGTGCCCAACCGCGGGCTGATCCTGGACCGCAATGGCGTGGTGCTGGCCAGCAACTACTCGGCCTACACGCTGGAGATCACGCCGTCCAAGGTGGCCAATCTGGAGGAAACCATTGCCGCGCTGGAGAAGGTGGTGGATATCCAGTTGCGCGACAAGCGGCGTTTCAAGCGTCTGCGCGAAGAGTCCAAAAATTTTGAGTCGCTGCCCATACGCACGCGTTTGACCGACGAGGAAGTGGCCCGCTTTGCGGCGCAGCGTTTTCGCTTTCCCGGTGTCGACATCAAGGCCCGGTTGTTCCGCAGCTATCCGCATGGTGAACTGGGCAGCCATGTGGTGGGCTATATCGGCCGCATCAACCAGAGCGAAAAAGAACACATTGAAGAGGGCGACGACGAAGGCAACTATCGCGGCACTGACTACATCGGCAAGCTCGGCGTCGAGCAGAGTTTTGAAAAGCAGCTGCACGGCATCACCGGCGTCGAGCAGGTGGAAACCTCGGCGGGCGGGCGCGCGGTGCGCAAGCTGGCCAGCAACCCGGCTACGCCCGGCGACACCGTGATGCTGTCGCTGGACATCGGCCTGCAAAAGCTCGTCGAGGACATGTTTGGCGAGCGGCGCGGGGCACTGGTCGCGCTGGACCCGAAGACGGGCGACGTGCTGGCGTTTGTGAGCAAGCCGACCTTTGATCCCAACCTCTTCGTGGACGGCATTGACGCCGAGAGCTGGGAGGCCCTCAATGAATCGATCGACAAGCCGCTGCTGAACCGGGCCTTGCGCGGCACTTACCCGCCGGGCTCCACCTACAAGCCTTTCATGGCGCTGGCCGCCCTGCAGACGGGGGTCCGTTCGCCCACCGCTCTGATCAACGACCCCGGCTTCTACATGTTTGGCGGCCGCCGCTTTGGCAGCCCCGAAAACGAGCGCGGCGGCATCATGGACATGAACCGCGCCATCGTGGAATCCAGCAACGTGTATTTTTACTCGCTGGCCAACGAGATGGGTGTGGATGCCATGCACGACTTCATGAAACCCCTGGGCTTTGGCCAGATCACCGGCATCGACATCAATGGCGAAGTGCGCGGGGTGCTGCCCAGCCAGGCCTGGAAACGCGGCTATTTCAAAAAAACCGAGCAGCAAAAATGGTTTCCCGGCGAAACCATCTCGCTGGGTATTGGCCAGGGTTACAACAGCTTCACCATGCTGCAGCTGGCGCAGGCCACCGCTGTGCTGGCCAACAACGGCATCAAGCACAAGCCGCGGCTGGTCATCGGCACGCAGGATCCGGTCACGCGCGTGATGCATTCGCTGCCGCTCGCGCCGGCTGAAGATCTGGGCTACAAGCCCGAGAACGTGGCCATTGTGCGCAAGGCCCTGGTGGGCGTTACGCAGGGAGGCACCTCCACCAAGGTATTTGCCGGGGCGGGCTATCTGAGTGGGGGGAAAACCGGTACGGCCCAGGCCGTGACCATGGCCGCGAAAGGAAAATACAACAGTGCCAAGATGGAAGAGCACCAGCGCGACCACGCCCTGTACATCGCCCTGGCTCCTGCCGACGATCCCAAAATCGCGCTGGCCGTGATTGTGGAAAATGCTGGCTGGGGCGCTGGTTCAGCCGCGCCTATTGCCCGCCGGGCATTTGATTACATGCTGATGGGCCAGTACCCCAGCGAGGAAGACATGGCCGCCGTGCAAAAAGGGCTGGCCGCAGCGCCAATTGGCAAGCCCCGTCGGGTCGCGGACATGATGGCGATGATGCTGCCGGCCGGCAGCCCGCCAGTGCCGGGTGTGGCCCCTGGTGCGAAGACCCAGGTGGCCGCATCTCCCGTGACGGGCGGTGCGCCTGCTGCTGACGTGGCCGTGGTCCGCGTGGCCGGTCCGCGTTAGTGGGGGCATGGGCCCAATGTGCGGACCTTATTTCAGGAACGCATCAAATCCCGTTTTCAGAATCAGCGCGCTGACCACCCCGATAAACACCACCCGCACAAAGCCCGCGCCGTGCTTGAGCGCCAGCCGCGTGCCGAGCAGGCTGCCCAGCACATTGGCCACCGCCATGGTCAGGGCAAAGTGCCACCAGACATGGCCCTTCCAGGCAAACAGCGCCAGCGCGGCCAGGTTGGTGGCGGTGTTGAGCAGCTTGGCCGAGGCCGAGGCGCTTAAAAAGTCGTAGCCCAGCCAGCGCACAAACAAAAAGACAAAAAAGCTGCCGGTGCCGGGGCCGAAAAAGCCATCGTAAAAGCCCAGCACCAGGCCAATGCTGCAGGCCGCCGCGGTCTCGGCCCGGCCGGTAAAACGCGGCGTGTGGTGGCGGCCCAGGTCTTTTTTCACCAGGGTGTAGGCCAGCACGGCCAGCAGCACAAAAGGCAGGGCCTTGCGTAAAAACCCGGGTGAGATGACGGTCACCAGCCAGGCGCCGGCCAGCGAGCCGGCAAAGCCTGCCGCAGCGGCCGGCAGCAGGGCGGCCCAGCGCACGTCCACGCGGCGGGCATATTGCCGTGTGGCCACCGCCGTGCCCCAAACCGAGGCGCCTTTGTTGACGCCAAACAGGGTGGCCGGGTGCGTGGTGGGGAAAACGGCAAACAGGGCCGGCACCAGAATCAGGCCGCCGCCACCCACAATGGCGTCCACAAAACCGGCCAGCAAGGAGGCGATTGAGGCAATGAATAATTCCATGGCCGCGATTGTCTCATCGCACCGAAATGGTTTTTGCTATTGTATTGATAGCTGGTGGCGCCCGCCAGTACTTGGCTGCTGGCTAATTGGTTGCAGGAGTTTTGAAAAGCAGACGGCCATAAAAAAAGCGCTGGGGTTGCCAGCGCTTTGTCAAAAAAACATCTTGTGGAATGTTTGTTTGCTTGTAAATCTGTTATTGCTCTCTTGTGTGTCTCCTCGGCTCCTCGCGTTGCGAGCAGCAGGGCTCGTCGGCAAGACCACCAATATAGCCTGTGCACTGGCTTAGTGCATTGGGGATTTCCCGCCCCCTTTGAGGCCGGTTTTCGTGCTGAAGCGAGGCAAGGGACGGTTCGCGTCCAGGCGTTTGCTGTTGGCGCTGACCGACAACGAAGCCGGGCAGGAACTGCTCAAGCGGATTGGCGTTCAGCAGTTCGACACCAGCTCCGAGTCCCGGATGCGCGAATTGCTCAAGTGGCTGAGCGTCTAGATCCAGCCCGGTAGCGAGCCGCAGCCAGCCCCTCAATCCCCGGCCTGTATCCATTGCGCCGCTTTCTCCGCAATCATCAGCGTCGGTGAGTTGGTGTTGCCGCTGGTGATCAGCGGCATCACGCCGGCATCGACCACGCGCAGGCCGCGTATGCCGCGCACCCGCAGGTGCGAGTCCACCACGGCCATGGGGTCACTTCCCGGTCCTTCCGTGCGGCCCATTTTGGTGGTGCCTACCGGGTGGAAGATGGTGGTGGCGATGTCGCCGGCCAGCCGGGCCAGCTCTTCATCGGTCTGAAACTGCACGCCCGGCTTGAACTCTTCGGGTTGGTACTTGGCCAGCGCGCTCTGGCTGACGATCTTGCGCGTGACGCGCAGCGAGTCGGCCGCCACCTGGCGGTCTTCGGCGGTGCTCAGGTAGTTGGGTGCAATCGCCGGTGCGTCTTCAAAGTGGGGGCTTTTGATCTGCACAGTGCCGCGGCTGGTCGGGTTGAGGTTGCAGACACTGGCGGTAAACGCATTGAAGCTGTGCAACGGCTCGCCAAAGGCATCGAGTGACAGGGGCTGCACGTGGTATTCGATGTTGGGCCAGGGCTGGTCGGGTGAGCTGCGCGTGAAAGCACCCAGCTGTGACGGCGCCATGCTCATGGGGCCGCTGCGCTTCAGTGCGTATTCCAGCCCGATGCGGGCCTTGCCCCAGAGCGAATTGGCCATGGTGTTGAGCGACAGGCCCCAGCGCTTGTCACCCTTGATTTTGTACACCGATCGGATTTGCAGGTGGTCCTGCAGGTTGGCGCCCACGCCGGGCAGGTCTTGCAGCACGGCAATGCCGTGCTGCTGCAGCAGCGCGGCCGGGCCAATGCCCGACAGCTGCAGAATCTGCGGCGAGCCGATGCTGCCCGCGCACAGGATGACCTCGCCCAATTTCCCAAGGTCCTTTTCCGAATCCCGCGTGGCCAGCGCCGTCACGCGCTCCTGGCCGGTCCACACCTCG
Organism: Polaromonas sp.; assembly: GCA_036506595.1. Taxonomy (GTDB): domain Bacteria; phylum Pseudomonadota; class Gammaproteobacteria; order Burkholderiales; family Burkholderiaceae_C; genus Polaromonas. The sequence goes on along the minus strand of DASXRN010000065.1, from coordinate 668 downwards.
ACGCCGGTGCAGCGCTGGCTGCCGTCGGGCTGCTTTTCAATCACCAGCTTGCTGACCTGGGCGCTGGTCCACAGTTCAAAATTCGGTCGGGCAAAGCAGGCCGGCCGCAAAAACGCCTTGGCGGTGTTCCAGCGCCAGCCATTTTTCTGGTTGACCTCAAAGTAGCCCACGCCTTCGTTGTTGCCGCGGTTGAAGTCCGCGGTCGCCGGGATGCCGGCTTGTTGCGCCGCTTCGGCAAACGCATCCAGGATGTCCCAGCGCAGTCGCTGCTTCTCGATGCGCCACTCGCCGCCCGCGTTGCGGTGGCGCAGCAGTTTCTGGTAGGGGTCGAGCTTGTCCTGCATCAGCTCGGGCGCCACGCCGCGTGCGCCATGCAGGGCGTCCGCGCCCTTGTAATGGTCTTCGTGCAGCTTGAAATGGGGCAGGGCGTTTTCCCAGCGCCAGGCCATGTCGCCGGTCAGCTGCGCCCACTGGTCGTAGTCGCGCGCCTGGCCGCGCATGTAAATCATGCCGTTGATGCTGGAGCAGCCGCCCAGCGTTTTGCCGCGCGGGTAGCGCAGTGCCCGGCCATTCAGGCCGGCGTCCGGCTCGGTGTTGTAAAGCCAGTCGGTGCGCGGATTGCCAATGCAGTGCAGGTAGCCCACGGGAATGTGAATCCAGTGGTAGTC
>DASXRN010000064.1:0-10410 GCA_036506595.1 Polaromonas sp. | reverse complement strand
CGGCCCGCCGGCCTGTTCGGCAAGGAGAACTGAAATGAGCGCCCCATCCCCCCTCTTCGCCTCCCGCCTCCCGGCCATTCCGGCCATACCGGCGACTTCGGCCATCCCGACCTCCATCCGCATCCTGCTGGTGTTGCTGGTGCCGGCCCTGCTGGTGCCGGCCTTCCCGGAGATCGCTTATCCGGTCTTCATCATGAAGGTGCTGTGCTATGCGCTTTTCGCGCTGGCCTTCAACCTGCTGATCGGCTTCACCGGCCTGGTGTCGTTCGGCCATGCCGCCTTTTTCGGCTGGGCCGGCTACACCACAGGCATCCTCATGATCCGCTTCGCCAACAAAGGCTTGCCGGTCGAACTCGCGATTCTTGCGGGGGTGCTGGTGGCCACCGGCATAGGCTGGGTGATCGGCAAGCTGGCCATCCGGCGCACCGGCATCTATTTCTCGATGATCACGCTCGCGCTCTCGCAGGTGGCCTATTTTCTGGCGGTGCAAATCCCCTGGACCGGCGGCGAAGACGGCATGCAGGGCATCCCGCGCGGCAAGCTGTTCGGCCTCGTCGATCTGTCAGCCGACAACCACATGTACTACTTCACGCTGGGCGTGTTCGTGCTGGCATTCCTGCTGATTCACCGCATCGTGCATTCCCCGTTCGGCCAGGTGCTGAAGGCCTTGCGCGACAACGCGCCGCGCGCCATCTCGCTAGGCTACGACACCGACCGCTGCAAGCTCTACGCCTTCATGCTGTCGGCCGCGCTCGCCGGTCTGGCGGGCTCGCTCAAGGCCCTGGTACTCCAGCTCTCGGCCCTCAACGATGTCATGCTCTCGACTTCGACCGAAGTACTGCTGATGACCCTGCTCGGCGGACTTGCCACGGGCTGGGGGCCGGTGGTCGGCGCCACGCTGGTCGTCAGCCTGCAGAACCACCTGGCCCAGCTCGGTGGTGTCGTTACAATCATCATAGGCCTGACCTTCATCGTATGCGTCTCGTTCTTCCGAAGAGGCTTGGTCGGTGAATGGCAAGCTCTGCTGCAACGCCGACAACTCAAAGGCCCCCATGCCACAGCCCTCGATGCCTAGTCCCTCCTTCCCAACGAAGCGACGCGCAGCGGATCTCGCCTACGACGCGATCGAGTCGCTGATCTCCACGCTGCAGCTCGAGCCGGGCAGCCCGGTGGTCGAGGCGGAACTGGTGGAGCTGACCCAGCTCGGCCGCACGCCGGTGCGCGAGGCCTTGCTGCGCATGGTGTCCATCGGGCTCATCGACCAGCAGCCGCGACGCGGATTGCTGGTCTCCCACATCGACCTGGCGGACCACCTGGATGTGATCCAGACGCGCCGCGCGCTCGAATGCCTTATTGCCGCGTGCTCTGCGCGCCGCGCCACGGCAGCGCAGCGCCAGGCCATCATGCGCTGTGCCGAAAAAATGGTGAAGGCGGCGGCACGTGGCCACCTCGAAGACTACATGCGGGCCGACCACGAACTCGACGAGGTCAACCACCAGGCCAGCCAGAACCATTCGGCGGTCAAATGCGTGGTGCCGCTGGTCGTGCAATGCCGGCGATTCTGGTATGCCTACCAGCACGAGGGGGAAATTGCTGAAGGCGCCCGCCACCACATGGAGCTGGCCCAAGGTATCGCCACCGGCGACGAAAAAGCGGCCGTGCACGGCGCCAATCAACTGATGGACTATCTTGAGCGCTTTGCCCGGCGCGTGATTGACAACTGAAGACCGCGGTTGCAACAGTTGCATCAGTTCCCGCCGTGACGCCTCGCTCAAAAACAGGCAAGACGACTACTTAACCGATCAGATTCCATAATCACCGGGGCAGCCTGCCCCATCTTTTCAGGAGACTTCACCATGGATATGAAAACCCCGCCTCTCGCCCTGCTGAAAGACCCCAGCCTCCTCAAAACCGACGCGCTGATCAACGGTCAGTGGGTCAAGGGCGCTGCCCGCTTCGACGTGAACGACCCCTCCAGCGGCGCCAAACTGGCCGATGTGGCCAACCTGGGTCCGGCCGACGCCGAAGCCGCCATCGCTGCGGCCAACGCCGCCTGGCCGGCTTGGCGCAGCAAAACCGGCAAGGAACGACACGCGATTTTGATGAAGTGGTACCAACTGCTGATGGCGAACCAGGAGGACCTGGGCCGCATCATGACGGCCGAACAGGGCAAGCCCTTTGCCGAGGCCAAAGGCGAAATTGCCTACGGTGCCAGCTTTGTCGAGTGGTTTGCCGAGGAAGCCAAGCGCGTCAACGGCGAAACCCTGCCCCAGTTCGACAACAACCGCCGCCTGATGGTGATCAAGCAGCCGATCGGCGTGTGCGCCGCCATCACACCCTGGAATTTTCCGCTGGCCATGATTACCCGCAAGGTGGCACCGGCCCTGGCCGCAGGTTGCCCGGTGGTCATCAAACCGGCCGAACTCACGCCGCTGACCGCGCTGGCCGCCGCCGAGCTGGCCCTGCGCGCCGGAATTCCGGCCGGTGTGCTCAACGTGCTGACGGCCGACTCCGGCAACAGCATTGCCGCCGGCAAGGTGTTCTGCGCCAGTGACGTGGTGCGCCACATCAGCTTTACCGGTTCCACCGAAGTCGGCCGCATTCTGATGGCGCAAAGCGCGCCAACGGTGAAGAAACTGGCACTGGAACTGGGCGGCAACGCACCCTTCATCGTGTTTGACGATGCCGACATTGACTCGGCCGTGGAAGGCGCGATGGCCAGCAAGTACCGCAACGCCGGGCAAACCTGCGTCTGCGCCAATCGCATTTATGTGCAGGACGGCGTGTACGACGAATTTGTTGAAAAATTCGCGGCCAAGGTCAGGCTGCTCAAGGTCGGCAACGGCTTTGAAGACGGTGTGGTGCAGGGCCCGCTAATTGAAGATTCGGCTGTCGACAAGGTACAGCGCCATGTGGCCGACGCCATTGCCAAAGGTGGCAAGCTGCTGGCCGGCGGCCACAAGCTGCAAGGCCAGTTTTTCGAGCCGACCGTGGTTTCGGAAGCCACGGCCGACATGCTGTGCGCCAAAGAAGAAACCTTCGGGCCGTTTGCGCCGGTGTTCCGCTTCAAGGCCGAGCAGGAAGCCATTGACGCCGCCAACAACACCGAGTTCGGCCTGGCCAGCTATTTCTACAGCCGCGACATCGGCCGCATCTACCGCGTGGCTGAAGCGCTGGAATACGGCATGGTCGGCATCAACGCCGGCGTGATTGCCACCGAACATGTGCCCTTCGGCGGCGTCAAGCAGTCGGGCCTGGGCCGCGAGGGGTCAAGCCATGGCATGGAGGAATACATCGAAATGAAATACCTTTGCCTGGGCGATATCCAGAAGTGAGCACGGCGGCGTTTTTCCATGCGCATCCTACTGGTAGAAGACGAGCGCGACATGGCCTCCTGGCTGTTACGCGCGTTGAAGCAGAGTGGCTTCGTACCCGACCACGCGCCCGATGCGCGTACGGCTGAAGGCCTCCTGGCCGGCGGCACCGAATACGACGCGGTCGTGCTGGACCTGGGTCTGCCCGACAAGCATGGGCTGGTCGTGCTTACGGCTCTGCGCGACCGGGGCGACCCCACGCCGGTGCTGGTGCTGACGGCACAGGGGGCGCTGCCCGACCGGGTGCGCGGACTCAACCTGGGCGCAGACGATTTCCTGGCCAAACCCTTCGCGATCGAGGAGTTGGAAGCCAGGCTCGCCGCGCTGATACGCCGCAGCCACGGGCGCCGACATCCGCGGCTGCAATGCGCATCGCTCGCCTATGACAGCGACAGCCGCGCCTTCACACTGGGCGGCACGCTGCTGCAGCTGACGCCGCGTGAGCATGCGGCTCTCACCGCCCTGCTGATGCGCGCCGGCGCGCCGGTGGACAAGTCCCAGCTCTACGGCAAGGTGTTCCCGTACGATAGCAACGCTGGGCCCGACGCCATTGAGCTGGTGCTGCACCGCCTGCGGCGCAAGCTGGCGGGCAGCGACGTTCGCGTTGTCACCGTGCGCGGCCTGGGTTACATGCTCGAAGGTATCGCGCATGCCGATGCAGCCGATGCACCCGACGCCTGACCGCGTGCCGGGACGGCGCCGCTGGTTGGGCATCCGGGCGCAGTTGCTGGCCTTGATTCTGCCCGGCGTCGCCCTGATGCTGGCCATCGACAGCTGGAGCGACCACCACGCGCGCACCAGCACCCTCGAAAGCGCCTACGACGAAGCCCTGCTAGAGCCGCTCTCCGTTCTGGACGACAGCGTGCACATTGACGCGAACGGCGAAGTCGTCCTGGCGACGCCCTTTGCGGTGCAGGCCATGTTCGAGTCGCTGCGGGCACACCACAAGCACCTGCACGTGGGCCTGTCCCCGCTGGATACCGGCGCCGGCACACCACCCGCGGAGCGCACCCTGATGGGGGTGAGCGACCTGCCGGCTCCACCTCCGGACGCCGAACTGACCCCGCCACCGCCCAGTTTCGGTGGCGCAGACGGAGGCCATATCGCCTTCTACACGGCCGCCTATCACGGTTATCCGGTGCGGGTGGCCACGCTGCGGCGCGAATTGATGGACGCCGCGGGCCGGCGCTACCGCCTGCAGGTGCAGGCGGCCGAAAGCACGGACCGGCGTGCCGACGCACGGCAGGCCTCGCTGCGCCGTGAGTTCCAGCAGGACCTGCGCATGCTGGCGGTGACGGCGCTGCTGGTCTGGCTGGGCATCGCGTGGGCGCTGCGGCCGCTCAAGCGCCTGCGTGCGTCGCTGCGCGAGCGGCCCACGCATGACCTGCAACCCCTGGATGCGAGCGGTGTGCCTTACGAGGTGGCGCCACTGGTGGACGCGGTGAACATCCATATCGCCGACCACCGGCAGATGCTGGCCGAACAGGGCCGCTTCCTGGCAGACGCGTCGCACCAATTGCGCACGCCGCTGGCCATCATGATGACCCAGGCCGGCTACGCCTTGCGCGAGCGGGATCCGCACCTCTTGCGCGAGACCTTGCGCGCCATCATCTCCGAACTCGATCGCAGCCGGCGCCTGACCGACCAGCTGCTGGCCATGGCGCACGCCAGCCGTGCGGCCGACGATGCGGAACCCCCGCCGCGGGTCGACCTGAATGCTGTGGCGCGCGAGGTGGTCCTGCAGTACCTGCCGCTCGCCCACGTGAAAAACCAGGACCTGGGCTGGGTGGACATCCGCGGCGAGGACATCCCGGACGGAGCCGATCCCGGGACGCCGGCCGCACCGGTGCGCGCGCAAGCGGCGGAGCTGCACGAGGCACTGGCCAACCTGCTGCATAACGCGATTCGCCATACGCCTGCCGGCGGCAGCATCACCGTAGCGGTGCGCATCGAAGGCGACGTCGCGCTTGCCGAAGTGGCCGACGGCGGCCCGGGCATTGCGCCGGAGCGGCGCGAGGCGGTGTTCGAACGCTTCGGGCGCGGCAACGCAGCGGATGCGGCAGATACGGCGGGAATGGCCGGCGGTGCCGGGCTGGGTCTGGCGATCGCACGCGCCTATGCCCGGCGCAATGGCGGCGATATCGAGCTTGCAGACTTCGCTGCCAACAGCGCGGGCGCGGTCTCAAGAACCACCGGCTTGCGTGCCATCCTGCGTCTGCCTCTGGCATCCGACCGCCAGGGCTGAGAAGGTGCGAATGAACCTACTGCGCGCCCCGATCCCGCACCTGCGGTCCTCACCGTAGGCTTGTACGGCTCCAGTCTTCGATGCAGCCTCGGGGCGCTCGCTACGGCTCCTTCAGACCTTCTGATTGCTGAACCGTTGAAGACAGCCTCGTTGGGCGCCGCCAGGGGCCCAGCAGCATCTGCGCGACAACCACCGTCCTGCCCGCCAAGCCACGGCAGACCGAGGGATGAGCGCTTGCGGCCCTGTCGCCCCCCATTAGTGATAACACGTATTTTGAGGCTGAGTGCGAAAAACGAAAGCCGATTGGAAGCCGCGATCCCTAACATCCCCTCCAACCCGAACGCCTCGCCGGCTGCGTAGTTGCATGACCGGAAGGCTCGGGACAAAACCACAAGGAGACCCGGATGACACACCCCCCCGTTAATGACAACGCCTCACCGGCGCAGCCCTGGAGTCGTATCACATGAACATGAATAACCGAAATTTCGTCAGGGGCCTGTGTCTCATGGCGATTGCCCTGCTCTTTGGCCTGGTTTCGCTGAATTACTCGATCGGCGAATTAAGCAGGTCCGGGCCCGGGCTGTTTCCCCTGATGGTGAGCTCCTGTCTTTTTGTGGTCGGCCTGCTCTCGGTGGTGCGTTCGCACTTCGTCGACCCCGTACCCCTGGACTACAGCGTCAAAAACATCGCCCTCATTCTGCTGAGCCTTGTCGGGTTTGCGGTGATCTCCCTGTACATCAACATGATCCTGGGCATCGTATTTTTGGTGTTTTGCTCCACGCTTGCGGGTACCTCGTATTCCGTGGTCCGCAACATAAAAATCTCCGCTGGCCTGATCGCCGTGGCCTTTGCCTTTAAATACCTGCTCGGCCTTAGCCTGCCCCTCTACTGATATGGAACTCCTTCACAACCTCTCGCTTGGTTTCGATCAGGCACTGACCCTGCAGAACCTCCTTTATTGCGCCCTTGGCTGCACGGTGGGCACGCTCATCGGACTGCTACCTGGACTTGGCCCCTTGTCCACCATCAGCTTGCTGCTGCCCTTGACCTATTCCATTCCCACCGGTGGCGCGCTGATCATGCTGGCCGGGATCTACTACGGGGCGCAATACGGTGACAGCGTGAGTGCCATCACCATGAAGATTCCGCACGCGAGCAGCATCGTCGCCTGCATCGATGGCTACCAGATGACCCTCAAGGGTAAAACAGGCCTGGCACTCTTTACCGCGGGCATTTCCAGCTTCATCGGTGGCACCGTCGCCATTGTGGTCCTGTCAACGATGGCGCCAGCACTGGGCGAGGTGGGTTTCCTGTTTGGACCGGCCGATTACTGTGCCCTCATGTTGCTTGGTTTTTTCTGCGTGAGCTTTGTCAGCAGTGGCAGCCTGCTCAATGGCCTGGCCATGGCCATGGTCGGCGTCCTGCTCGGGATGGTCGGCACCGACGTGAACAGCGGCACTGCGCGCTACACCATGAACCTGCCGTTTCTGATGGACGGGATTGGCCTGATCAGCATCGCCCTGGGCTGCTTCGGCATTGCCGAGGTCGTGAAAAATCTCGACAACAAAAACGTGCTCACGCCGTTCAACGGCAAGATCAAGCTCATGCCGACCTGGTCCGAGTTCAAGCGCATCATCCCCAGCGCCTTGCGCGGCAGTGTGATTGGCTCGATCCTTGGCATCCTGCCCGGCGGCGGTCCCACGATTGCCCAGTTCGCAGCCTATGCAGCTGACAAGAAATTCAGCAAATATAAACACGAGATCGGCACCGGATGCATCGAGGGGGTGGCCGGACAAGCGGCTGCCGACGAGGCGGCGGCACGTACCAGCTTCATCCCGCTCATGGCCATTGGCATTCCCGAAAACGCAGTCATGGCCCTGATGATGGCCGCCTTCGTCGTCAAGGGCATCCAACCCGGCCCCAACATGATCGCCAGCCACCCCGATTTGTTCTGGGGTCTGGTGGCCAGCATGTGGGTGGGAAATTGCTTCCTGGTCGTTCTCAACGTGCCCCTGGTGCGCTACTGGCTTTCGATATTCAAGATTCCCTACACCGTACTGTTTCCAGCGATTCTCTTTTTCTGCTGCATCGGTACTTACAGCATCAACAACAGCCTGGATGACATCTTCATCACAGCCGTTTTTGGCCTGGTTGGCTATCTGTTCTTGCGCCTGGACATGGAGGCCGCACCACTCCTGCTGGGCTTCATTTTGGGCCCCATGCTGGAGGAAAATTTCCGCCGCGCCATGCTTCTCAGCCGGGGTAGCTTCAACGTGTTCGTCAACCGCCCCATCAGCGCCACCTTGCTCGCCGTAATCGGAACCCTGGTCGTGTGGCAGGGGGTGACATTTGCTCGGAAGTTGATGAAGTCACCGGATCATATTATTCATGGACGTACACATACACCCGCGGCCGCAGCCACAGCCATGGCCGTAGCTGAAGTTGAATAATCCCAGTTTGGTGAAGCCACCTCGATGTCCTGAACCACTCGTAAGCAGAGTTTGGGGAATTGTTTCACTCGGGAGGTCTTGCTGAATCGCTCCAAATAGGCGTTCTTGGCAGGCTTGCCGGGTTGAATAGGGTTAAGCCCAAAGCCTTGGTGACCCTGTGCGGGAGTCTGGCACTTCGCCAAAATGCTCCATCAGGCTCAGGCTCGGGCGTTCGGTCATGCAAGGCTTCACTGCAGGCTGTTTGGGGGCTGGTAGTTTGCCTCTTGTTCGTCTGCACAAGCCGGGCCAGTTCGCCCTTTGGCGTCGAACATTTTGATGCGATAGCCCTGTTGGCGCCAGGCGTGCGCTATCTATTTAATAGCGACATGCGCAGTTCCGACGGACCATGGATGCCGGTTTCCTGAACAGCATGGCCGTTGCACATGGCGAGCGCGCGCATCACGGCCGCGGTGCGCGTTTCCACGCCCAGCTTCACGTAGATGTGCTCCAGGTGCTTTTGCACCGTGCGCGGGCTGATCGACAGCAGCGCGGCGATCTCCGCATCGGTCTTGCCGCAAGACAGCCAGCGCATCACCTCGCTCTCGCGCAGCGTCAGGTCTGCGGGCAGCGGATCGGCTTGCACCGGCGCCAGCGACACGACCTTGGTCGTGGCCAAGGCGGCCGACGAAGACACAGCAGCGGCCACGCAGGCCTGCCGGTACAGAAAGGCCAGGTGCGGCCGCAGCAGATCGAGACGCTCGCGATCGCGCTCGCTGAAGTCGAGCCCGCGCCGGTTGAGCACGATGCTGACCAGTGTGCGGCCGTCCATGAAAAGCGGCACCGCGACCACATATTCAAGCCCGATGCGCCGGTAGTACTCCGCATAGAGCGGCGTGCGGTGAAAGTCACGCCGGCTCAGCGCATCCGACATGCGGTGCGTGGCGCGGCCCCCCCCCAGGCCATGGTGCAGCACCAGCGGATGTTCGAAGAAGTGCCGGTCGAAGCTGGCGATGTCGTCGGCACCGAGTCGCTGGCCAGGCAGGCCGACCACCTGGCGATGGCCAGTGACCAGATCGCAGACCGACAGCGTGGCGAGCTCGGAAGGCACAAAGTCGTTGACCGCCGCCACCGAGGCCCGCGCAAAGCGTTCGAGATCGCCCGATTCCGCCTCGAGCCGCGCCAGCAGGCGCAGGGCGCCGGCGTAATCGTTGCGGGTCAGGTGGTTCATGACGCATCCCCTTCGCGATACATACGCATTGCTGCGTATGGAGCTTGCGGCCGCCTTGCGCGACGATTTGCAACAGGCCGCCGGTCCAATCTTCAAGTATAGGCAGCGGCCACGGCCACCGCCAGCCGGTGGCAAGGAACTGATCATGGTTATCGATGCTGAAAGCAGGCTTGGACGAGCGGTCGCACGTTGCCGGCCTGCCAACTTCAGGCTTGCGGATGCAATAGCGTCAGAATTCCGATAGAGGTGAATCATGGCTGGACTGGCAACAGAAACGCTGAACAACTTCAAGGCGACGCTGCGCGGACCGATGCTGCAGGCGGGCGACGACGGCTACGACACCGCGCGCAGCATCTGGAATGCGATGATCGATCGCCGCCCGGCGCTGATCGTGCGCGCTGCCGGCGTTGCCGACGTGATGGCGTCGGTCAATTTCGCGCGCAAGCACGAACTGCTGCTGGCGGTGCGGGGCGGCGGCCACAATATCGCCGGCAATGCGGTCTGCGACGGCGGCCTGATGCTCGACCTGTCGCTGATGAAGTCGGTACAGATCGCGCCAACCGCGCGGCGAGCCTATGTGGAGGCCGGCGCCACGCTGCGTGACTTCGACCACGAGGCGCAGGCGTTCGGGCTGGCGACGCCGATCGGTGTCAACTCGACCACCGGGGTTGCCGGCCTGACGCTGGGCGGCGGCTTTGGCTGGCTCAGCCGACTGTACGGCCTGTCGGTCGACAACTTGGTCGCGGCCGAGATCGTGACCGCCGACGGCCAGCTGGTGCGGGCCGATGCCGACTCCCATCCCGACCTGTTCTGGGCGATACGCGGCGGTGGCGGCAATTTCGGTGTGGTCACGATGTTCGAATTCGCGCTGCATCCGGTCGGGCCGCAGGTGCTGGCCGGGCTGATCGTGTTCCCGCACGCCCAGGCCCAGCAGGTGCTGACGCAATACCACGCTTTTGTCGAGCGCATGCCGGATCAGCTCAATGTCTGGGCGGTGCTGCGGCAGGCGCCGCCGCTGCCCTTTTTGCCACCCGAGGTGCACGGCCAGAACGTCGTGGTGCTGGCGCTGTTCTACCCCGGCAATGTCGACGAGGGCATGCGCCTGATCGCGCCGCTGCGCGGCTTCGGCCAGCC
>DASXRN010000063.1:0-9948 GCA_036506595.1 Polaromonas sp. | reverse complement strand
TGACTGCACCCAGCGCAAGATGTCGGCCGCCCCCATGGCGCCGGGCTGGCGCGCCACCTCGCGGCCATTCACAAACAGCGCCAGCGTCGGAATGCTGCGAATGTTGAACCGTGCGCCCAGGCTGGGCACGGCCTCGGTATCCACCTTGGCCAGGCGCACCTTGGGCTCCAGCTGTGCGGCGGCTTGCTCATAGGCGGGGGCCATGGCCCGGCAGGGCCCGCACCACGGTGCCCAGAAATCCACCAGCACCGGAATCTGGTTGCGGCTGATGTGCCGCTCAAACGCCGCTTCGTCGAGCGCCGCAGAGCGCCCGGTGAAAAGCGCTTTCTTGCAGCTGCCGCAGGTAGGCGCACTGCCCAGCTGGTCGGCGTGCACGCGGTTGGTGGTATGGCAGTAGGGGCAGACGATGTGGAGTGATTCGGTCATGGGCTCAAACTGGGGTTAGGCGCTGGCTTATCAAGCCGCCGGTCATTCCCGCGCCGGCGGGAAACCCGCTTTTGTAGCTTGATGGGTGCGGTTGACTCAAAAATCATCACCTGGCCACGGTCTTTGGCTTTTGTGTTGGCTTTTTCGTCGCAATGGTGGGCTTTGCCTTGCCGGCGGACGACTTCGCTGGAACGGTCTTCAAGGACGGGGTCTTCGCGTGGGCCTTGCTAGTCTTCAGCGTGACCGCTTTAACGGTCTTGACTGCCTTGACTGGCTCGGCGCGGCGCTTGACCGGTTTGGCAGTTGGCTTGGGCAATTTCGCTTTACCGAGCGCGCTGGCCTTGCTGGCCACCTTGCCCGTAGCCGTGGATGACTTGGCCAGGGCAGCTTTCACCGGCATGGTCTTTACCGGCGCTTTGGCTACTTTTTGGGTCTTGCCGGCTTTTGATGGGCTTAGCTTGGCCGTTGGCATGGCTTCAAGCTCGTCCATCTCCAGGCCGAACACATCGCCCAGGGCCGAATCGTCGAGTACCTTGCTGGCCGCGGGCCCTCTGATGGCTTTGGGCAGACCGCTGCCGGCCTGCGCCACCAGGTCCATGGCATCAACCTGCCGCAGGCTAAAGAGCAGCTCGGGCTGTTGATCGAGCCGGTTGCCGACACCATAGAGCACGGCTGCGACATGTTTGCACATCGAGGCCCAGTCGGGGCAGCTGCAACTGAACTGGATGTCTTTAGAGGCAGGGAAAAGGCCGGTTTTTGGCGTGCAGATGCGCGCCATCACCGGTTGGGCAAGCTTGCCCTGCAGCAGTTCCACCAGCGAGTCGATGGAGGCGGCGCAATCGGTGCAGATCGCCTTCCATTGTTTGGCGGGAACGGCCTGCACGCTGACCTTGACGCTGTAGAGGCTTGAGCCCATCACCTGCGCCTGCACCTCGCCAGCCGCGAGTTTCAGGTCTATCACCGAGCCGTTACGCACGTAGGTGCGGCCACGCGGCAGGCGGCTTTCGTAGTCGCTGTACTGCTCCAGGTTGTCACACCAGGCCTTGCCCCAAACGGTTTTTGCGATGGCGCCGCGCGAGGGCTCGACGGGCGAAAAGTTTGCGCCCGCCTTTTTGGCCTTGGCGGCGGCTTTCTCGGCCTTTTTACGTCGCTCGGCGACCGAGACATAAGGCGCGTATCCCCAAAAGCTCATGGTTGTATCCTTTAATTTTCTTGCGCGGCATGAATGTCGAGTTGTACCAAATCAAGCAACTCTCGGTCGTTCATCTCGGTCAGCATCAACTCGACACCACCCTCCAGCACATCCGTCACCAGCTGCTGTTTTGACTCGATCAACTGGTCGATGCGGTCCTCAACGGTGCCCCGGCAAATGAATTTGTGGACCAGCACATTGCGCTGCTGGCCGATGCGAAACGCACGGTCCGTGGCCTGGTTTTCCACCGCCGGGTTCCACCAGCGGTCAAAATGAATCACATGCGAAGCCGCGGTCAGGTTCAGCCCGGAACCACCGGCCTTGAGTGACAGCACAAAAAACGGCGTCAGCTCGTCCTCCTGGAAGCGCTTGACCAGCTCGCGGCGCTTGGCTACCGGCGTGCCGCCGTGCAGCACCAAGCCATCGCGGCCAAAGATGGTGCCCAGGAACGCCGCCAGCGGCGCGGTGGTTTCGCGAAACTGGGTGAACACCAGCACCTTTTCCTGCTTGGCGGCAATCACCTCGGCCAGCTCGCGCAGGCGGGCGAACTTGCCGCTGTCGCCCGGCTGCCAGGCAGCGTCGCCCAGCCACTGCGAGGGGTGGTTGCAGATTTGCTTGAAGCGCATCAAGAACGACAGCACCACGCCCTTGCGGCCAATGCCTTCGGCGTCTTCCAGCGCGACTTTGAGCTCTTTCACCGCGCGCTGGTACAGCGCGGCTTGTGTGGGATTCAAGTGGCACCAGGCCTTGAGCTCGGTTTTGTCGGGCAGGTCAGAGATCACGCGCTTGTCGGTTTTGAGGCGACGCAGGATGTAGGGCTGCACCAGCGTTCGCAAGGGGCCGAAGTGCTGCTTGTCCGCCAGCTGTTTGGTGAAAGCCGCAAACACCTTGCCCGTGCCCAGCAAACCGGGGTGGGTAAAGTCAAACAATGACCACAGGTCAGACAGCCGGTTTTCGACCGGCGTGCCCGTCAACGCGATGCGCGACTGGGCCTTGAGTTTTTTCACCTGTTGCGTTTGCTTGGCACTGGGGTTTTTCAGGGCCTGCGCCTCGTCGGCCACGGCCACGCGCCAGTGCATGTCGGCCAGCGCGGGCAGCCGCAGCAAGGTGCCGTAGCTGGTGATGACCAGGTCCGCCTCGCCAAGCTGTTGCGCATCCAGCGCGCGCAGCCCGGCGCTGGGCATGGCCGACGGGTGGGCAATCAGCAGGCGCAGTGACGGCGCGAAGCGTTCGGCTTCCGCAGCCCAGTTGGCCAGCAGCGAGGCCGGGGCCACCAGCAGGTTGGGGGCGGGCGCATTTTGGTTCTCACGTTTGAGCACCAGCAGCAAGGCCAGCACCTGTATGGTCTTGCCCAGTCCCATGTCATCGGCCAGGCACGCGCCCAGCCCCAGCCGGGTCAGCAGGTACAGCCAGCGCACGCCCGCCTGCTGGTAGGGGCGCAGCGTGGCTTTGAGCTCCGCGCCGGGGCTGACCTGCGCCAAGCCCTCGGGCTGCCGCAGCCCGCGCAATGTGTCCGCCAGCCATGGCCCGGCGTTCAGTTGCGACCAGTCGGCATCGCTGGTGTCGCCGCCGTCAGTCAGCGATGCGCTCGACAGCAGGCGCATGGCCTCGGCAAACGGCAAGCCCTCGGTCGCTGCAATTTGCTCGACGGCCTGAAACCGCTGCAGCAGCCGCGTGAGTCTTTTGTGGTCTATCTCGACCCAGCGGCCGCGAATCAGCTGCAAGCCATCGACCTGCCGGAGCAAGTCGCGAATGTCCGCCGCGCTGAGCGCCTCGCCGTCCAGCGTGACCTCCATGGTGAAATCAAGCAGCGCATCCATGCCCAGCTGTGACGGTGGCTTGGCGCCAATATTGGCCTTGACCACCGGCCGGCTGGGCCGCCCCGCCTGCCAGTTGCCCGGTGTGCGCACGACGATGCCGGCCGCCTCGACCTTGGCAACATCGCGCAAAAAGCGCAAAGCCTCAACAGCTGTCCAGCGCAGCGGGTGATAAATCTCGCTGGCCTCCACCATCTCGCGCAGCCATTCGCAGTGTTCTGCCGCGCGTTGAACCGGCAGCAGCAGCGAGAGCAGTTGTGAGCGGCTCTTGCCGTCCGAATACTCCGCCAGGGCCTTGGACAGCGGCAGATGCTGCGCCTTGCCATGGGCCGACAGGCGCGACGTGTAGGTCGCCAAAAAGGCAAACGGCGCGTCAGGGTCCTTGCGATTTTCCGCCAGGTTGAAATACACCCGACCCACCAGGTTCCACGCCGGATGGCGCGCTTTTAGAAATTCCTGCAGCGACAGCTTTGACGCAGCAAGTTCGGCGCGCAAGGCGGCATCAAGCTGTTGCCACAGCGCGGTCAGCACGTCCGGGCTCAGGTATTCGACACCCAGCATGGGCGGCGCGTCGGCAATCAGCGCATCAAGCGCCGCCGCGTCGGGCACGCTGACGGCAATCTCACCGCCCTCCGGCGTGGCGCACAGCCCCGTCACGTAGCGCACCGCAAAGTCGCGCCACCATGCCCAGCCGGGCGCAAGCGCGCTGGCCACCTCAGCCGCCCCCAAGTGCAGCAAGCCATGCCCGGCGCCCAGCGCAAAGGCCGCAGCCAGACGCTCGTGCAGCGCGGCAGGCAGAGGCGGCGCATCGCCAACCGATACCAGCCGCAGGTGGCCGTGCGGGGTCAGCAGGGGGGTGAGATGGGTGGGTGGGGCTGGGGGTGCAGTAGCGACGGGGACAACTTGGGTCATGGGTGAATACGAGGCGCAGGGCGGCTTGGCGGGATTGTTTGAGTTTAAAAATTACCTTGCAGCCTGATTTTGTCTGGCGGTGCTGTTCGAATGCAGTCAGGAATGCACGCCTGAATTTTAATTTGATGCCATGAGGCTGAAAAGCCTGAATATACCTATCAAACAAGCCTCTAGCCCAATCAGAACATGCGAAAGCAGCTATTAAAAAAATAGCAAATAGCCGCCATCATGTGCCCAGTGCGTTAGCCGCGGCCTGCGCCGCGATTTCCCGCGAAAGAATCAAGCCCGTCCGTCGTTTAAGCTAACGCCTCCCCAGGCGACGCGGCCGCTGGTCGTGTTGAACATTCAACAATTCTCGTCTTGCCCGCCTTGACCTTCACCAACTCACAACAATCGAAACTGACGATGGAAATTTTCCCCCTGGTGCTCCTGCTGGCCGTGGGCATCTACCTGCTCAAGAAAAGCGAGCAGCGCAAACGCATTGCCCTGCTGGGACGCTGTCTGGGCAACTACCAGATTGAAAAACTGATGGAAACCCTGGCCGATGGCTATCTGCGCGCACTGGGCGAGGATGACCTGGCGCGCCGCGAACAAGTCTGGCGTTACCTGGACACGGCAGAAACGCAGCTGTGCCAGCAGTTCAACCAGTTCTGCGCCGAGTTTTCCAGGCTTGATGCGGCTGACACGCGCGTGAGCAAGCTCGCGCTGTCTATTCCCTATGCCGCCAGCCTGTTCCCCCGCGCCACGTTTGACCTGCGCAAGGCCCTGGCCATCCATGCCAACGGGCTCACGCAAGCGGCCAGCAACGCGCAGCACCGCACCCCCAAAGACAAGGCCTTCACGCTGTCTGCCGAGCTGTTTTTGATGCAACACACCTGCCACTGGTTTTGCAACTCGAAAGCGGTGGCGTCTGCGCGGCTGATGGCACGCCATAAAACGACATATGCGCAAGTGTTGGCGTCTGTGGCGCCTGAAACGCGTGCGGCCTACCAAGCCCTGACGGGAAGTTGAACGGCGCGGGTGGGTGCTGTGATACGCTGATTTAAAGTACGTTTGTTGATGCCCGAAGGAGTACCTGGCTTTGAAGCTGTCTTGCATGCGCCGTAAAGCAAACGCCGCCTGGCTGGCGGGGTTGTTAAGCCTGTCAGGCTTGCTGACGGCTTGCGTGGCCCCGATGAAAGCGTTTCCGTCCCAGGAAGATTTTGGCTCTACCGCCACCTACTCCCGGCTGTTTGACGCCACACCCGCGCAAACCTGCGAGGCCGCCCGGCGCGCCTTGCTGAGCCAGGGCTACATCATCAACACGGCCACCAAAGACCTGGTGGATGGCCGCAAAAGCTTTCAACCCGAGGCCGAGTCGCACCTGCAGATGGAGATTCGCGTCGTCTGCGCCCCGGAAAGCAGCGACGGAAAAGTCACCCTGGGCTTCGTCACCGCCCTGCAAGACCGCTACGCCCTGAAGAAAAGCAACAACTCCGCCAGCCTGGGCGTGGGTGCGATTGGTTCGGTCTCGCTGCCCTTCACCTCAAGCAATGACTCCATGGTCAAGGTGGGCAGCGAAACGATCTCGTCCGAACCTTTTTATGACCGTTTCTTTGATCTGGTGACTCGGTATCTGGTGGTGGACCCATCGCCTTGAGCCGAGTTTGCCGGGGTTGCGAGGTCTCTCAATCACTGCGGCGCCAATCCCTTTTCCATCAGCCAGGCGCGATTGAACAGCCGGCTTGAATAAAGCCCGCCGCGGTCGCACAGCAGGGTGACGATGGTGTGGCCCGGCCCCAACCGGCGGGCCAGCCAGACGGCGGCCGCCACGTTGATGCCGGTGGAGCCGCCCACGAACAGGCCCTCTTCGCGCAGCAGACGGTAGACCATAGCGACGCAGTCCTGGTCATTGATTCGCACGGCGTCGTCGATGGGCGTGCCCTCCAGGTTCGCGGTCACGCGGCTGGAGCCGATGCCTTCGGTGATGGAGTTGCCCTCCGCCGTGAGCTGGCCGGTCTTCACAAAGCTGTACAGGGCGCTGCCGTAGGGGTCGGCCAGCACGCTGCGCACAGCAGGGTTTTGTTCCTTGAGATAGCGCGCCACGCCAGCGAGCGTGCCACCGGTGCCTGTGGAGCAGGTAAAGGCGTCCACCTTGCCGGCCGTGTCGCGCCAGATCTCCGGCCCGGTGGTTTCATAGTGGGCCTGGCGGTTGACGAGGTTGTCGAACTGGTTGGCCCAAATCGCGTTGTCCATTTCCTGAGCCAGGCGGGAGGCGATCTTCTGGTAGTTGTTGGGATCCTTGTACGGCACGGCCGGCACCGGCCGCACCTCGGCGCCCAGCACGCGCAGCAGATCCATCTTTTCCTGCGACTGCGTCTCCGGGATGACAATCACGCAGCGGTAGCCGCGTGCCGCGCAGATGTGGGCGAGCCCGATACCGGTATTGCCGGCGGTGCCTTCTACCACCGTGCCGCCGGGCCTGAGCGCGCCGCGCCGCTCGGCATCCTGGATGATGTAGAGCGCCGCGCGGTCCTTGACCGACCCGCCCGGGTTCAGGAACTCCGCCTTGCCGAGGATCTCGCAGCCGGTCTCGGCGCTGAGCCTTGCCAGCCGGATCAGTGGTGTGTTGCCTATGCTGCCGATGAAGCCTTCACGCACGTCCATGATGTAGACCTTCACGTCCCAGTGGTTGGCGCACTGAATATCTCTCTTGTGAAGGATACTCCCAATGAAAACATTGTGGCAGCCGAGTGCCATCCCACCTATCCTATTGAGCTTTCCACAATTCATGACAGCCTCCGTGTCATTGCGAGCGCAGCGCGGCAATCCATGGCTGCGCTTGATCGACGATGGATCGCCACGGCCTGCGGCCTCGCGATGACGAGACGGTGCGTAGGCCGCGCGATGACCGCAAGGGTGTCATCCATTACGGAAAGATCAATAATTCCCATGACCATCCTGGTTGGCACTGCCTCCTGGACCGACAAAAGCCTGATCGGTTGCGCACGCTTTTATCCCAGGGAAGCGCGCAGCGCCGAGGTGCGGCTGCGCTATTACGCCAGCCAGTTCCCCATGGTGGAGGTGGATTCGAGCTACTACGCCATGCCCAGCGCCAGCACCGCGCAACTGTGGGCCGAGCGCACGCCGCCCGGCTTCGTGTTCCACGTCAAGGCGTTCCGGCTGTTCACCGGGCATCAGACCTCACCGACCGTGCTGCACAAGGACTTGCAAGCCGCCATCGCTGCCAGCGCTAACTTGAGCAGCAAGAAGCTGCTCTATTACCGCGACATGCCCACCGAGATTCGCGACGAGTTGTGGCGCCGCTTCATCGAGGCGCTGGCGCCGCTGAAAGCTGCGGGCAAGCTGCGCGCCGTGCACTTCCAGTTTGCGCCGTGGATTCTGCGCAACCGCGAAGGGCATGACCATGTGGCGCACTGCGTGCAGACCATGGCCGGGCACACGCTGGCGGTGGAGTTTCGCAACCGCACCTGGTTCGAAGGCGAGCATGCCGCCGCCACGCTCGCGTTCGAGCGGGATCTGAACGTGGTCCATGTGGTGGTGGACGGGCCGCAGGGCTTTGCCAACAGCGTGCCGGCGGTATGGGAGGTGACGAGTCCGGCGCTGGCCATCCTGCGGCTGCACGGACGCAACCGCGAGACCTGGAACCAGAAAGGCCTCACGGCGTCGTCCGAGCGCTTCAACTACGACTACTCGGACCAGGAACTCGCGGCTCTGGTGCCCAGCATCCGGGAGCTCGCCACGCGGGTCGGCGCGATGCACGTGGTGTTCAACAACAACTACGAGGACCAAGGGCAGAGAAATGCGAGGGTGTTGATACGGCTGTTGGATGCCGCATGAAGGCGAGTCCGACCCCAAGTTCCCCCTATTACTTTGAACCCGACCCCGCTCGCGCACCTCGAGGCTGCTGGGCAGCCAGGCGTTGCAAGATGAGCCGGCGGGTTTCACGCACCTCGGCCGCAAATGGCCCCTGTGCCCGCAGAGCCTGGTCGATCTGCGTGAGTGCCTCCTGCTGGCGGCCCTGGTCGGACAGGTTCTGGGCCAGGTTGTTCAAAACGACGGCCGACCCTGGGTGGCGCGCCGAGGCCTCGCGCAACACCGCTTCGGCCTCTTTGAGCGCGCCTGCGGCATGGTACTGGTTGGCCAGGCCTATGCTGGCAGGCAGGTTGTCTGGCCAGCGCTTGAGGGCCGCGGCGTAGGCCAGGGTAGCGGCCTCCCCGTCGCCCGTTCTTTCCATCGCCATCACAGCCGCCAGCCATCGGGTTTCGGTCGCCGTCGCGGGAATGCGGTCGGGCGGCACGGTCACCATGGCCCAGTAGCCGCTTTTCATCCAGGTGCGCTCGAACAGCGTGAAGGGCAGGGCCTGAGTCTTGCGCATGCCCGAGCGCAGATGCAGTTCGCCGGCGGGGTAGTCAAAGCCCGCCACCACCGCGTAATGCCACTGGGTCATGACAGGGCCGATGTCCTGCAAGACCAGCACCGGATTGCCAGCCGCCACCTCGCGTAACAGGTCGTCGTAGCGAGGCGCGAGCAGGTAGGGCACCTGGCCGTAGCGCCGCGGCGTGGCCAGCATCTCGGCTTGCAGGCTGCCCTGGCGCGTGGGCAGGTAGACCTGCTCGACCAGCGCCTCGGGCGTGATCGTCACGCCCGCGTGATTGAGCAAGGTCGCCAGCGCGGCGGGGCCGCACTGGTACTGCTCTTGGGGGAAAAAGGGGACGCTGGCCAGTTCGACCTGCCGGGCCACGCCCACAGGCCAGCCCGTGCGCAGCGCCATGGTCTGCGGCACCATTTGCGCGCAGCCGGCGAGGGCGAGCAGCAGGCAACACATACCCGCGCGCCGGCGTGTGCGCAAGGCCATCATCAAAGCGCGGAGATCAGGCATGCATCACTCCGCGGCTTTCGCGGCGCGTTATTTGCGGAACGCGAAGTACCAGATGAGGCCGGCGATCAGCGCCACCGCCAGCACGCCCGCGGCGGTGCTCATACCACCGGCCGGGGCCGTGTCGATGTTGGTCGCCAGGGTCTGCACTTCTTCGTCCGTCATGGCCGCGACGCGCTCGCGGGCCATCGCCGGATCAATGCCTTGGGCCCGAAGTTGGGCTACCGTGTCTGCGCGGCTGAGTACGCTCAGCACCGCGGCGCGGTCAGGCGCTACGCTGGCAGCGACCTGATCCGCCCCGATCATCCCTGCTTGTGCCGTCTGGAAAGACAGCGTCATTAGCGCAACGATCAAAGAGCGGCATATCAGACTTTTCATGATTGGTTTCATCTGGACCTCCTTCGAAGCTCGGCCTGAACAACGCCCGGCAGGAACTGCCCGACGCTGTTCCAATATACGCTCGTGGCGGATTTTTGTGTGCTGCGTGCGTGCGCGAACCGTGTGGCATTCACACTCGGCAACAAAAAAGGTTGAGCCGCGCTCTCGCAGAGCTGGGCCGTGAGCCGCACCCGCCAGACTTGTTAGGGCCTTACATGGTCGTCCCAAGGAAAGCAAGATTGGGCGGCGTGAAGTTTCAAAGGGCTTGCAGTCTTACATTCGGCCTGTTTGTGCAGGCTTGTTTTCCTGCTGGCCCTGATGGCATTCGCGGGCGAGGTTCCTAT
>DASXRN010000062.1:0-29440 GCA_036506595.1 Polaromonas sp. | reverse complement strand
GCCTTTCGACAGCGGAACCGTTGGCCGGGCCAAAAGCGCGGTTCCGCTGCAGCACAGCCTAGTCGACGAGGCCGTGCTGGGCCGGATTGAGGCGCGTTACGCGGCCCGCGGCATGTCGGCGGTTTTTCGTGTCGCAACCGAACCTTGTTTCGACCTCTTGCGGCGAGAGCTTAAACGGCGGGGCTACCAGACGGAGCGCCCGGTGCTGGTCCAGGTAGCATCTGCCAGAGACATGCGCGCGGTATCCACTCAAGCGCCTGCGCAAACGGCCGATTCGCCCGACGAGGCCTGGGCCGCCCTGTTTCTGGGTGAGGGCTTTGACCCCGTCGATGGCGCCAGCCGTGTCAAGGCACTGAGCCGGGCCCGTGATTCCCTCTATGCCAGTGTTCGCGAAAACGAAAAAACCGTGGCCGCCGGCGCCGCTGCCTTTGGCCATGGCTGGTCCAGCGTGCACGGCATGCGCACCGACCAGGCTTACCGGGGCCGCGGATTGGCCGGGCGTGTCCTGGCCGGCTTGGCCGACGCTGCGCTACAAAAGGGGTTTGAACGCACCTTCCTGCAGGTGGAAGACGGCAACGCGCCGGCGCGGGCACTCTACCGGCGGGCAGGTTTCGAGACGGCCTGGTGCTATGAGTATTGGCGCCAGGCTTGATGACCATTTTGGCCTCCAGCCCAGCAAGGATGGGCGCTGCCAGCTATAAAAGTAATAGCGGGCCGCGCTGCAAAGCCCGGCGCCGCGTGGTTCAGCCCGCTTCGGCCGGCTCGGCGATGCCGCCCACCACATGGCTGAAGCCACCGTCGACATAGGTGATCTCGGCGCTCACGCCGGCTGCCAGATCGCTCAGCAGGAAGGCCGCGACGTTGCCGACGTCTTCAATCGTGACGTTGCGGCGGATCGGCGAGGCTTCGGCGACCACGCTCAAAATCTTGCCAAAGCCCTTGATGCCGCTGGCGGCCAGGGTCTTGATCGGGCCGGCGCTGATGCCGTTGACGCGCATGCCCTTGGGGCCCAGCGATTCGGCCAGGTAGCGCACCGAAGCCTCCAGGCTCGCCTTGGCCAGGCCCATGGTGTTGTAGTTGGGCACGGTGCGCACCGCGCCCAGGTAGGTCAGGGTGAGCAGGGCAGATTTGTTGTTCAGGTAAGGCAGTGCCGCCTTGGCCATGGCCGGAAAGCTGTAGGCGCTGATGTCGTGGGCAATCTTGAAGCCCTCACGAGAGAGGCCGTCCAGGAAGTCGCCGGCAATCGCTTCGCGCGGTGCGTAGCCAATGCTGTGCACAAAGCCGTCAAATGTAGGCCAGGTTTTCGATAGATCGGCAAACAGCTTCTCGATTTGCGCATCGTCGCCCACGTCGCAGTCAAAAATCAGCTTGGAATCAAAGTCCGCGGCAAATTCGGTGATGCGGTCCTTGAAGCGCTCACCGACGTAGCTGAAAGCCAGCTCGGCACCTTGTGCGTGGCAGGCCTTGGCAATGCCGTAGGCAATGGAACGGTTGGACAGTACGCCCGTGATCAGCAGTTTTTTGCCGGCAAGAAAACCCATGCTTGTGCTCCAGTATGTGCAAGTGAACCGGCAAATGGTGCGGGTCCCGGAAGACCGCGAAATTTTGCCGACTTAAGTAGTGCAGAATTGTCGCATGCGAAGAATGCTGGTTGGGTTGGCGCTGTGTGGCGCGTTTGGGGGGGCGTCACCTGTCTGGGCCGCGCATGGCTACGCGCTCTGGGGCGACCTCAAATACCCGGCCGGTTTTGACCATTTCGATTACGTCAACCCGCAGGCCCCCAAGGGCGGCGAACTGCGGCTGGTCAGTAACCTGCGGGTTTCCACTTTCGACAAATACAACCCCTTCACCATCAAAGGCAGTGCGCCGGCTTACCTGGCGGGGCTGATGTTCGATTCGCTGCTGGCCGGCGCGCTGGACGAAACCGGCTCGGGCTATGGGCTGCTGGCCGAGCAGATCGAGGTAGCTCCCGACGGGCTGAGCGCCACCTTTCGTCTGCGCAAGGAAGCGCGCTTTCATGACGGCCTGCCGGTGCTGGCGGCCGACGTCAAGTACAGCTATGACATGCTGATGGGGCCCTACACCTCGCCAGCCTACAAAACCGCGCTGGAAGACGTGGCCGGGCTGGACGTGCTGGACCCGCGCACGCTGCGCTACCGCTTCAAGAAACCCAACCGCGAGCTGCCCCTGACGGTCGGCGCATTGCCGGTGTTCAGCCGGGCCTGGGGCTCCGACAACGGTAAGCCCAAGCCTTTTGACCAGATCGTGACGGACATTCCCATCGGCAGCGGCCCCTACAAGATAGGCCCGGTGCGTTTTGGCAAGGACATCACCTATGTGCGCGACCCCAGCTACTGGGCCAAAGACCTCAATGTGCGGCGTGGCAGCGCCAACTTCGACCGCATGACCGTCAAGATCTACCGCGACAACACGGCCCGGCTGGAGGCGTTGAAGGCCGGTGAGTTTGACCTGATGCGTTTTTTTTCGGCGGGCGACTGGGCGCGCCGCGTCAAGGGCAAGCGTTTTGAGGCGGGTGAGCTGGTCAAGGGCGAGTTCAAACACCGGCTGCCCTCGGGCTTTCAAAGCTATGTGCTCAACACCCGGCGCAGCAAGCTCAAGGACATCCGCGTGCGGCAGGCGCTGGGCCTGGCGCTGGACTACGAGTGGATGAACCGCCAGATGTTCTACAACGCCTACCAGCGCGTCAATGGGCTGTTTGGCAACACCGATTGCTCGGCCACTGGCTTGCCCAGCCCGCAAGAGTTGGTTTTGATGGAGCCCTACCGCAAAGACATACCAGCCGCCGCCTTCGGCCCCATGGCCCTGTCGCCCAGAACCGATGGAGAGAATTCCCTGCGCAGCAATTTGCGCCAGGCACAGGCCTTGCTCAAAGACGCTGGCTGGACCATTCAGGAGGGCAAGCTGCGCAACGCCAACGGCGAGGCGATGGTGCTGGAGTACCTGGACAGCAACGAAGGCGGCGCGCGCGTGGTCTCGCCCTGGGCGCGCAACCTGGAGAAACTGGGCATAGAGCTGAACTTTCGTCCGGTGGACTTCGCGCTGTACCAGCAGCGGCTGCAGAAGTTTGAATTCGACATCACCTCCATCGCCTTTCAGGGCACCCACAACCCCGGCCAGGAGTTTGCCGACCTGTTCGGCAGCAAGGCAGCGGCCACCGAAGATTCCGGCAATTACGCTGGTGTGGCCAGCCCGGCCGTTGATGCGCTGGTCACGCACATGACCGGCGCAAAAACCAAGGCCGAGTTGCTGCCGGCCTGCCGGGCGCTGGACCGTGTCATCACGCACAGCCACTACCTGGTGCCGCAGTGGACGGCCGGCACGCACCGCATGGTGTTCAATGACAAACGGCTGGCGCGGCCTGCGGTCACGCCGCCGTATTCCCAGGGCGAGTCCTGGGCCATGGACACCTGGTGGGCTAAGTAGTCCTTGCCATCAATATGCTGACCTACATCCTCAAACGCCTGTTGCTGATGGTTCCCACGCTGTTCGGTGTGCTGCTCATCACTTTTTGCGTGATCCAGTTTGTGCCGGGCGGCCCGGTCGAGCAGTACCTGGCCGAGGCCAAGGCCGGCAGCGGTTCCGGTGCGGAAGGCGGCGGCCTGAGCTACCGCGGCTCGCAGGGCGTGGACCCCAAACGCATTGAACAGATCAAGGCGCTTTACGGCTTTGACAAACCGGCCCACGAACGCTTTGGGAAAATGCTGGTCCAGTTTGCGCGCTTTGACCTCGGCAAAAGCTTTTTCCAGAACAAGGAGGTCTGGCAGCTCATCAAGGAAAAACTGCCGGTCTCCATCAGCCTGGGCCTCTGGACATTTTTCATCAGCTACGGCGTGGCGGTGCCGCTGGGCGTGGCCAAGGCGGTGCGCGCGGGTTCGCGCTTTGACCTGGTGACCACCTTGCTGATACTGGTCGGCTACGCGATTCCGGGCTTTGTGCTCGGTGTGGCGCTGCTGGTGATTTTTGGCGGCCAGCTTGAGTGGTTTCCGCTGCGCGGGCTCACGTCAAACAATTGGGACGAACTCAGCTGGGGCGGCAAGCTGGTGGACTACCTCTGGCACATCGCCTTGCCGATTACCGCCATGGTGCTGGGCAGCTTTGCCGTCACCGCCATGCTGACCAAGAACGCCTTTCTGGAGGAAATCCGCAAGCAGTATGTGGTGACCGCGCGTGCCAAGGGCCTCAGCGAGCGGCAAATGCTGTGGAAGCATGTGTTTCGCAACGCGCTGATTCCCATCATCACCGGTTTTCCGGCTGCCTTTATTGGCGCGTTTTTTGCCGGTTCTCTGCTGATCGAAACCCTGTTTTCGCTCGATGGACTGGGACTTTTGAGTTACGAAAGCGTGATCCGGCGTGACTACCCCGTGGTGTTGGGGACTCTCTATCTTTTTACCCTGATCGGCTTGGTGACCAAGCTGGTTTCAGACCTGTCTTATGTGTGGGTGGATCCTCGTGTCAAATTCGACTGATAGCGCGGAAGCAAAGCAATTTTCCGACGGGCCGCCCCGAGGAAATTTAGCCCCTATAAGTGGTGAAAGGGGCAGCGCAACGCCGCAGGCACACGCAGTGACAAGCGTGGGGGCCAGTTTGTCACCGTCCCGCCGGGCCTGGTTGCGCTTCAGGCGCAACCGGCTGGGTTTCTGGAGTTTGGTGCTTTTTTGCGGCCTGGTTGTGCTCAGCCTGTTTGCCGAAGTGCTGTCCAGCGATAGGCCCTTGCTGGTGCGCTATGAAAACAGCTACTACTTTCCCATGCTGCGCGACTACCCGGAAAAAGTCTTCGGCGGCGACTTTGAAACCAGCACCGACTACCTTGACCCTTTTATCCGCGAACGGCTCGGCCAGGGCGGCAACTGGGCCATTTACGCGCCCAATCCCTATGGCCCGAAAACCCTCAATTACTTTGCCAAGGAACCCAACCCCTCCCAACCCACGCGGGACAACTGGCTGGGCACCGACGACCGGGGCCGCGACCTGCTGGCCCAGCTGATTTACGGCTTTCGGGTCAGCGTGCTGTTTGCGCTGGCCTTGACGTTTTGCGGGGTGGTGCTGGGCGTGCTGACCGGGGCTCTGCAGGGCTATTTCGGCGGCAAGACCGACCTGGCTTTCCAGCGCTTTATTGAAATCTGGGGCTCCATGCCCGAGCTGTACCTGCTGATCATTTTCAGCGCCGTGTTTGCCCCCAGCCTGGCCTTGCTGCTGGTGCTGCTCAGCCTGTTTGGCTGGATGGGGCTGTCGGACTATGTGCGGGCCGAGTTTTTGCGCAACCGCCAGCTCGACTACGTGCGTGCGGCCAGGGCCTTGGGGCAGTCCAACTGGCAGATCATCCGCCGTCATATCCTGCCCAACAGCATGACGCCCGTGGTGACCTTTTTGCCGTTTCGCATGAGCGCCGCCATTCTGGCGCTGACCTCGCTGGATTTCCTGGGCCTGGGCGTGCCGCCCGGCACCCCCTCGCTGGGGGAGTTACTGAGCCAGGGCAAGGCGAATATTGATGCCTGGTGGATTTCGCTATCGACCTTTGCGGTGCTGGTGCTCACCTTGCTATTGCTGACCTTTATGGGCGATGCGCTGCGCGACGCCCTCGACCCGCGAAAGGCCGAGCAATGACGGCCTCCAGCCCCTTGTTGAAAGTCGAGAACCTAAGCATCTCCTTTGCCGGCAACCGAGTCGTCCACGGCATCGATTTTTCCATCGCACCCGGCGAAAAACTGGCGCTGGTGGGTGAGTCCGGCTCGGGCAAGACGGTCACGGCCTTGAGCTTGTTGCGGCTGGTGCAAGACGCCCGCATCAGCGGGCGAGCCCGGTTTTCCGCAGCAGAGAACTTAGTGGGCCCAAAAGGGACGGTGGACCTGTTCTCCCTGCCCGAGCATGCGCTGCGCGGCATCCGGGGCCGGGACATTGCCATGATCTTTCAGGAACCCATGACGGCGTTGAACCCCTTGTTCAGCGTGGGCCGGCAGATTGCCGAAGTCGTAGAGCTTAAACAGGGCCTGCCTCCCGCCGAATCTGCGCAAGCAGCTATTAAATTGCTAGCAGATACCGGGATTGCCGAGCCCGAAAGACGGGCCCGCTCGTTTCCCCACCAGCTTTCCGGCGGCCAGCGCCAGCGCGCCATGATTGCCATGGCGCTGGCCTGCCGGCCCAAACTGCTGCTGGCCGACGAGCCGACCACGGCGCTTGACGTCACCTTGCGCGGCCAGATTCTGGACTTGCTCAGTGATTTGCAGCGAAAAAACGGCATGGCAGTGCTCTTGATCACGCACGATCTCAACCTGGTGCGCCGCTTTGCCGACCGCGTGGCCGTCATGGAAAACGGCTGCATCGTGGAGCAGGGCGCAGTGGCCGACGTGTTTGCCCATCCGCAGCACGCCTACACCCGCAAGCTCATAGACAGCAAACCCGTTCGGGACGTGATCAATGCGGCGCCGGGAGGGCCATCGCCTGTCATGCAGGCCAGCCATCTGCGTGTGGCTTACCCGGTGCCGCTTCCCGGCTTCAGGGGCTGGTTTAAGCGCGGTGAATTTGTCGCCGTCAAAGCCGCCACTTTCAGTATTCCACCCGGCCAGACACTGGGCGTGATCGGCGAGTCGGGTTCGGGCAAATCCACCCTGGCGCTGGCCAGCCTGGGCCTGCTGCCTTTTTCCGGGGAACTTCAGGCGGCCGGCCAGGCCTGGAGCCGGCAGGCCGCCCGCAACAAGACGATTCGGCGCGCCGTGCAGGTGGTGTTTCAGGACCCGTTTTCCTCGCTGTCGCCGCGCATGACGGTCGGCGAGATTGTGGAGGAGGGCTTGCTGGTGCACGAGCCCACATTAAGCCCGCTGGAAAGGCACAAGCGCGCCCTGCAATCCCTGGCGGATGTGGGCATGCGCGAGGCGCAGTTTCCCGGCTTGCTGCAGCGCTATCCGCATGAGTTTTCGGGCGGGCAGCGCCAGCGGCTGGCGATTGCGCGGGCACTGATCGTCAACCCCGGCCTGCTGGTGCTGGACGAGCCGACCAGCGCGCTGGACGTAACCATTCAGAAACAGGTGCTGGCCTTGTTGCAGCGGTTGCAGCGCGAACGCGGTTTGAGCTACCTGTTAATCACCCACGATGTTGAGGTGATTCGCGCCATGGCCCATGAGGTGATGGTGATGAAAGACGGTGAGGTGGTGGAATCGGGCGCGGTCTTTGATGTTTTGGACATGCCGCGTCACCCGTACACCCGGATATTGGTAGCGCAAACATAAAATCACTAAAAGTTAAAATCGGGCACGAATATTGTTTGCATCGAGTTGCGAGGCGCGTTACAATATGCGCTTCACGACCATATGGGCGGGTTTTCACCGCCCATTTTTTTTGGGCGTTTGTTTTTTACAGACTGGGAAAATAGATCGATCGGGAAGAACCCCGGCCGAAAATACTGAATGGCTTTACAAGAGACGATTGATCAAACTGTGACGGGGCTGGGCTATGAGCTGGTCGAAATCGAGCGGACCGGCGGCGGTTTGCTGCGTGTCACGATTGACATGCCATATGTCCCCGGGGCCGAGCAGTTCATCAATGCGGAAGACTGTGAAAAGGTCACGCGCCAGCTGCAGTTTGTGCTGGAAGTCGAAGGCGCCGACTATGCGCGGCTGGAAGTCAGCTCACCCGGCATTGACCGGCCCTTGCGCCATGAAAAAGATTTTGAGCGTTTTGCCGGTGAATTGATCGACATCACCCTCAAGGCGCCGATTGGCGTGGCTGCCAGCGCCGGCTCGGCGGTGTCAGCCAACCGCAAAAAATTTCGCGGCACGCTGGAGCGGGCCGAGCCCCAGGGCGGCGTGGCCGCCTGGCAGATTGTGTGGAGCGACGAGCCCGCCGTCAAACCCGGCCAGAAAGTCAGCAAAAAAAGAGTTCCTGCGCCTTTGCAGGCATTGGGCTTCACGCTGGATGAAATTCAGCAGGCGCGACTGGCGCCTGTGGTTGACTTTAAAGGGCGAAAACCCAAGAGTTCCCCGGTTGCAGATGCGCAGACAGACGAATAAATTAGTTAGAAAAGCTAGAGAGAAAGGCTTGTGAAATGAATCGCGAAATGTTGATGTTGGTTGATGCCATCTCGCGCGAGAAAAATGTCGAGCGCGACGTGGTTTTCGGTGCTGTCGAGCTCGCGCTCGCGCAAGCCACTAAAAAGATTTATTCGGGCGAAGTAGACATCCGGGTTGCGGTTGATCGCGACAGCGGTAACTACGAAACTTTCCGCCGCTGGCTGGTTGTCCCTGACGAAGCCGGTCTGCAAAACCCGGAAGCCGAAGAGCTGGTGAGTGATGCCCGCGACGAAATTCCCGACATCGAAGAGGGCGATTACATCGAAAAGCCGGTGGAAAGCATGCCGATTGGTCGCATTGGCGCGCAGGCCGCCAAGCAGGTCATCCTGCAGAAAATCCGCGACGCCGAGCGCGAAATGCTGCTCAACGACTTCATGTCGCGCGGCGACAAGATTTTTGTCGGCACGGTCAAGCGCATGGACAAGGGTGACATCATTGTCGAATCCGGCCGTGTGGAAGGCCGTCTGCGTCGCGGCGACATGATCCCCAAGGAAAACCTGCGTTCCGGCGACCGCGTTCGCGCCATGATCATGGAAGTCGACACCACGCTGCGTGGCGCACCCATCATCCTGTCGCGCACTGCGCCCGAGTACATGATCGAGCTGTTCCGCCAAGAAGTGCCCGAGATTGAGCAAGGCCTGCTGGAGATCAAATCCTGCGCCCGTGACCCCGGTTCCCGCGCCAAGATTGCCGTGCTCTCGCACGACAAGCGCGTCGACCCGATCGGCACCTGCGTTGGCGTGCGCGGCACCCGCGTCAATGGCGTGACCAACGAGCTCGCCGGCGAGCGTGTCGACATTGTGCTGTGGAGCGAAGACCCGGCCCAGTTTGTGATTGGTGCGCTGGCTCCGGCCAATGTGTCATCCATCGTGGTGGACGAAGAGCGTCACGCCATGGATGTGGTGGTCGATGAAGAAAACCTGGCCATTTCGATTGGCCGGGGCGGCCAGAACGTGCGCCTTGCGGCCGAGCTGACCGGCTGGAAAATCAACATCATGACGGCTGACGAGTCAGCCCAGAAGCAGGCCAGCGAAACCGACACCAGCCGCAAGCTCTTCATGGAAAAGCTGGATGTGGACGAAGAAATTGCCGACATCCTGATCTCGGAAGGCTTTACCAGCCTGGAAGAAGTGGCTTACGTGCCGCTGCAGGAAATGCTGGAAATCGAGTCGTTTGATGAAGATACCGTCAATGAGTTGCGTACCCGCGCCAAAGACGCCCTTCTGACGATGGAAATCGCCAAGGAAGAAAATGCCGAAGGCGTGTCGCAGAACCTGCGTGACGTAGAAGGCCTCACGCCCGAGATGATGGCCAAGCTCATTGAGGCGGGCATCAACACCCGCGACGACCTGGCCGATCTGGCCGTGGACGAACTCACCGAAATCACCGGCCAGTCTGCGGACGAGGCCACAGCCCTGATCATGACGGCCCGCGCCCATTGGTTTACCAATGACGCTGCTGATACCGCTGCACCCGCAGCGGTTCAAGAGCAATGATCATGGAGGCCAGTCAGGAAAACAAAATATGTCCAGTACCACTACCGTCGCTGAATTCGCAGCTGAATTGAATAAACCTACCGCCATCCTGATCGAGCAATTGACCAGCGCGGGCGTCGCCAAGGTGCAAGCCGGCGATGCCCTGTCCGAAGCGGACAAGCAGAAGCTGCTCGGCTATCTGCAGGCCAGCCATGGCACCGTCTCGGCTGAACGCAAAAAAATCACGCTGGTGAAGAAGTCCACTAGCGAAATCAAGCAGGCCGACGCCACCGGCAGGGCTCGCACCATTCAGGTGGAAGTCCGCAAAAAGCGCACCTTCGTCAAGCGAGAGGATGGCTTGGACGTTCCTGCCGAAGAAGTGCCGGTCGAGCCTGCCGCTGCGCCGCAGGCGCCGGTCGTTGATGATGCCGAGTTGATTCGCCGTGAAGAAGAGGCCAGCCGCCACGCCGAGTTGCTGCGCCGTCAGGAACAAGAGCTGACAGAAAAACGCCGCCTGCGTGAAGAGCAGGACGCCAAGGAAGCGGCACGCGAGCAGGAGCGCCTGGTCGCAGAAAAAAGCGCCCAGGCCGCCGCTGAAGCGGCTGAGGCTGCCAAGGCCGCAGAGAAGGCCAAATCCGTCGCCGAAAAACCCAAAGTGGCTGCCAAGCCTGAAGTCGCTGCAGCGGCCAAAGTCGCAGAAACTGCGGCTGCAGAGCAGGCCACCAAGGTAGCCGCCACCAAAGCTGCCGATGCGGCAGCTGTGCAGGCCGCAGCCAAAGCCAAGGCCACCGCAGAATTCCAGGCGGATGCCGCCAAAGCCCAGGATCTCCAGGAGCGTCGCCGCAAGGCCGAGGCGGAAGCCGCAGGCATCCGTGCCATGTTGTCTGCGCCCAAGCGCGTACTGGTGCCGCATGTGGACCCCAAGGCGGCCATCAAGGGTACGCTGCACAAGCCGGCCGGTGCACCTGGCGCAGCCAAACCCGCCGCTGCCGGTGTGCCGGTTGCCGCCGGTGCTGCGGGCAAGAAGGAAGTCAAGTCAGAGAACCTGTCTTCGACCTGGAAAGACGATGCCGCCAAGAAGAAAGGCCTTCCGAGCCGTGGTGCGCCCGTTATTCCGGGCCGTGGCGGTTTCCGCAGCGGTCCGCGTGGCCGACGCAGCGGCGACCGCGATGCACGTCCCGAGTCCACTTTTGTAGCGCCTACCGAATTCAAGGTGCTTGAGGTTCATGTGCCTGAAACCATTACCGTGGCAGAACTGGCGCACAAGATGAGCGTCAAGTCTTCCGAGGTGATCAAGCACCTGATGAAGCTCGGCCAGATGGTCACCATCAACCAGCCGCTGGACCAGGACACCGCCATGATTGTGGTGGAGGAAATGGGCCACAAAGCGGTGACCGCCGCGCTGGACGACCCGGAAGCCTTTACCGACGACGACATGCAGGGTCAGCAGGCGGAATCGTTGCCGCGCGCACCAGTGGTGACGGTCATGGGCCACGTGGACCATGGCAAGACCTCGCTGTTGGACTACATCCGTCGCGCCAAAGTCGCAGCCGGTGAGGCCGGTGGCATTACCCAGCACATTGGCGCTTACCATGTGAAAACACCGCGCGGCGTGATCTCGTTCCTGGACACACCCGGTCACGAGGCGTTTACCGCCATGCGTGCCCGTGGTGCCCAGGCGACCGACATCGTGATTCTGGTGGTGGCCGCTGATGACGGCGTGATGCCGCAAACCAAAGAGGCCATCAAGCATGCCAAGGCGGCTGGCGTTCCCATCGTGGTGGCGATCAACAAGATCGACAAGCCTGATGCGAACCTGGACCGTGTCAAGGGCGAGCTGGTGACCGAAGAGGTGGTGCCTGAGGAGTTTGGCGGTGATTCGCCGTTCGTGCCGGTTTCCGCCCGCACGGGTGCGGGTATCGACCAGTTGCTGGAGCAGGTGCTGCTGCAGGCCGAAGTGCTGGAGCTCAAGGCTCCGGTCGATGCCATGGCCAAGGGCTTGGTGATTGAGGCCCAACTCGACAAGGGGCGCGGTCCGGTCGCCACCGTGCTGGTTCAGTCCGGCACGCTGAAGGCCGGCGACGTGGTGCTGGCGGGCTCGACCTATGGCCGCGTGCGCGCCATGCTCGACGAAAACGGCAAATCGATCAAGAGCGCTGGGCCTTCCATTCCGGTGGAAATCCAGGGCCTGACGGAAGTTCCGCAGGCCGGCGACGAATTCATGGTGATGACGGACGAGCGCCGTGTCCGTGAAATCGCCACCTACCGCGCCGGCAAGTTCCGCAATACCAAGCTGGCCAAGCAGCAGGCGTCCAAGCTGGAGAACATGTTCTCCGACATGACGGCCGGCGAAGTCAAGATGCTGCCTATCATCATCAAGGCCGATGTGCAGGGTTCGCAGGAAGCGCTGGCGCAGTCGCTGCTCAAGCTCTCGACCGACGAGGTCAAGGTTCAGCTGGTGTACTCCGGCGTTGGCGGTATTTCCGAATCCGACGTGAATCTGGCCATCGCCTCCAAAGCCGTGCTGATCGGGTTCAACACCCGTGCCGATGCGCTGGCGCGCAAGCAGGCCGAGCACAACGGCGTTGATATTCGTTACTACAACATCATCTATGACGCTGTGGACGAACTCAAGGCCGCCATGTCCGGCATGCTGACGCCCGACAAGAAGGAAGAAGTCATCGGTACCGCCGAGATCCGCCAGGTGTTCAAGGTCAGCAAGATCGGCTCCATCGCCGGCTGTATGGTCACCGCCGGTGTGGTTCGCCGCACCGCCCGCTTGCGCTTGCTGCGCCAGAACGTGGTCATCTTCACGGGTGAGCTTGACTCGCTCAAGCGCTTCAAGGACGATGCGAAAGAGGTCAAGGAAAGCTTCGAGTGCGGATTGAACATCAAGAACTACAACGATATCCAGGAAGGCGATATTCTGGAGTTCTTCGAGATCAAGGAAGTGGCACGTACCTTGTAAAAATACGGTGGACTCGCCAGGCTTTCATGCTTGGCAGCCTGCCTGATTGCAAGACCCAAGCTTTGCTTTATGCGTAAAAAATCATCCACACCCAACCGCGGCTTTCGTATTGCCGATCAGATCCAGCGGGATCTGACGGAGTTGATCGCGCGCGAACTGAAAGACCCTAGGGTTGGCATGGTGACGGTGCAGGCGGTTGAAGTGACGCCCGACTATGCCCATGCCAAGGTGTTTTTCAGCGTGCTGGTCGGCGACCCGAAAGAGTGCGAAGAAGCACTGAACCAGGCCGCCGGTTTTTTGCGCAACGGCCTGTTCAAGAAGCTGATGATTCACACGGTGCCGACCCTGCATTTTCACTTTGACCGCACCACCGAACGCGCGGCCGACATGAACGCCTTGATTGCCAAGGCCGTTTCTTCGCGCGCCCAGGACGACTAAAGCGTACCGTTCCCCTTCGGCAGGCTCGGGGTGAACGGTACCCACCGCGAGCGGGTGTTCCGTTCGCGTTGAGCTTGTCGAAACGCTTATGTCCACATCCTCCAGTCACCGCCAGGCGTCCATTCGCCAAAAGATTCAGCGACGTCCCGTACACGGCGTGCTGCTGCTCGACAAGCCGCTGGGCCTGTCGAGCAATCAGGCGCTGCAAAAAGCGAAATGGCTGCTGCGTGCGGACAAGGCCGGCCATACCGGCACGCTGGACCCGCTGGCCACCGGCGTGCTGCCGCTGTGCTTTGGTGCTGCCACCAAGTTCAGCCAGATTCAGCTGGATGCCGACAAAACCTATGAGGCCCTGCTGTTGCTGGGCCAGAAAACCAGTACTGGCGATGCCGAGGGCGATGTGATTCAAACCCGGCCCGTGCCCGAGATCACGCCCGAGCTGCTGCAAGCGCTGACGCAGCGTTTTACCGGCCCGTTGGCGCAGGTTCCGCCCATGTATTCGGCGCTGAAAAAAGACGGCAAGGCGCTGTATGAATACGCCCGCAAGGGCGAAGACGTGGAGCGGGACGCCCGCCATGTCACGATTCATAAGCTGAATATGGCTCTGGCCCAAGACGAACGGGCGCAAGCAGCTATCAAAATCATAGTGACCTGCAGCAAAGGCACTTACATCCGCACGCTGGGCGAGGACATTGGCGAAGCGATTGGCTGCGGTGCGCACCTGGGTTCGCTGCGGCGCCTGGAAACCGGTGGCTTTGAGGCCGGGCAGTGCGTGACGCTGGCGGCACTGGAAGCCATGACCGAAGCCGAGCGCGAAGCCTGCTTATTGCCGCCGCAGTCGCTGGTGGCAGCCTACCCGTCTGTCACATTGGATGCCGATAATGCAGGACGGTTTTTAAGCGGCCTGCGCCGTCGGGGCGAGCCCGGTCAGTGGGGCGCTGACGCGCCGCTGGTGCAGGTCTACGGCGTCAGTCCTGGCAGCGCGCCTGCGTTTCTGGGTTCTGCCCACGTTACGGCCGATGAGCTGATTCCGCAGCGTTTGCTGAGTCCGATTGAAGTGCAGAATATTTTGCAAGCTGCCCCAAGTTTTACGGTCGCGCCCTCTGGCGACGGCCTCTCCTCTTTCCAACATTAACCCTGAATCTGTTTCGAGTCTTCCTGAAAGCCAACCATGAGCCATAAACAAATCCGCAATATCGCCATCATCGCCCACGTTGACCACGGCAAAACCACCATGGTTGACCAATTGCTGCGCCAGTCCGGCACCTTTGCCGAGCACGAGAAAGTGGTCGACACCGTGATGGACAACAACGCCATCGAAAAAGAACGTGGCATCACCATCCTGGCCAAGAACTGCGCCGTGACCTGGGAAGGCACGCACATCAACATCGTCGATACCCCCGGCCACGCCGACTTCGGCGGCGAAGTGGAACGTGCGCTGTCCATGGTCGATGGCGTGGTACTGCTGATCGATGCGCAGGAAGGCCCCATGCCGCAAACGCGCTTTGTGACCAAGAAGGCGCTGGCCCTGGGTCTCAAGCCCATCCTGGTGGTGAACAAGGTCGACAAGCCCGGTGCGCGCCCCGACTACGTGGTCAACGCCGCTTTTGACCTGTTCGACAAGCTGGGTGCCACCGATGAACAGCTGGATTTTCCCGTGGTCTACGCCTCGGGCATCAACGGCTGGTCCTCGCTGGAAGAGGGCCCGCCGAATGAACAGTGGGGTCCCGACATGTCGGCCCTGTTCAACACCATCCTCAAGCACGTGCCTGCGCAGAAGGGCGATCCTGCAGCGCCGCTGCAACTGCAAATTTCCGCTCTCGATTTTTCGACCTTCGTGGGCCGGATTGGCGTCGGCCGCATCAGCCAGGGCACCATCAAGCCCATGATGGATGTGGTGGTGATGGAAGGCCCGGACGGCAAAGCCATTAAAGGCCGTATCAACCAGGTATTGACCTTTCAAGGTCTAGAACGCGTGCAGGCCACCGAAGCCGGTCCAGGCGAAATCGTGCTGATCAACGGCCTGACTGACATCGGCATTGGCGTGACCATCACCGACCCGGTCAATCCGGCGCCGTTGCCCATGCTCAAGGTCGATGAACCGACGCTGACCATGAACTTTTGCGTCAACACCAGCCCGCTGGCCGGCCGTGAGGGCAAGTACGTCACCAGCCGCCAGATCTGGGACCGCCTGCAAAAGGAACTGCAACACAACGTGGCCCTGCGCGTCAAGGAAACCGATGAAGAAGGTATCTTTGAAGTCATGGGCCGCGGCGAACTGCACTTGACCATCCTGCTGGAAAACATGCGCCGTGAAGGCTACGAGCTGGCTGTGTCCAAGCCGCGCGTGGTGTTCAAGGATGTCGATGGCGTGCGCCATGAGCCTATCGAACTGGTCACTGCCGATATCGAAGACCAGCACCAGGGCGGCGTGATGCAGGCTTTGGGCGAGCGCAAGGGTGAACTGGTGAACATGGAGCCGGATGGCCGTGGCCGCGTACGCCTTGAGTACCGCATCCCGGCACGCGGCCTGATCGGTTTCACCAACGAATTCCTGAACCTGACGCGCGGCTCCGGCCTGATCTCCAACATCTTCGACAGCTACGAGCCGCACAAGGGTGACATCGGTGGCCGTAAAAACGGCGTGCTGATTTCCATGGACGATGGTGAAATCTTCACCTACGCCCTGGGCAAGCTGGACGACCGCGGCCGCATGTTCGTCAGGGCCAACGACCCGGTGTACGAAGGCATGATTGTCGGCATCCATAGCCGTGACAACGACCTGGTGGTCAACGCCACACGCACCAAGCAGCTGACCAACTTCCGTGTCAGTGGCAAGGAAGATGCGATCAAAATCACCCCTCCAATCGAATGTACGCTGGAATACGGCGTGGAATTCATTGAAGACGACGAACTGGTCGAAATCACACCGAAGTCCATCCGTCTGCGCAAGCGCTACCTGAAAGAAAGCGAGCGTAAGCGCGCCGGCCGTTAATCTTTCATGACCCAAGGCAAGGCCGCTGCCACGCAGCGGCCTTTTTTATGCCGCCTTTTTAACCACAGGTGTCCAGCACACAGGTCGTTCCATGAAACTCACGCATTCCAGGGCGGTCGCCCTGATGATTCTTATCACCCTGATGTGGTCCATCGCCGGTGTCGTGACAAGGCATCTGGAGTCGGCGCGCAGCTTTGAGGTGACCTTCTGGCGCAGCTTTTTCACGGCGCTGTCGCTGCTGGTCATTCTTCCGGCTTTCCGGGGCAACGCGGTGTTTTCCGTCATTCGCAACGGGGGCCTGGCCTTCTGGCTGTCCGGTGTGTGCTGGAGCATCATGTTCACCGCCTTCATGGTGGCGCTGACGCTCACCACGGTTGCCAATGTGCTGGTAACCATGGCCCTCAGCCCCTTCATCACGGCCTTGCTGGCCCGTGCGTTTATTGGCCACCGCATCCCCCCGCGCACCTGGATGGCCATCGCGCTGGCCGGTGCGGGCATTGCCTGGATGTACGGTGGGCAAATGGACCTGGCCAGCAATCTTGGCGGTACGCTGGTGGCATTGATGGTGCCGCTGGCCAGCGCCGCCAACTGGACGGTGGTGCAGCACAGCCGGGCCCATGGCAAGAACATCGACCTGGTGCCCGCCGTGCTGCTGGGCGCGGTGATTTCAACGCTTGCAACCTTGCCGCTGTCGTTCCCGTTTGCGGCCACGCCGCATGACATGGCCCTCTTGGGCCTGCTCGGACTGGTTCAGCTGGCGATTCCCTGTGTGCTGTCGGTGATGTGCGCCGGCGTGCTGAAGGCGCCCGAAATGGCGCTGCTGGCGCTGCTGGAGGTGATTTTCGGTATCCTGCTGGCCTGGTTTGGGGCCAATGAGGTGCCTGGCGCCAGCGTGCTGACGGGCGGTGCGCTGGTCATAGGCGCGCTGGTGGTGAATGAACTGATTGGATGGAGGCAAAGAGCATGAGCGAATCAATGACAAATACGGATGTGAAGAGCGACATTTTGGTGGAGCGGCGCGGCAGTGCCGGTTTCATCACCCTGAACCGGCCCAAAGCGCTTAATGCGCTGAGCCTGCAGATGGTGCGCGATTTGACGGCTGCCCTGCGGGCCTGGCGCGACGACCCGGCGGTGCTGTTGGTGGCGATTCGCGGCACCAACAAGGTGGGGCGGCCGGGCAGCCCGGAAAGCCTTTTTGGCGGTTTCTGCGCTGGTGGCGACATCCGTTTTTTCCATCAGGCCGCGCTGGCCGGTGACACTGCGCTGGAAGATTTTTTCACCGAGGAATACCGTCTCAATCACCTGATCCAGACCTATCCCAAGCCTTACATCGCCTTCATGGACGGCGTGGTGATGGGCGGCGGCATGGGTATCAGTCAAGGTGCCAAGGTCCGCATCGTCACGGAGCACACCAAGATGGCCATGCCCGAAACCAATATCGGGCTGTTCCCGGACGTTGGCGGCGGTTATTTCCTGAGCCGCTGCCCGGGCCATGTTGGCGAATACCTGGCACTGACCGGCGAAGTGATAGGTGCCGACGAGGCGATCGGCTTCGGCCTTGCAGACGTCAAGCGGGAGGCCGCCAGCCTGCCGGCCCTCTGGGACGAACTGGGCCGCCGGACTTTTGACTCCACCGCCGCGGTGGATCAATGGATTGCTACTGAATTGATAGCTGGTTACGCCCGCCCTGATTGGTCAACGGCTAAAATTGATGCTTGTTTTTCATTGCTGCGAGTGAAGCACATCATCGATGCGCTGGAAGGCGCGCAAGACCCATGGGCGCTTAAAACAGCCGCCATTCTGCGCAAGCGTTCGCCCTTGATGCTGCATGTGGTACTGGAGCAGATTCGCCGGGCCCGCAGCATGAGCCTGGCCGACGATTTGCGCATGGAGCGCAACATGGTGCACCACTGCTTTCACCTGCGTCCAGGGGCGGAGAGCGAGACAGTCGAGGGCATACGTGCGCTGGCCATCGACAAGGACTACAAGCCCCAGTGGCGTCCCGCGCGAATTGAAGATGTGAAGCCGGGCATGGCCGACGCATTTTTTGCCAGCCCCTGGACGGCCGACGCCCATCCCCTGCACGACCTCCAGGCGGCGGCCTAGGGCTGCAACTGCTGGTAGACCGCCTGTGCGAGTTGCATCAGGCCTTCACGCGGCAGCTTGCCGGCCAGCGCATAACCGAAACCCTGATCCACCCAGTAAAAGTCGTGGATGGGGCCGTCAGTCGAAAAACTGAAGGCTGTCTCGCGGTTGGCCGCCGCGCCGGTGTCGCCATTGAGGGCGCCCAGATACAGCGTGACGCGCTCGCCGCCCGCGTTCTGAAACATGAACTGCGCCCGCGCCCCCGCATCGCCTGGCAGCAAACGCCCGCCCACGAGTTCGAAGCCCTGCTCCGACAAATTGGGCACCTTCAAGGGCTTGCCCAGGCGTTTGGAAAGCCATTGCACCAGATGCTCCTGCTGTGCAGCCGTGACCTCGACCGGATGGCGCACCTCAGGCGCATACACCACATGCGCCACTGCCGCCTGGCGCGCAAACTCCTGACTCGTGCCGCGCGCCTTGGCCAGTACCTGGGTTGTCTGCGGCCGTAATGAATTCCATTGCCCGTGCGCCAGCCAGCCCACACCAAAAGCCAGCGCGACGCTGGCGGCCATGCCGCCCCAGCGCCACCACTGGTCAAGTTGCTGCTGCGACCTGCTCAAGCGTTGCGCCGCCGCCAGCAAAGCCGGGGGTAGCGGCTCGCTCAGCAGCGGCCTGTGCAGCTTGCGCAGGGCTTCGCGCTGCGCCTGCCAGTCCTTGAGCGTGGCCGCGGCCTCCGCATCATTGAGCAGCCGCGTTTCGAGCGCGGCGCGCTCATGCGGCAACAGCCGGCTGTCGAGCAGGGCGTGCAGCTCGCTTTCGGGCACGGAGTCAGGGGGGCGATTCGGATCCATGGGGCTATCCAGAGCAATCATTTGAGCCGATGCAGTACTTGCTTGCTGTCCATGCTGGGTGCGGCAGCCGCTTTCTCGGGGCTGCTTTCCATGAGTTCGCGCAGGCGGCTACGCGCTCGTGACAGGCGCGACATCACCGTGCCCACCGGAACACCGGTGACTTTGGCCACTTCTTCATATGACATGTCTTCCAGGCTAACCAGCAGTAGCACGGCGCGCTGCTCTTGCGGCAAGCGCATCAGGCAGCGGTGCAAGTCGAGGGCCATGTCCGGGCTAGGGTCGGTGGCAATGAGTTCATCGTTCACCGTTTCCATATCGACCGTCCTTCCTGTGTTGGACTGCCGGGCTGAGCGCCGCACCTGATTGATAAACTGGTTGTGCATCAGGGTAAACAGCCAGGCCCGAAGGTTGGAGCCCGCTATCCACAAACGCCATTTGCTGCAGGCTCGCTCAAGCGTGTCCTGCACCAGGTCGTCGGCGGCCCAGGCATCGCCCGTGAGCACGCGGGCATAGCGCCGCAGTCCAGGAATCTGGGCAATGAGCTCAGAGCGATCCATGGGCTACGGAGGGCATTACCAGGGTCAGGCCGGTAATCAGGCGGACATCAGGGTTTGACGATGTGCCACACACCCTGCACACCATCGCCGGTCTTGTCGCCCGGCTTGGTGTCCTTGATCCAGTAGTACAGCGGTTTGCCCTTCATGGCCCACTGCTTTTTGCCATCGTCGCGGGTGATGGGCATGTAGTCGCCCGAAGCCTGGTCGGTGTCGGCGGCCATCAGCGGCGGCCAGTTGGTGGCGCAAGGGCCGTTGCAGACCGACTTGCCGCTGCCGGCAATGTCACGATCAAGGGTGTAGAGCGTCATCCCATTGGGACCTACCAATATTCCGTCGGCTATTTTGGCGGGGCTCTGGGCATACATGGAGGCGCAGGCCCCAAGCAGCCCTGCGGACAGGGCGGCAATGGTCAAGAGTTTCATGGAGTTCTCCTTGGGTAGTTGTTAGCTATTAGCTGTTAGCGCAGAAGATGTCTGCACACCCATAAACACCGGCGACACCCGGATTATTCCATCAACCCGCAATTTTTTTAAACGCAGGAACTGGCGGCTTCTTGTCCAGTGAGGTCTAACGGTTTCTTGACTTCATGGCGCGCTCCACCTCGCGCTTGCCTTCGCGGTCCTTGATGGTGTCGCGCTTGTCGTGCTCGCCCTTGCCCTTGGCCAGGCCGATCTCGCACTTCACCTTGCCCGCCTTCCAGTGCATGTTCAGGGGCACCAGCGTGAAGCCTTTTTGCTCGATCTTGCCTATCAGCCGGCGAATCTCGTCCTTGTGCATCAAGAGCTTCTTGGTGCGCACGGCGTCGGGGCGAACGTGGGTCGAAGCGGTGCCCAGGGGATTGATCTGGCAGCCGATGATGAAGAGTTCGCCACCACGTATCACCACGTAGCCGTCGGTCAGTTGCACTTTGCCTTCGCGCACCGATTTGACTTCCCAGCCCTCGAGCACCATGCCAGCCTCAAAGCGTTCTTCAATGTGGTAGTTGAAGATGGCTTTTTTGTTGTCGGCAATGCGTACTGCAGCTGCGGCTGCTTTGGCGTTTGGTTTTTTGGAGGGGGATGCTTCTTTGGTGGCCATGTGTAAGAGTTGTGGGCAGTATCGGCTAATACAATTACGCCCAGCCTTTGATTGTATGAAAACCGTTCACAAGTCCGTTTTGATCTGGTACAGCGCAGCCGAAATGTTTGCACTGGTCACCGACGTCGCCAATTACCCACAATTTTTGCCTTGGTGCGACCAGGCTTCGGTGCTTGAGGAAAACGCCCATGGCATGACCGCCAAAGTGGGAATTTCCATTGCCGGCCTGACGCAAAGCTTCACCACGCGCAACGTTCACGAAAAAGACCGCAAAGTCAGCCTCAAGCTGGTGGACGGCCCTTTCTCGAAGCTCGATGGTGAGTGGAACTTTCACCCCTTGGGCAACGCCATGCAGCGCGCCTGCAAAGTCGAGTTCATCTTGCGCTATGGCTTTGACAATGCGGCGCTGGCGGGACTGGTGGGCCCGGTATTCGATAAGATTGCGGGCAGCCTGGTGGATGCCTTCGTCAAAAGGGCTGGCCAGGTCTATGACAAGGCGTGAAGAACGGTGTTAGCTTGAAAATAGCTCTTATTTATTCGCCAGCACCCCGGCAGGTTCGCGAATGGCTTCTGGAGCTTGCGGCGGGTGCCACGGTAGGGCAGGCCCTTGCCGGGTGTGGCATTTTTGAAGAGTTTCCGGGCTTGGGGTCCGCTAGTTTGGCGCTTGGAATCTGGGGTAAAAAAACCAGTTTGAGCCATTTGCTGCGTGACAATGACCGAGTTGAAATTTACCGCGGCTTGCGGGTGGATCCTAAAGTGGCGCGTCGCGAACGCTTTAATCGGCAGGGCGCGAAAAGCGCCGGACTGTTTGCAAAAACCAGGGCGGGGGCCAAGGCGGGGTATTGATCTGGGCAACGGCTCTGTCGACGTGTGCGCGGAGCCTGAGTCACCGCTTTATTTGCAGCTGGTGTCCGAGGCTTCCTGCGCGTGCTTTGTTTCTTCTGCGCGCTTGCTGTCATCCATGATTTCCCTCTCGCCTTTGGCGTTGGTCTGGCTGATGCGCACGCCCGATTGCAAAGTGGTCAGATAGCGCTTTGCGCGTTCGCAATTTTCTGCCTTGGCCTTCGCAACTTTTTCTTCTTCGGCTTTCTTTTTAGTCGCTTCTTGCTCTTCCGCCTGCTTTTTCCTGGCCTCAAGTTCCGCATCTTTGCCTGACAGCTTGGGGGCGCTGGTTTTGCCTGCCGCAGCGGCAGGAGCGGCTGGTGCGCTCGCAATGGCCGGTGCTGCAGCTACGCGGGTATTGCCGCCAGGACGCTTCAAAATATCTTTTTCCTGGATGTCGGCAGGCGGCGAGCGATCGCTGAATACCTTGCGGCCATCCTTGTCAATCCATTGCCACTGGGCAAACGCCGTAAGCGCAAATGTCCCGCCAGCGATGGCCAAAATAAAGGTTCTTGAAGCAAGTTTGAAGTCCATCTCATCAGTGTAGCGTTGTGTCGTGTGGTTTTTTGCAGGTCCGCCGGCAAAGCGGCATTTTTGCAACGTCGCGTAGGAAAGTGTTCGCAAGGGTTAGTGCCGGAGGGCCTGCGGGCTATAGCGGCAAGGGTACAATCGTGTTTTTGGAGCCATCCCTATGCGCCTACTCGGCAAAGCGCTTACCTTCGACGACGTATTGTTGGTGCCAGCGTTCTCCCAGGTCCTGCCCAAGGACACCTCACTTTCCACCCAGTTCTCCCGAAACATCCGCCTGAACCTGCCGCTCGTGTCAGCGGCCATGGATACGGTGACCGAAGCCCGTTTGGCCATTGCCATCGCGCAAGAGGGCGGTATCGGTATTGTTCACAAAAACCTTACACCGCAGCAGCAGGCGGCCGAAGTCGCCAAAGTCAAGCGTTATGAGAGTGGCGTGCTGCGCGACCCGGTCGTCATCACGCCCACCCATACGGTGCGCCAGGTCATGGCCTTGAGCGAGCAGCTGGGGATCTCCGGTTTTCCCGTGATCGATGGCGGCAGGGTCGTCGGCATCGTGACCGGGCGCGACATGCGCTTTGAATCGCGCATGGACGTGCCGGTAAGCACCATCATGACGCCGCGCGAACGCCTCATTACGATTTCTGAAACGGCCTCATTGGCGGATGCCAAGGCGCTTTTAAACAAGCACCGGCTGGAACGCGTGCTGCTGGTCAATGACAA
This sequence comes from Polaromonas sp., assembly GCA_036506595.1. GTDB lineage: Bacteria > Pseudomonadota > Gammaproteobacteria > Burkholderiales > Burkholderiaceae_C > Polaromonas. The sequence continues at coordinate 6,777 of DASXRN010000062.1, read as the reverse complement.
CTTCGAGCTCAAGGGCTTGATCACGGTCAAAGACATCATGAAACAAACCACCTTCCCGTATGCCGCGCGCGATGCGCGTGGCCAGTTGCGCGTGGGTGCGGCCGTTGGGGTGGGTGAGGGTACCGAAGAGCGCGTCGAAGCCCTGGTCAAGGCCGGTGTTGATGCGATCGTCGTGGACACCGCCCATGGCCACAGCAAAGGCGTGATTGACCGCGTGCGCTGGGTCAAGCGGAACTACCCGCAAGTCGATGTGATTGGCGGCAACATCGCCACTGGCGCGGCGGCTCTGGCGCTGGCCGAAGCCGGTGCCGACGGCGTGAAGGTCGGCATTGGCCCCGGCAGCATTTGCACCACCCGCATCGTTGCCGGTGTCGGTGTGCCGCAAATCATGGCGATTGACAACGTGGCAACGGCCTTGCGCGGCAGCGGCGTTCCCTTGATTGGTGACGGCGGCATTCGCTACAGCGGCGACATTGCCAAAGCCATTGCCGCCGGTGCCAGCACCGTGATGATGGGCGGCATGTTTGCCGGTACGGAAGAAGCGCCCGGCGAAGTCATTTTGTACCAGGGCCGCAGCTACAAGAGCTACCGCGGCATGGGCAGCATAGGTGCCATGCAGCAGGGCAGTGCCGACCGCTATTTCCAGGAGTCCAGCACCGGCAACCCGAATGCCGACAAACTGGTGCCCGAGGGCATTGAAGGCCGGGTGCCTTACAAAGGCTCCATGGTCGCCATCGTGTTCCAGATGGCGGGCGGCTTGCGTGCCAGCATGGGCTACTGCGGCTGCGCCACGATTGAGGAGATGGGCAACAAGGCCGAGTTTGTGGAAATCACTTCCGCCGGCATCCGCGAAAGCCATGTCCACGACGTGCAGATCACCAAAGAAGCGCCGAACTACCGGGCGGATTGATGTGGCCCCCACGTTCGCCCACTTCGTGTGGCTCTCTGCCCCCCGAGGGGGCGCATTTTTCCTTGGGGCGGCCCGGCGGAAAAACCCTGGCCCTGCACATCGCAGAGCTGCCGTGATTCGGTAGCGATTGATCAAATCAAATGCAGCATCAAAAAATCCTCATTCTCGATTTCGGTTCCCAGGTCACCCAGCTGATTGCCCGCCGCGTACGCGAAGCGCATGTTTTCTGCGAAGTCCATCCCTGCGATGTGACGGACGACTGGGTGCGTGACTATGCCAAAGACGGCTCGCTTAAAGGCATCATCCTGTCGGGCAGCCATGCCAGCGTGTACGAAGACACGACCGACAAGGCGCCGCAGGCCGTGTTTCAGTTGGGCCTGCCGGTGCTGGGCATCTGCTACGGCATGCAGACCATGGCGCACCAGCTGGGCGGCAAGGTCGAGGGCGGTCACAAGCGTGAGTTTGGTTCTGCCGACGTTCGCGCCCGCGGCCACACCGCGCTGCTCAAGGACATCGCGGACTTCACCACGCCCGAAGGCCAGGGCATGCTCAATGTCTGGATGAGTCACGGTGACAAGGTCACTGAAATGCCGCCCGGCTTCAAGCTCATGGCGTCTACCGACTCTTGCCCGATTGCCGGCATGGCCGACGAAAACCGCCACTTTTACGCGGTCCAGTTCCACCCGGAAGTCACGCATACCAAACAGGGCGTCGCGATTTTGCAGCGCTTTGTTCTGGGCATTTGCGGCACCCGGCCCGATTGGGTGATGGGCGACTACATCAGTGAAGCCGTTGAGAAAATCCGCCAGCAGGTGGGCGATGAAGAAGTCATTTTGGGCCTGTCCGGCGGTGTCGATTCGTCGGTCGCGGCCGCCCTGATTCACCGCGCCATTGGTGACCAGCTCACCTGTGTGTTTGTGGACCACGGCTTGCTACGCCTGAATGAAGGCGACATGGTGATGGACATGTTTGTCGGCAAGCTGCATGCCAAGGTGATCCGCGTCGATGCCAGCGACCAGTTCCTGGGGCATCTGGCCGGCGTGAGCGAGCCGGAAGCCAAGCGCAAGATCATCGGCCGCGAGTTTGTCGAAGTGTTCAAGGCCGAGGCGGCGCGACTGAAAGCCGGACTGGACGGCGCCTACAAAGGGGCCAAGTGGTTGGCCCAGGGAACCATTTATCCTGACGTGATTGAGTCAGGCGGTGCCAAAAGCAAAAAAGCCGTCACCATCAAAAGTCACCACAACGTCGGTGGCCTGCCTGAGCAGTTGGGCTTGAAATTGCTCGAACCGCTGCGCGAATTGTTCAAGGATGAAGTGCGTGAACTGGGCGTGGCGCTGGGTCTGCCGCACGACATGGTGTATCGCCATCCCTTCCCGGGCCCCGGCCTGGGCGTGCGGATTCTGGGTGAAGTGAAGAAAGAGTACGCCGACCTGTTGCGCCGCGCCGATGCCATCTTCATCGAAGAACTGCGCAACTTCAAGGACGCCGAGACCGGAAGAACCTGGTACGACCTGACCAGCCAGGCGTTCACGGTGTTTTTGCCGGTGAAAAGCGTGGGCGTAATGGGCGACGGCCGCACTTATGACTACGTGGTGGCCCTGCGCGCCGTGCAGACCAGCGACTTCATGACGGCGGATTGGGCCGAGTTGCCGTATGCACTGCTCAAGAAGGTGTCGGGCCGTATCATCAACGAGGTGCGCGGCATCAACCGCGTGACCTACGACGTGAGCAGCAAGCCGCCGGCGACGATTGAGTGGGAGTGAAGCAGGTCAGGTGATGCACCCGGAAGCAGCTGAACCAGCGCCCGCGCCCAGACCTGGCGTGGACAACGTCTTTTTTGCATTGATCCCTGAAGGTCAATCCGGGACGCAGGCCATCAATATCCAGAGCGGCTACCTGCCGCAGTTTGGCAGGAACCCGTATCTGGTCCCCGAAAAGTGCCTGCACGTGTCCCTGCTGGACATCGGCATCAAAAAGAACCTGGTCTTGCGGTCTTTCGATACCACGATTGCAATGGCCAAAGAAGCTGCAGGAAAACTGAGAGTCGACTCTTTCGAAGTCGCTTTTGATCAGGCTTTGAGTTTTGATGCCAAGGCAGCTCCGAAAAAAGCTTTTGTACTGCAAATGAGTGAAGGCAGGGAGCAGGTCCTGGCTCTGTGCAAAAAACTCAAGCTCTGCCTGGCGATGGCTGGCGTTCATTCGGATGACAAGGCGACGCCGCCGCATATGACGCTAGCGCGTGTGGTGCAAACCATGCCCCTCACCGATGTCAAGCCGGTTCGCTGGACTGCTACCCGGCTGGTACTTGTTTACAGTGTTGTAGGCGAAACGCGTCACATCCCACTTCAGAGCTGGCCACTGCAGCAAAGCTGACACGCGCCATCTGACATTTCCGGTTTTTGGCCTATGCTTCAGGCTATGTACATGCCGCCCCAATTCAAAGGCGACCGCGCGCAGGCCGCGGCGCTGATTCAGGAACATTCCTTTGCCAGCCTGATCAGCGTCGACGATGCCGGTCTCCCCTATGTCACGCACCTGCCCCTGCACCTCGAAGACCGGGGCGACCAGTTGGTGTTGCTGGGCCACTGTGCCAAGCCCAATCCGCACTGGCGTTACCTGCAGGCGCGCCCGCAGGCCGTGGCCACCTTTCTCGGGCCGCATGCCTATCTGTCGCCCAAGGTCTATCCCGACCTGGCGCGGGTGCCGACCTGGAACTACCTGGCCGTGCACTGCACCGTGCAAGCCACGCTGATCGAAGAACCCCCGGCCAAGGACCGCCTGCTCAAAAAGCTGATCGGCGATCACGAACCGCCGTATGCCGAGCAGTGGCGGGGTTTGGGCGAGGAATTTGCCCACAAAATGCTGGCAGGGATTGTGGCGTTCGAGTTGCGGGTGACCGACTTGCAGTGCAAGGTCAAAATCAACCAGCACCGGCCCGAAGCGCATGCCGCCATGAAGGCGATGTATGCCAGTGGCAATGAAAACGAGCAGGCGCTCGCGAGTTGGATGGACCGGCTGGGCATGACGTCGCCAGCGAGCGAGCGCGAGGCGATCTGAGATGCGTGCAGTTTTTGGTGTATTGAGCCTGCTGATCGTGGTGCTGCTGGTCGGTGTGCTGGTGAAAAAGCAGCTTGGCGCTGTGTCAGCACCCGCAGGGGTGCCGGCGGCTGCGGGCTCCGGCCCCAGTCTTAGCCCGCAGCAGCAAAGCAATCAGGCTCAGCAACAAATCAGGCAAACGCTGGAGGGCACGCTGCAACAGGCACGCCCCATGCTCGATGAAAAATAAATCAGCCAAACATGGTCTTAGCCCTCAAAAAATGGGCGTAAGTAGCTTCTAAATTGATAGCAGATATGAGTGACACCGGCTTCATGCAACTGGCGCTGGCACAGGCCCGCGAGGCCGCTGCCGTGGGCGAGGTTCCGGTCGGGGCCGTGGTGGTCCATCAGGGCCAGGTCATCGCGACCGGCCGCAACGCACCGATTGACGGACTTGACCCGACGGCCCACGCGGAGATCGTGGCCCTGCGCGCCGCGGCACAGGTGCTGGGCAATTACCGGCTCGATGATTGCGAGTTGTATGTCACGCTGGAGCCCTGCGCCATGTGCAGCGGCGCCATGCTGCACGCCCGGCTCAAGCGCGTGGTGTTTGGCGCGCTGGATCCAAAAACCGGGGCCGCCGGCTCGATTCTCAATCTGTTTGACCAGGCGCGGCTGAATCACCAGACCCGGCTGCAGGGCGGGGTGCTGGCTGGGGAATGCGGCAGCTTGCTGCAGGATTTTTTTCGCCAGCGCCGGGCGGCGCAGCGTGAGGAAAGCCGGTTGGCCCATCCGTTGCGCGACGACGCCCTGCGCACGCCCGATGCCGCTTTTGAGGGCCTGCCGGCTTATCCATGGCAGCCCCGCTACATCAGCGACTTGCCCGCACTCGCGGGTCTGCGCATGCATTATTTGGACGAGGGCAGCGACCAAGGTCTGACCTACCTGTGCCTGCACGGCAACCCGGCCTGGAGCTACCTCTACCGCAAGATGATTCCGGTTTTTTTACAGGCGGGGCATCGGGTGGTGGCCCCCGACCTGATCGGCTTTGGCAAAAGCGACAAACCGAAAAAAGACAGCTTTCACAGTTTTGGCGTTCATCGCCAGATGTTGCTCGAACTGGTGGAACGGCTGGATCTGCAAAATATTGTGCTGGTGGTGCAGGACTGGGGCGGCTTGCTGGGCCTCACGTTGCCCATGGACGCGCCCGAGCGCTACAAGGGCTTGCTGGTCATGAACACCACACTGGCAACCGGGGACGTGCCCTTGTCTACCGGTTTTCTGGCCTGGCGCGAGATGTGTGCCAAAAACCCGGAATTCGATGTGGCGCGGCTGTTTGCCCGCGGCAACCCGCAGATGAGTGCTGAAGAATGCGCCGCCTACCAGGCCCCGTTTCCCGACAAAGGCCACCGCGCTGCGCTGCGCGCTTTTCCGCAACTGGTGCCGGAGTTTGAAGACTCGGAAGGCGCGGCCATTTCACGCCGGGCCCGAGAGTTCTGGCGCGAGCGTTGGGCCGGGCAGACGCTGATGGCTGTTGGTGCGCAAGATCCGGTGCTGGGCATGTCCGTTATGCGGGCGTTGCAGGCCGATATTCGAGGCTGCGGCGAGCCCCTGGTGCTGGAGCAGGCGGGCCATTTTGTGCAGGAGCATGGCGAGGAAATTGCGCAGAAGGCGGTGCGTTTCTTTCAGCCCTGAGCCATCGGACAGCGTGACAATGGGATACTTGCACCCGTGAAAAAACATATCTACATCTACTCTCCCTCCAGCGCCGTGCGCGACAAAGCCAGCTTCAGGCGCGGCGTGAAGCGTCTGACGGCGCTGGGCCATGAAGTCGAGATTGACGAAGCCGCTCTGGCGACGCACCAACGCTTTGCCGGTGATGACGAAACCCGGCTGGCGGCCATACACCGCGCTGCGGCCAGCGGTGCTGATGTGGCGCTCATTTCGCGCGGCGGCTACGGCTTTTCGCGCCTCCTGCCGGGCATCAATTACAAGGCGGTGGCCAAGTCCATTGCCAAGGGCACGCAGTTTGTGGGGCTGAGCGATTTCACGGCGTTTCAGACAGCGCTGCTGGCCAAAACCGGCGCAGTGACTTGGGCGGGCCCGGCGCTGGGCGAGGACTTTGGCACTGAGGCCACGCCAGACGACATCATGGAAGCCTGCTTTGACGACCTGATTACCGGGCAGGGCGAGGGTACGGGCTGGCAGCTGCCTAAAACAGCCAATCATGTTGCTATGAATTCAATAGCTGGTGGCGCTGATTCTTCGGGCGCTACAGCCAAATTCAGCATCAAAGATGCGGTGTTGTGGGGCGGCAACCTGGCGATGTTGTCGTCATTGGTGGGCACGCCCTATCTACCCGTCGTCAAAGGCGGCATTTTGTTTCTTGAGGATGTCGGCGAGCATCCTTTCCGGGTGGAGCGCATGCTCACGCAACTGATGCATGCGGGCGTGCTGGCACAGCAAAAGGCGGTGATTTTTGGGCAATTCACCAATTACCAACTGGTGCCGCACGACAAAGGTTTTAAATTGCCTGCCGTGGTGGCCTGGCTGCAAAGCCAGATCAAGGCGCGGGTGCTCACAGGTTTGCCGTTTGGCCATGTGGCGACCAAGGTGCTGCTGCCGGTAGGTCGCAAAACCACGCTGGTCGTGGAGGACCGGGACGCGTTTTTGCTGTGGGGCCACCAGCATTAGGGCCTTACATGGTCGTCCCAAGGAAAGCAAGATTGGGCGGCGTGAAGTTTCAAAGGGCTTGCAGTCTTACATTCGGCCTGTTTGTGCAGGCTTGTTTTCCTGCTGGCCCTGATGGCATTCGCGGGCGAGGTTCCTAT
>DASXRN010000061.1:0-27308 GCA_036506595.1 Polaromonas sp. | reverse complement strand
CGTGCGCAGGCCAGCCCGACCCGGCAAAATGCCACGGTGTCCGTCCAACTTGAAATGACCCCATGATGAACACCCCGCTTGACCTGGCTGTAGACCTGATAGGCGCGCCCACCGACATTGGCGCGGGTAGCCGTGGTGCCTCGATGGGGCCCGAGGCACTGCGCGTGGCGGGCATCCAGGAAGCGCTGCAAGGCCGCGGCCTCCAGGTTTGTGATCTGGGCAACCTGACGGGGCCTGCCAACCCCTGGCTGGCCCCGGTCAACGGTTACCGGCACCTGAGCGAAGTGGTCGCCTGGAACCAGACCGTGCATGAAGCCATGTTCCAGAGCCTGAACAGCGGTCATTTGCCGATTCTGCTGGGCGGTGACCACTGCCTGGGCATAGGCTCCATCAGCGCCGCGGCGCGCCACTGCCGGCAGGCCGGTAAAAAGCTGCGGGTGTTATGGCTGGATGCGCATGCCGACTTCAACACCAATGCCCTGACACCGACCGGCAATGTGCATGGCATGCCGGTGGCCGTGCTGTGCGGCCATGGCCCGGCCGAACTCACTGGCATAGGCGGTGTGGTTCCGGCCATGAACCCCTCGGCGATTCGGCAAATCGGCATCCGCAGCGTGGACGAAGGTGAAAAGCGCTTTGTTCGGCAGTCGAGCCTGGAGGTGTTCGACATGCGCTACATCGACGAAATGGGCATGCGCCACACCATGCAAACCGCGCTCGCCGGCATGGACGAGAACACCCACTTGCACGTGAGCTTCGATGTGGACTTTCTGGATGCCTCCATCGCCCCGGGCGTGGCCACCGCCATCAAGGGCGGGCCGACCTACCGCGAGGCGCAACTTTGCATGGAAATGATTGCAGACACCGGCCGCATGGGCTCGCTGGACGTGATGGAGCTCAACCCCGCGCTGGATGTGCGCAACGGCACCGCCGAGCTGGCGCTGGACCTGATTGAAAGCCTGTTCGGCAAGAGCACCTTGATGCGCCAATAGGCCAAGGCCTGTTCACCCTAAAACGGGAGCGGCGTTTTAGCGTGAACCGACCCTACGACGACTCCAGGCTTTTCACCGCAGCCAGGCGGCGCATGATTTGCTGGACGATGTCGCTTTGCATTTCGCGGTAGAGCAGGTTTTCTTCCGCCTCCTTGGCCAGCACGGCGGATTCGTTGAAACTGATGTCGCGCTGCTGCAGGATTTCGGTCTCGGGTATCAGCTCCTTGCCCGCCAGCGTGCGCAACTTGAAACGAAAGCGCGTGCGCAGCTGAAACTCGCGCACCAGCCCTGCGGCATTGCGGCTGAGCACCACTTTTTCACGCTGGTCGCCCAGCACATCCAGAATGACCTGTGCCTCGTTGATCTGGCGACTGTCGCTGATCACCTTGACCTTGCGGGTGGACTGCAGCGAGCGCCTGAGTTCCACGCCCAGTGGCGAGCTTTCCGGGAGGCTGCTATAGAGCGTGCTGAACGCAAAATCAGGCGCCTTGCGTAGCGCAAAACCGCAGCCGCTCAGGCTCAAGGCCGCCGTGGCAGCCATCAGGGACATTGAACCGGTCAGTAGGGCGCGACGCTGCATGGGTGGGCCTTATCTTGAAATAGCTAGAGTGAGTTGATTCCGTTTCTAATTCGATGCGAGATTAGGCGCACCGCCGCAGACAGTGCTGTAGCACGGCAAGGCGGGGCAACGACATATCGCATTGAAGTAGAAATGGAATCAGACAACGATGTTGACCAGGCGGCCAGGCACCACGATGACTTTTTTGGCGGCCGCGCCCGCGGCCTGCTTGAGAAAGGCCTCGCAAGCCAGCGCCGCGACTTCAATCGCGGCCTTGTCGGCCCCTGCAGGCACGGTGACCGAGCCGCGCAGCTTGCCGTTGATCTGCAGCACCAGCTCGATCTCATCCTGCTGCAAGGCGCTGCCGTCCACTTCGGGCCAGGGCGCATCGAGCAGGTCGCCATACGCTGCGGCATAGCCCAGCTCGGCCCACAGCGCATGCGCCAGGTGCGGCGTGGCCGGGTAGAGGCAGCGCAGCAGAATGCCGAAGCCTTCGCGCAGCGCCGCCACGGACGCTGGTGAGACTTCGCCCTTAAAGTCTTCCATCGCATTGAGCAACTTCATGCCGCCCGACACCACGGTGTTGTACTGCATGCGCTGGTAGTCGTAGTCCACCTGCTTGAGCACGGTGTGCACTTCCAGTCTGAGCGCCTTAGTTTCTTTATCGAAAGTGGCTTTAGCCCAATCAATACCTCCGCCACCAGCTCCTGAATTCATAGCGGAAAGCTTGAAGCCGAAATTCCAGACGCGGCGCAAAAAGCGGTAACTGCCTTCAACGCCGGCGTCATTCCACTCCAGCGTGGCTTCGGGCGGCGCGGTGAACATGGTGTACAGGCGCGCCGTGTCGGCGCCGTATTTTTCGATCAGGTCCTGCGGGTCAACGCCGTTGTTCTTGCTCTTGCTCATGGTGCCTACGCCCTCGTAGTTCACCAGCAGGCCATCGCTCTTGCGCCTGGCCTGGGTCACCTTGCCCGACGCGTCCGGCAGGTCTTCCACCTCGTGCGGCCAGAAGTATTCAATGCCGCCCTTGTCACCCTTGCGCGAGTAAATGTGGTTGAGCACCATGCCCTGCGTCAGCAGCTTGGTGAAGGGCTCGTCGATCTTGATGAGGTCAAGGTCACGCATCACCTTGGTCCAGAAACGTGCGTAGAGCAAATGCAAAATCGCATGCTCGATGCCGCCTATGTACTGGTCCATCGGCATCCAGTAGTTGGCGCCTTCGGCCACCATCTTCTCGCCGTTCTTCGGGTCGCAGTAGCGCATGTAGTACCACGAACTGTCCACAAAGGTGTCCATGGTGTCGGTCTCGCGGCGCGCCGGCTGGCCGCAGATCGGGCAGACGACGCCGGCGTGAAAACCCTCGTGCTTGTGCAGCGGGTTGCCCGAGCCGTCGGGCACGCAGTCTTGCGGCAGCACCACCGGCAGGTCTTTTTCAGGCACCGGCACCGCGCCATGCTGGTCGCAGTGGATGATGGGGATCGGCGTGCCCCAGTAGCGCTGGCGGCTCACACCCCAGTCACGCAGCCGCCAGGTGGTTTTCTTCTCGCCCAGCCCCTTTTCGGCGAGGTCGGCTGCCACCGCATCGACGCAGGCCTTGAAGCCCAAACCGTCGTATTTGCCGGAGTGAATCGCCACGCCCTGCTGCTTGTCGCCATACCAGTCGGCCCAGGCCTCAAGGCTGTAGCTCTGGCCTTTGACGTCCACGACCTGCTTGATCGGCAGGCCGTATTTTTTGGCGAACTCAAAATCGCGCTCGTCATGCGCGGGAACGCCCATCACCGCGCCGTCGCCATAGCTCATCAGCACGTAGTTGCCAATCCAGACTTCAACCTTGTCGCCGGTCAGCGGGTGCGTCACAAACAGGCCGGTGCGCTCGCCCTTTTTCTCTTGCGTGGCCAGCTCGGCTTCGGTGGTGCCGCCGGCCTTGCACTCTTCAATGAAAGCCGCCAGCTTGGGGTTTGTGGCAGCGGCATGCAGCGCCAGCGGATGCTCGGGCGCCACGGCGCAAAAGGTCACGCCCATGATGGTGTCGGCACGCGTGGTGAAGACATACATGCGGCCATCGCCAATCGGCGCACCCGATGCGTCCTGGATGTCATGCGTGAACGCAAAGCGCACGCCTTCGCTCTTGCCGATCCAGTTTTCCTGCATCAGCTTGACGCGCTCGGGCCAGCCGGGCAGGCCGCCGCTCACGCTGCCCAGCAGCTCTTCGGCGTAGTCGGTGATCTTGAGGTAGTAGCCGGGAATCTCACGCTTCTCGACCACGGCACCGGTGCGCCAGCCCTTGCCGTCGATCACCTGCTCGTTGGCCAGCACGGTCTGGTCCACCGGGTCCCAATTGACGACCTGGGTCTTGCGGTAGGCGATGCCTTTTTCCAGCATCTTTAAAAACAGCCACTGGTTCCACTTGTAGTAACTCGGGTCGCAGGTCGCCACCTCGCGGCTCCAGTCGATGGCCAGCCCCATCGCCTGCATCTGCTTTTTCATGTAAGCGATGTTGTCGTAGGTCCACTGCGCCGGCGGCACGCCGTTTTTCATGGCGGCGTTTTCGGCCGGCAGGCCAAACGCGTCCCAGCCCATGGGCATGAGCACGTTGTAGCCCTTCATGCGCAGGTAGCGCGTGAGCATGTCGTTGATGGTGTAGTTGCGCACATGGCCCATGTGCAGCTTGCCGCTGGGGTAGGGCAGCATGGAGCAGGCGTAGTACTTTTTGCGGTTCGCGTCTTCGGTCACGCGGTAGGCGTCGGCGGCGGTCCAGTGGGTTTGCGCGCTGCGCTCTACGTCGAGATGGTTGTATTTGTCTTGCATGAGAAGAGAAAGAAGGCGGGAAAGCGGAAAAACGGGCAGGCAGCGCATTGCTGCGGAACAACAGAGATTTTAGGCGCTGGGGCCGGGGTCGCCCCCGCCAGCCGCCGGCCTACCTGGCTTGGGGGGCTTTTGGGGGCTCGGCGACAAAGCCAATGCGATTCAGTCCGGCTTTTTGCGCCACGCCCATCACCTCCACCACCTTGCCGTAGGGCACGGCTTCGTCGGCCCTTAACTGAACTTCGGTGTCAGGGGCCCGGCTGGCCGTTTGCACCAGGCTTTGCGCCAGCTCGTCCAGCGTCACCGGCCTGTCGCCCAGAAAGACCTGGCCCGCCTTGTCGACCACCAGCGTGACGAATTTGGGCGCATCGCCGGGCTTGGCCGCCTCGGTTGTGGGCAGGTCGAGCCGGATGGTGCTGGCCAGCAAGGGCGCGGTGATGATGAAGATCACCACCAGCACCAGCATGACATCCACCAGCGGCGTGACGTTGATGTCGCTCATGGGCTGAGGCCCTTGTGTGCGTTCGAGCCTGCCAAAAGCCATGATGTGCAACCTTTACCGGTGTAGTGCTCAGCCGGTATGACCGGCCAGCAACTCGCGAAGGTCCCGCGCAAACCCTTCCAGGTCAGCTTCGATGCGGCCGATGTGACGACCAAAAATGTTGTAGGCCAGCACCGCAGGAATCGCCACCGCGAGGCCGGCCGCCGTCATGATGAGCGCCTCGCCGACCGGCCCCGAAACCTTGTCGATCGTGATTTGCCCCGCAGAGGAGATGCCGATCAAGGCGTGGTAAATGCCCCAGACCGTGCCCAGCAGGCCCACGAAGGGCGCGGTCGAACCCACCGTGGCCAGCAGGACCTGGCCAAAATGCAACTTGTGCAGCACCGCATGCAGGGCATCGCGCAACACCCGGGTGAGCTGCTGCGACTTGTCGCCGGCCGATGCCAGCGTTTCGCCTGCCCGGATATTGGTCGCGGCAATGAGCGGCAACACCAGGGCCTGCCGGTCAAACACCGCAACTCTCTGGCTGGCTTCGGCAACTGATGCCGATTGCCAAAAAGCCGCCGTGCTGCGGGCCACATCGCCCACCGCGCGCTGCAAGAGCCAGGACTTCCACAGAATCACGACCCAGCTGGCCACCGACATGCCCAGCAGCAGAATCGCCACCAGCTGGCTGACAACACCGCCCTGGGTCATGAGGCTGTAAAAGTTCATGCGGGCTTACTTCAGATTCAGCACATCAAACATGTCAAAAAGACCGGTGGCCTGGCCGTCCAGAAAGCGGGCGGCGCGCAGGCTGCCCTGGGCGTAGGTGGCCCGGCTCGATGATTTGTGGCTGATCTCGATGCGCTCACCGGTTCCGGCAAACAGCACGGTGTGGTCGCCCACGATGTCGCCGCCGCGTATGGTGGCAAAGCCGATGCTGGACGGGTCGCGCTCACCGGTCACACCCTCACGGGCGTAAACGGCGCAATCCTTCAGGTCGCGCCCCAGCGCCTCGGCAATCACTTCGCCCATCTTGAGGGCGGTGCCTGAGGGCGCGTCTACCTTGTGGCGGTGGTGCGCCTCGATGATTTCAATGTCGTAACCGGTGGCCAGCGCCTTGGCGGCCATCTCGAGCAGCTTGAATGTAACGTTGACGCCCACGCTCATGTTGGGCGCCATGACAATGGCAATGTCTTTGGCCGCCGCGGCGATCTCGGCTTTTTGCGCATCCGAGAAGCCGGTGGTGCCTATGACCAGCTTGACACCCAGTTCACGGCAGGCGGCCAGGTGGGCCAAGGTGCCTTCCGGGCGCGTGAAGTCAATCAGCACGCGGGAGTCTTTCAGGCCTTCGCGGATGTCCGCGTTGATCAGTACGCCGCTGGCGCGGCCGGAAAACGCGCAAGCGTCAAGGCCGACCGCCGGGCTGGCCGCCACGTCGAGCGCGCCCGTCAGCCGGCAATCCGTGCTGGCGTTCACCGCTTCAATCAGCATATGGCCCATGCGGCCACTGGCACCGGCAACCGCGATCCGGTGCGGGCGCTCGTCCGTCATGCCGCTGCCGCTCACTGCCTGGGGCTTTCGAGCGGCGGGTAAACCGTGGTCTGCGGGCCGGTTGGCGCGCTGGCAGCGGCTGGAGCCGTTGCAACCGGTTTGGCAGCCGAAGATTTTTCTGCCGCCTTGAGCTGCTCTTCGGTAGCCTCCAGAACCGGCACTTCGCCCAGTTTGCGCCTGTTGTCCAGCGAGGCGATGAACTCGGCTTCGGTCGGCATGGCATCACCCTCAAAGCGTACCAGCTGGTCGTCCTTGAAAAACACCGTGTTCTTGAAAGACTGGGGCGCCACGCCCTGGCGCTTCAGGGTAAAAACATAATCCCAGCGGTCGGCATGAAACAGGCTGGCCAGCAAGGGCGTTCCCAGCAGCGCCTTGACCTGCTCGCGGCTCATGCCGGGCTGTAGCTGCTCGACCTGCTCTTTGGAAACAAAGTTGCCCTGGATGACATCGACCTTGTAGGGGGTGATCCAGTTGACCGGGTTGATCGCGCTGCTGCTCATGCCACTGGTCATGCTGCCGCAAGACGCCAGCACCGTGCAGGCCATGACGATGAAAGCTGTTTGGATGCCGTAACGATGATTTGCAGACGTGGCTGACATAGTAAGGGGGTGTAGCGATATGATTGATCATTGTAGCGGCTGGGTGTTGCCCGGCCCGGGCCAGGCAACACGCGGCCACGCCCTGCATTCCCCAGAGAGATTTCCATGAGCAATATTGACGAGCTGAAAAACACCGGCCTTAAGGCGACCTTGCCGCGCCTCAAGATTCTTGAGATTTTCCAGGCTGGCAAGCAGCGCCACATGACGGCAGAAGACGTTTTCCGGGTGCTGCTGGAAGAGCGCTCAGATATTGGCCTGGCCACGGTTTACCGGGTGTTGACCCAGTTTGAGCAGGCGGGCCTGCTCAACCGCAGCAATTTCGAGTCGGGCAAGGCGGTTTACGAGATCAATGAAGGCCAGCACCACGACCACCTGGTGTGCCTGGACTGCGGCAAGGTCGAGGAGTTTTACGACCCCGAGATTGAAAAACGCCAGCAAGCGGTGGCCCAGGCCAAAGGTTTTGCCATTGCCGACCATTCCCTGTCGATCTACGCGAACTGCACCAAAGACCAATGCCCCAACCGGGGAACGGCGGCGCCTCTGCGCCACCATCACCACACCTGATTTTTTCAGGACAAAAACAGCTCTAACCCATGACTGGCGGGCGCAAGCAGCTGCTAATTTGATAGCAAATCCATAAGCGGCGGCAATTTTCCGCCGGGCCGTCCCCATGGGAAATTAGCCCCTTTGGGAGGCATCCTTCGATACCTCAGGACGAACGGGGTATGGCAAGCGCGAAGGCGACCGTGCGCAGCGCAGGGCCGCCCCAAGCAAGCACAGCCCCCTCGGGGGGCAGCGCATTACACGAAGTGAAAAGCGTGGGGGCTCAATCCTCCTGCTCCATCGCCTTGCGGTGGCGCTCCACGAATTCCTGGTAGGTATTGATGCCGCGCAGCTGCAGGATGGCATTACGCACCGCCGCCTCGACCAGCACGGCAATGTTGCGGCCGGCTTCCACCTGGATGATGACCTTGCGTACCGGAATCCCCAACACGTCCTGTGTCAGCGGCTCATAGGGAATGCGTTCGTAGTCGCGCTCCAGGGTTTCGCGGCGTACCAGGTGCACGATCATCTTCAGGCGCATCTTGCGGCGCACTGCCGTTTCGCCAAAAATGGCCTTGATGTCGAGCAGGCCAATGCCGCGCACTTCGAGCAGGTTTTGCAGCAGTTCGGGACAGCGCCCTTCGATCGTGGTCTGGTTGATGCGGTACAGGTCCACCGCATCGTCGGCCACCAGCCCGTGACCGCGCGAAATCAGCTCCAGGCCCAGCTCGCTTTTGCCCAGCCCGGACTCGCCGGTGATCATGACGCCCAGGCCCAGAATGTCCATGAACACGCCGTGCATGGAGGTGCGGTCGGCAAAATGCTTGGACAAATAGGCCCTGAGCACGTCAATCACAAAAGCCGCCGACTCCGGCGTGGCAAACATCGGCAGCTGCGCGCGTTCGCACATCGACAGCAGGGTATCGGGTGCCGTCTGGCCATCGGCCACCACCAGCACCGGCGGCTCCAGCGTGATGATGCGTGAAATGCGCCGCGCACAGTCCTCGGGGCTGGCGCTGGTGAGATAGGCGACTTCACGCTCGCCCAGTATCTGCACACGGTAGGGATGTATGTAGTTGAGGTAACCGACCAGGTCGGCCCCCGAGCGCGCAGCGCGCACGGCAACTTCGTCAAAGCGCCTTTCGGAAGCGCCCAGGCCAGCCACCCACTCCCATTTCAGGGTGGCGCGGTGGTCTTCAAACAAGACATCAGCGCTGACAACGGTGGGCTTCATTGAGGCCTGTGTTCCAACAACCCGCGGGGCTCAGGAACTGACTTCGTGGACAGAGTGCCAGGAGGCAATCAACTGGTGCAGTGCCGCCGCATCGGTGCTGGTTTTGAGCTGTTCGCGCAGGGCGCTGTCACTGAGCAGCTCGGCAATTTCGGACAGGATTTCGAGGTGTTTCTGCGTCGCGGCCTCGGGCACCAGCAGAAAAATCAGCAAGGCCACGGCCTGCTCATCGGGCGCATCGAAACCAATGGGCGCCTGCAGCTGGAAAACCGCCGCCATCGGCGCTTTCAGGCCTTTGATGCGGCCGTGCGGAATGGCCACGCCATGACCCAGGCCGGTTGAGCCCAGTCGCTCACGGGCAAACAGGCTGTCGGTAATCAGCGCACGGTTCAGGCCGTGCAGGTTTTCAAACAGCAGACCGGCTTCTTCAAAAGCGCGCTTCTTGCTGGTCGCTTCAACACTGACCTGCACTTGGGAGGGGGGCAAAATTTGCGAAAGACGGTTCATAACGATCTTTTAGTCGCCGAATTATGCACTTTGCAGCGGATTGAAGAAAAAAAAGGGCATAAAAAAAGCCGCTTGTCCCGCAAACGGCTCGTGAGAATTCAAATTACACCATGGGACGAAAGGCGCCTGAACGGTGGCAGGTGCGGACTGCGACTGACTTCCACCCCGATTCCACCGAAAGCGCCCGGCGTCCGGGCTTGCTCAGCAAACCTCAGGCCTGCCTCTCACTCAGCCTGCCTTTTGGCGGCAACGTGGTGATGCTCCTTGATCTTGGTTTTGTGGCGCCCGACCTGGCGGTCCAGCTTGTCGGCAAGTTCATCGACTGCGGCGTACAAATCAGCATGGGAACTCTCGGCAAACAGGTCGCGGCCCTTGACATGCACATTGCACTCTGCTCGCTGGCGTCTATCCTTTTCCGTCATGTTGTCCACTGTCAACAGGACTTTTACATCCACTACCTGGTCGAAATGCCGGGTAATCCGATCCAGCTTGCTGGTCACATAGCCGCGTAGCGCGGGGGTGACTTCGAGATGATGGCCGCTGATCGTCAAGTTCATAAAGAAACTCCTCTTCCAAAATATTCCAAAGTTGGAACTGGGCTGAAAACACCGCCCTGCCCGTAACGGCTAGGCGGCAGACGGGGACACGCTCTTGGATTTACTATGCGCCCTAAGCCCTCCGATTGCAACCTGGCGTTGCAATAAAAATGAAACCGTCTGAAAAACTCCTTGACCTCGCACCGGACAGCGCGAAGAGCTGGCTGTCGCGCCCGTGAAGGTGTTATAAAAACCCGGGAGGATTCATCTTCGCCATGCCACTTGCCCGCGCCTAGTCGCGGCCGCGCCCGCACCTGACTTTTTCATGTCGCTTGAAACCATTATTTCCTCTGCGTTGACGCAGCCTGACGAAGAGCTCAACGCCCTGGTGCTAATGGGTGGCGGCGCACGCACGGCCTACCAGGCGGGCGTGCTCCATGCTCTTTCCTCCATGCTTAGCCTGCAAGGCGGCACGGCCAGCGCGCATTTCCCCTTCAAAATCCTGGTGGGCACATCGGCGGGCGCGCTGAATGCCACCTTTCTGGCCAGCCGCGCCAGCGAAGGGCTGCAAGCCTTTGGCCAGCTGGCCAGCTTCTGGACCACCCTGCGCTCATCGCAGGTATACAGGCTCAAGGTGCCAGCCTGGATACGCTTAAGCCGGGTTGCTGCGGCCTTGTTTCTGTCGCAGCAGGTGCGCGCGCAGCAGTCACTTCTGGACAACACGCCGCTGGTTGACACCTTGCACCGCGCCATTTCACTGAGCCATATCGACCAGGCGCTGCAGGAGAGAACCCTGCGCGCGCTGGCTGTCACGGCTTCCAGCTACAGCAGCGGGGTGCACTGGACGTTTTGCCAGATGGCCGCAGGAAGGCCGGCCGATTTGTGGAGCCGACCGGGCCGGCGGGCTGATTTTCAGCCTGTCACGATCGAGCACCTGATGGCCTCCAGCGCCATCCCTTTCCTGTTTCCGTCCACGCCGCTGTGGGTCGATGGCCGCCGCGAGTTTTTTGGCGATGGCTCGATGCGCCAGAGCTCGCCGCTGTCGCCGGCCCTGCACCTGGGGGCCGGCAAAGTGCTGGTGATCGGTGTCGGGCAGCCCGAACGCGCCAGCTTCGCAGGCAGCAACGGCCCGAACATCAGCGACAAACCCACACTGGGGGCCATCGCCGGCCATGCCATGGCCAGCGTCTTTCAGGACACACTGCAGGCCGATGTGGAGCAAGCCCAGCGGGTCAGCAAAACCGTGCGCCAGATGCCGCGCGAAATCGCGGCCATCATGCCTTACCGGCCCGTGGATGTGCTGGCAATTTCGCCCTCGCAGTCGCTCGATGCGCTGGCGCAGGCCCATGCCAGCGAGTTGCCCGCCGCCACCTACAACGCGCTGGCGGGCCTGGGCGCGCTCGGGGCCAAAGGCAGCCCGGGTGGGGCTGCACTGGCCAGCTACCTGCTGTTTGAGCCGGGCTTCGTCAAGGCGCTGATGGCGCTGGGTGAGCACGATGCCTATGCCCGAAAGGGCGAACTGATGACTTTTTTCGACCATCCAAGCGGTAGATAAATCCGTTTTTGAGTGACATAATCGCCGCTAATTCATTACGGAGAAATCCTTGGAAAGCAGCCCCAGTCGCTAGCTTTCAACACCGCAGACTGACGCCACATGTCACTGGGGGGTTGAAAGCGACAAGCGCCATCCCTCCCCCGACCTGCACAAGGCCCGCACGCCGGCCTTGCGCAGCCCTGAACCGACAGGCCGTTAGTCATGCTCAATATTTTCACGCTCGCCAATGGGCGACTCTTTCAGGAAGAGATCGAATCCCTCGAGGAACTCTCCAAATTCCAGCCGATCTGGGTGGATCTGGAATCCCCTACCCTCGAAGAAAAACGCTGGATCAAGCAGTATTACGGCCTGTCCATTCCCGAAGACGTGATGGACGTGGACATCGAAGAGTCCGCGCGCTTTTACGAAGAAGACAACGGCGAGCTGCACATCCGCTCCGACTTCTTGATTGCCGACGAAGCCGAGCCGCGCACCGTGCGGGTCGCCTTCATCCTCAACCTGGTCAATGACGACCTGAAAAGCAAGGGCGTGCTGTTCTCCATTCATGATGAAGACGTGCCGGTGTTTCGCCTGCTGCGCATGCGCGCGCGCCGCGCGCCTGGGCTGATTGAAGACGCCAGGGAAGTGCTGCTCAAGCTGTTTGACGCCGATGCCGAGTATTCGGCCGACACGCTGGAGGGAATTTACGTCGACCTGGGGAAAGTCAGTACCAAGGTACTGGCCGGTAACATGACCGACGAACTGGCCGGCGAAGTGCTGGGTGCCATTGCGCGCCACGAAGACTTGAGCGGCCGCATACGCCGCAACATGATGGACACGCGCCGCGCCTTGAGCTTCATGATGCGCAGCAAAATACTCAGTTCCGAGCAGTTTGAAGATGCGCGGCAAATTCTGCGCGACATTGACTCGCTGGACTCGCACACCGCTTTCCTGTTCGACAAGATCAACTTTTTGATGGATGCGACGGTCGGTTTCATCAACATCAACCAGAACAAGATCATCAAGATTTTCTCGGTCGCCAGCGTTGCGCTGCTGCCGCCTACGCTGATTGCCAGCGTGTACGGCATGAACCTCAAATTTCCCGAGCTTGAATTCCTGGGTGCCTTGGGCTACCCCTACACCGTGGGCTTGATGGTGGCCAGCGCGCTGGTGCCCATGTGGTACTTCAGGAAGCGCGGCTGGTTGAAATAGGCCCCACGCTTGCCACTTCGTGTGCTGCGCGAGGCCTTGCAGGCCGCGGCTCGCGAGACGCGTCGCCTCTGTCGCCTATCCAAACCTGCTCAAGCAGGTCTGGAGCCGCAGGCTCCAGCCCCTCGGGGGTGAACTTGCCTGGGGCGGCCCGGCGCGGCGTTCGGCGCCCCACCTAAAGTTATCAGCCATTTAGCGATTCAGCCCTTTACCGACGGGCGCCAGCAGCTATGTTATTAATAGCAAAAACAGCAAGCGCTCGATAATCGCATGGGCATAGCGGCTCGCTACCTTGTCAACAAAGCTCGGAAAATCGACATGGGCGCTGTCGTCTGCTCGATCTGAAATGGTACGCACGGCGGCAAACGGCACGCCGTAGTCCAGGCAGACTTGCGCCACGGCCGCGCCCTCCATCTCCACCGCCAGCACCTCATGCCCGGCATCCGCCAGCGCAGCGCGCAGCGTGCGGGATTCACTGGCGCTACAGACGAAACGGTCGCCACTGGCAATCAGGCCATGGTGAACGCGGGCATCCGGAAACGCCAAGCCGCCGCTTTCATGCGCCAAGGCCGTTGCAGCCGCCTTGAAGAGCAGCGCCGTCAGGGCTTGGTCACCGTCGAACCGGGTTTTGCCGTACAGCGGAACCTCGTAACGCGGAAACAACGGAGAAGCATCGATGTCGTGCTGCACGAAACTCGCGGCCACCACCACATCACCGACCCTCACGCCCTCGCCCAAGCCACCGGCCACCCCAGTGAACACAATACGGCCCACCCCAAAGCGTTCAATCAGCGCGACAGCCGTGGTGGCGGCTGCGACCTTGCCAATTCTTGACAAGGCCAGCAGCACCGGCTGGCCATGCAAATCCCCCTGCCAGAAATCGCGCCCAGCATGGCTCACCTTGCGCGGGTGCCGCAGCAACTCGATGAGGCCGTGTTGCTCCTGGGGAAGCGCGCTGAGGATGGCGGTCAATGTCATCGGCAGATTTTGCACAATAATCCCGGCCCCAAAAACCGCAGGCACAAAAAAAGGGCGACTCGCGTCGCCCTCTAGAAGACCTTTGCAGGCCCTAAAACTTGGTTCTCAGCTTTACTTTTTGTAGCTCCGGCATAACAAGCCCTGCAAACCGGGCAATTGTTAGCCTTCGCGGAAAGAAGCGGGCTTTGCCTTACTTCTTGTCGCGCAGTTCGCGGCGCAGGATCTTGCCCACCGGCGTCTTGGGCAGATCGGTGCGGAACTCCACCACCTTGGGCTGCTTGTAGCCGGTGAGGTTGGCCTTGCAATACTCACGCACCTGCGCCTCCGTCAGGTCCGGGTTCTTCTTGACGATGACCAGCTTCACGGCTTCGCCGGATTTGTCGTCGGTCACGCCCACGCAGGCGCATTCCATCACGCCGTCCAGCTTGGCCACCACATCCTCGATCTCGTTCGGGTAGACATTGAAACCGCTGACCAGGATCATGTCCTTCTTGCGGTCAACGATCCTGAAGAAGCCGTTTTCATCGAGCACGCCGATGTCGCCCGACTTGAAGTAGCCGTCGGCCGTCATGACCTTGTCGGTCTCGTCGGGGCGCTGCCAGTAGCCCGCCATGACCTGCGGGCCCTTGATGGCAATCTCGCCGGGCTGGCCCTGCGGCACTTCATTGCCGTCGTCATCGAGCAGCTTGAAATACGTGCCGGGGATCGGCACGCCAATGGTGCCGGTGAAGGCCTTGCTGTTGGTCGGGTTGCAACTGGCCGAGGGCGAGGTCTCGGAGAGGCCGTAACCTTCGCAGATCGGGCAGCCGGTTTTTTCCAGCCACAGCTTGGCCACCGCGCTTTGCACGGCCATGCCGCCGCCCAGCGAGATTTTCAGGTGCGACCAGTCCACGGTATTGAAGTCGGGGTGGTTGGCCAGGCCGTTGAACAGGGTATTGACCGCCGGGAAGCTGTTGACCTTGTGCTTGGAGAGTTCCTTGAGCACGGCCGGCAGGTCGCGCGGATTGGGGATCAGGATGTTCTTGCCGCCGGTGCGCATGCCCAGCATCATGTTCACGGTGAAGGCGAAGATGTGGTACAGCGGCAGCGCGCAGACATAGGTGGGCTGCTCGCCGGCGGGCAAGCTGGCCATGGCCGGGCCGTTCCAGGCTTCGGACTGCAGCACGTTGGCGATCACGTTGCGGTGCAGCAGCACGGCGCCCTTGGAGACGCCGGTGGTGCCGCCGGTGTACTGCAGCACGGCCACGTCATCGGGCTTGATGTCGGGGCGCTTGAGCGTGCCGCGCGTGCCTTGCGCCACCGCGTCGTTAAAGCGCACGGCACCCGGCAGGTTGAAGGCCGGCACCATTTTCTTGACGCTGCGCACCACGTAGTTGACCAGTGCGCCCTTGAGCATGCCGAGCTGGTCGCCCATGGCGCACAGCACCACATGCTTGACCGGCGTGGCGGCAATGCACTGCTCCAGCGTGTTGGCGAAGTTCTCGATGATGACGATGGCCTTGGCCCCTGAATCCTTGAGCTGGTGCTCCAGCTCGCGCGGGGTGTAGAGCGGATTGACGTTGACCACCACAAAACCCGCACGCAGAATGGCGGCCACGGCCACCGGGTACTGCGGCACGTTGGGCATCATGATGGCCACGCGGTCGCCCTTGGCCAGGCCCAGGCCTTGCAAATAGGCGCCAAAAGCGAGGGACAGGCTGTCGGTCTGGCCAAACGTGACGTCTTTGCCCATGAAGCTGTAGGCCACACGGCTGCCATGTTTCTTGAAACTCTCCTCCATGAGCGCCACCAAAGACGGGTATTGCGAAGCGTCTATATCGGCGGGGACGCCCGCCGGATAGGCCTTGAGCCACGGTCGATCAATGGCGGTCACTGCATTCATGCTTGTCTTCTCCAGTACGGTTAATTAACTGCCACGAATTCTCATGGCAGGCCCTCTTCGGGGCTATTGCGTTTTCCCTAGGAAACCGTGGAAATCAGAAGGGGAAGCCCTCTAATAAATCACTCAACGACATGCACTGGCACCTGGTGCCCGGCTCGCACCGATGATTTATTCAATCGCCTTGCCCATGTCTTCAATGACCTTCTTGGCATCGCCAAACACCATCATGGTTTTGTCCATGTAAAAAAGCTCGTTGTCCAGACCGGCATAACCGGCTGCCATGGAGCGCTTGTTGACGATGACGGTCTTGGCCTTGTAGGCCTCCAGAATCGGCATGCCGTAGATCGGGCTGCCCTTTTGCAGCGCGGCCGGGTTGACCACATCGTTGGCGCCCAGAATGATGGCCACGTCGGCCTGGCCGAACTCGCCGTTGATGTCTTCCATTTCGTGCACCTGGTCGTAAGGCACTTCGGCCTCGGCCAGCAGCACGTTCATGTGGCCCGGCATGCGGCCGGCCACCGGGTGGATCGCATACTTGACGTTGACGCCCTTGTGGATGAGTTTTTCGGCCAGCTCGTTCACGGCATGCTGGGCACGCGCCACCGCCAGGCCGTAGCCGGGCACGATGATCACGGTCTCGGCATTGCCCAGGATGTAGGCCGCGTCATCGGCCGAGCCCGACTTGACCGGGCGCTGCTCTTTCGAGCCGGCCACGGCCGTTGCGGCCTCGCCGCCGAAGCCGCCCAGGATCACGTTGAAGAAGGAGCGGTTCATCGCCTTGCACATGATGTAGGAGAGGATGGCGCCCGACGCGCCCACCAGCGAGCCGGCGATGATCAGCATGGAATTGTTCAGCGAAAAACCGATGCCTGCCGCCGCCCAGCCGGAATAGCTGTTGAGCATGGACACCACCACCGGCATGTCGGCGCCGCCTATCGGGATGATGATCAGCACGCCCATCACGAAGGCCAACGCCAGCATCGCGAAGAACGCGGGCCAGTTGCCGGTGAACATGAAGACCCCGCCCAGGCCGATGGTCAGCAGGCCCAGGATCAGGTTCAGCTTGTGCTGGCCGGCAAACTGCACCGGCGCGCCCTGGAACAGGCGGAACTTGTAGGTGCCCGACAGCTTGCCGAAGGCGATCACCGAGCCGCTGAAGGTGATGGCGCCAATGGCCGCGCCGAGGAACAGCTCCAGCCGGTTGCCGGTGGGGATGGGGCTGCCCTTGGCCGCAATGCCAAAGGCGTAGGGCTCGGCGACTGCCGCCACGGCGATGAAGACCGCGGCCAAACCGATCATGCTGTGGAAGAAGGCGACCAGCTCGGGCATCTTGGTCATTTCGACCGTCTTGGCGCGCCAGGCGCCATAGCCCCCGCCGACCACCAGGCCCAGCAGCACCCAAGCCAGCCCCAAGCCCTTGCCGCCTGAGATTTCGACGATCAGCGCCGCCGTGGTCAGCGCGGCGATGGCCATGCCCACCATGCCGAACAGGTTGCCGCGGATCGAGCTGGTGGGGTGCGACAGGCCCTTGAGCGCCTGGATGAAACAAACAGAGGCCACCAGATACAGCAGCGTGACGAGGTTCATGCTCATTTGGCCGCTCCTTCTGCCGCAACCGGGGTCACCGCAGGCACTTTCTTTTCTTTCTTCCTGAACATCTCCAGCATCCGGCGCGTCACCAGAAAGCCGCCGAAGATGTTGACGGCCGCCAGCGCCACGGCCAGCACGCCCATGGTTATACCCAGGGTGGTCTCGGTCAGCGCGGCGGCCAGCATGGCGCCCACAATCACGATGGCTGAAATCGCATTGGTCACCGCCATCAGCGGCGTGTGCAGGGCGGGCGTGACGGTCCACACCACGTGGTAGCCCACGTAGATGGCGAGGACAAAAATAATCAGGTTGATGATGGTCGGTGACACTGCATCCATGGTTTTCTCCTATGAGGGCGGCCCTTGTTGCCGGCCCCGAAAATGACTTGTTGGTTTTGACTTCGCCGCAAGACTACTTGCGCCGCACTTCACCGGCTTGGGTCATCAGGCAGGCCGCCACAATATCGTCTTCCATGTCGATATTGAGCGCGCCTTCCTTGCTGATGATGAGCTTGAGGAAGTCAAGCAGGTTGCGGGCATAGAGCGCGCTGGCATCGGCCGCGACGAGGGCCGGCACATTGGTCTGGCCGACCAGCGTCACGCCGTGCTTGATCACGGTTTTTCCGGGCTCGGTCAGCGGGCAGTTGCCGCCCTGCGGGGCCGCCAGATCGACAATCACGCTGCCGGGCTTCATGGACTTGACCATGTCTTCGGTGACCAGCACGGGGGCGGCGCGGCCCGGAATCAGTGCGGTGGTGATCACGATGTCGGCCTGCGCCACGCGTTTGGCCACTTCGGCTTTTTGGCGCTCCAGCCAGCTGGGCGGCATGGGCTTGGCATAGCCGCCGACGCCGACCGCGGCTTCGCGCTCTTCGTCGGTTTCGTAAGGCACGTCAATGAATTTGGCGCCCAGCGATTCAACCTGCTCCTTGACGCTGGGGCGCACGTCGCTGGCTTCAATCACCGCGCCCAGGCGCCTGGCAGTGGCAATCGCCTGCAGGCCCGCCACGCCGACGCCCAAAATCACCACGCGGGCGGCCTTGACCGTGCCGGCCGCCGTCATCAGCATGGGGAAAAAGCGCTGGTACTGCTCGGCCGCCAACATCACGGCCTTGTAGCCGGCAATATTCGCCTGCGAGGAAAGCACGTCCATGCTTTGCGCGCGGCTGGTGCGCGGCGCGGCTTCCAGCGCAAACGAGGTCAGCTGGGCCGCCGCCAGGCGCTGCAGTCCCGCTGCATCAAAGGGGTTCAACATGCCGACCAGCACGCTGCCCGGCTTGCTGTGCGCGATTTCGCCGTCCAGTGGGCTGCGAACCTTGAGCACGATGTCCGCGGCGTAAGCGCCGGCCGCGTCGGTGATCTCGGCGCCGACGGCCGTGTAGGCCTCGTCGGGCACGCTGGCCGCCACACCGGCCCCCGACTGGACGCGGATGGTGTGACCTTGGGCCTTGAGTTTTTTCGCCGTTTCCGGCGTGATGGCAACGCGTGTTTCTCCGGCCGTAATTTCGGCGGGTACCCCAATCAGCATGGGTCTCTCCTCAAGTAGCTATAGTTTTCTGACGGGTTCACGAGAGCTCCTACTTGAGCTGCTGCATGAACTTGTACGGGAATTTGTACCTATTGGTACATATTTGTACCTGTCAGGAAGCTTACATGAGATTTTTGAGATTTTTTGTCAGGGCACCCTTTTTAAAGGGCCAAGAAAGCTCTGCTTGACTCCGGGCAAGTTCGTGGCGTGCGGGTCGGATGGGCTACAAGGCGTGTTTTGCAGCCAATAGCCCCGCTATTGGCAAAAAATACAACGCAGTAGACCGCCCGAATCCGTGCGATCACGGATTCGCCCGGAGTCAAGCAGAGCGTCCTTGGCGGCCACAAACAACCGCAGTTTCGCTCACTTCGCCGTCGGCATCACAAACTCGGCCCCCTTGCCAATGCTCTCGGGCCAGCGCTGCATGATGGATTTTTGCTTGGTGTAAAAGCGTACGCCTTCTTCGCCGTAGGCGTGCATGTCGCCAAACAGGCTCTTCTTCCAGCCGCCAAAGCCGTGCCAGGCCATGGGCACCGGAATCGGCACGTTGATGCCGACCATGCCGACCTGGATGCGGCGGCTGAACTCGCGAGCGACATGGCCGTCGCGGGTAAAGCAGCTCACGCCGTTGCCGAACTCGTGGGCGTTGATCAGGTTCACCGCCTCGGCAAAGTCTTTCACGCGCACGCAGCCCAGCACCGGGCCGAAGATTTCCTCCTTGTAGATGCGCATCTCAGGCGTGACATGGTCGAACAGGGTGCCGCCCATCCAGAAGCCTTGCTCGCAGCCTTCGCCCGCCGCCGCGCCGCTAAAGCCGCGGCCATCCACCAGCAGCTGCGCCCCTTCCTTCACGCCCTGGGCTATGTAGCCGGTAATGCGCGCATGGGCAGCGGGGGTGACGATGGGGCCCATCTCGGCGGCCAGGTTGGTGCCATTGAGCACCTTGAGGGTTTTGGTGCGCTCGGTCAGCTTGGGGATCACCTTGTCGGCCACATCACCCACCAGCACCGCCACCGAAATGGCCATGCAGCGTTCGCCGGCCGAGCCATAGCCCGCGCCGATCAGCGCATCGACCACCTGGTCGATGTCGGCATCGGGCATGACCACCATGTGGTTCTTGGCGCCACCCAGGGCCTGCACGCGTTTGCCGTGGCGGGCGCCGGTTTCGTAGATGTAGTTGGCGATCGGGGTCGAGCCGACGAAGGACACGGCTTTGATGTCGGGATGCACCAGCAGCGCGTCCACGGCTTCCTTGTCGCCTTGCACGACGTTGAACACGCCGTCAGGCAGACCCGCCTGTTTCAGCAAGTCGGCCATGAAGAGGCTGGGGCTCGGGTCGATCGGGCTGGGCTTGAGCACAAAGCAGTTACCTGCGGCAATGGCGACCGGGAACATCCACATCGGCACCATAACCGGAAAATTGAAGGGCGTGATGCCGGCCACCACGCCCAGCGGCTGACGCAGCGTCCAGTTGTCAATGCCGGTGCTCACGTGGTCGGTGAAATCGCCCTTGAGCAGTTGCGGAATACCGCAGGCAAATTCGACGATGTCGATGCCGCGCGAAACCTCGCCCTGGGCATCGGTAAACACCTTGCCATGCTCGGCCGTGATCATGTGGGCCAGCTTGTCCTTGTGCTGGTTGAGCAGTTCCAGAAACTTGAACAGCACGCGGGCGCGGCGGATAGGCGGCGTGTCGGCCCAGGCCGGGAAGGCGGCTTGCGCGGCGGCAACGGCGGCATCGACTTCCACAGCGCTGGCCAGCGCGACATGGCCCGAAACGGTGCCGGTCGCGGGGTTAAAGACTTGCTGGCTGCGGCCGGATGCGCCTGCGCTGACTTTTCCGTTGAGGTAATGGCCAATCGCGGCTAGTGGGGCGGTTGCTGCAGGCGATAAAGACATGAGAGCTCCTTTGGGACGTGAATGGGTAACTGGTTTTTGAAGTCTAGGGCTCCCCGCCCGATTTGATAATGCCCCGTTTAGTGATTACATTGTTCATATATCTGAACAATGAAGGTCTCCCGATGTCTTCTGACCAACTTTCGCCGCTCGTGGCCGACCTGCACCTTTTGACGGTGTTGGCCACCACCAAAAGCTTCACCGAGGCCGCGCGTCGCCTGGGGGTCTCCAAAGCCTCGGCCAGCATGCGCATCAGCGAGCTGGAGCGCTCGGCGGGCGTGTCGCTGGTGCGGCGCACCACGCGCTCGGTGGGCCTGACCGAGGCCGGGCAGCAGCTGGTCAATGAGATGCAGCCGGCCTTTGAGCGCATCAGCGAAAGCTATATCGCCGTCAAGGATCTCGTCGGCACGCCACGCGGCCTGATCCGGGTGACCGCACCGGTTGCGCTGGGACGCCAGCACCTGGCGCCCTGCGTCTCGGCGTTCCTGAAGCGCTTCCCCGACATCCACATCGAGCTGGAGCTGACCGACCGCTTTGTCAACCTGGCCAACGAAGGCTTTGACCTGGCCATACGCCACACCAACACGCCGCCGGAAACCCATGTGGCCTGGGTGCTGTGCGAATCCCGCTCCATCCTGCTGGCCAGTCCTGACTACCTGAAACGGCGCGGCGTGCCTTCGCACCCTTCGGAGTTGGCGGCGCACGATTGCCTGCTGTACTTGGGAGGAAGCCATGTCGGCAGCTGGACCTTTGCCCGCAATACCAAACGCAAGGCTGCCGAACGCGTGGGCGTGAGCCTCACCAGCAAGCTCAAGGCCAACAACAGCGAGGTGCTGCGCGATGCGCTGCTGGCCGGGTTGGGCATTGGCCTGCTGCCGGATTTCAGCCTGCCCCCCACCCGCCCCGAAGACAAACACCCGCCCCTGGTGCAGGTGCTGCCGGACTGGCAGGTGCAGGGCTTTTTTGGCGAACGCATTTACGCCCTGCGACCCTGGTCGCCGCAAGTGCCCAAGGCGGTGCAGTGCCTTGTCGAACATTTGCGCCAGAGCTTTGCCCAGGGCTTCAACGCCGCGCCGGGACAGCGCCGAAACAACGCCGCCATGATTGAAGCAGACCAAGGCGGCGACGCCTGATTCGCGTCATCAGCCGCTGTCACAGAGGACACGGATAATCACGGCATGAACACACGATGGAAACCCAGCGCAACGGTCGCTGCGGTGATTGAGCGCGATTTCGACGGCACGGCCAAATTCCTGCTGGTCGAAGAGGAAACCCGCGACGGACTGAAGCTCAACAACCCGGCCGGCCACCTCGACCCCGGCGAAAGCCCGGTGCAAGGCTGCGTGCGCGAAACGCTGGAAGAAACCGCTTTCCACTTCACCCCCACCGCCATCGTGGGCGTTTACCTCTCGCGCTTTGAGCGGGCCGTCCCGGGGCAAGACGCGCCCATGGACATCACCTACCTGCGCTTTACGTTTTGCGGCGTGCTGGGCGAACATGTGCCCGGCCAGGCGCTCGACGAAGGCATTGTGCGCACCGTCTGGTTGACCGCCGACGAAATAAGAGCCTGTACTCACTTGCACCGCAGCCCCCTGGTATTGACCTGCCTGGAAGACTATCTGGCCGGACGGCGCTACCCGCTCGATCTGATCACCACAGACCCATCCGTGACGCTATCAAATTAATAGCCTCTTGCGCATGTTCTGCATGGGCTACAGGCTCTTTTTGTTATTAACCTGACGTAGAACAGGCAAGCGCCGGTCTCAGCGCCGCGCTTTGAGTGCCGCACGCAAATAGTCATGAAACATCTTGGCCGGCGCACGCAGGGCCGCACCGTGGCGAGTGGCCAGGCCCAGCACCCGGGACACGGCAGGCTTGCGCAGCGCAACGCCCACCAGCGTCGGGTGGGTAGGCGGCAGCGTTAAACGCGGCACGGCCGCCAAGCCCAGCCCGGCTTCCACCATGCCCAGCAATGTGGCGATGTGGCTCACCTCAAACCGGTACGACGGGTTAACGCCGGCTTTGGCCAGCGCATCGTCGAGCAACTGCCGGTTGCCACTGGAGCGCGCCACCGCAATCAGCCGCTCGCGCTCCAGCTCAGACCAGGCCAGGGTTTTACGCGCCGCCAGGGCGTGATCGCGCGGCACGGCCAGCACAAAGGGGTCGGTGTGAATCGGGTCGAAGTCCACACCGGGCACCTGGCTGCCCATAAAGCTGATGCCGAAATCAGACTCCCCCGACACCACACTGGCCAGCACCAGGCCAGCCGCCTCATCCATCACGCGGATGCGAATCAGCGGATAACGCTCTGAAAACGAACGCACCACTGACGGCAAAAAGTGAATCGCCGCCGACGGCACACAGGCCACCGTGACGCGCCCGCTGCGGCTGGCGGCGATATCCGAGATACCCAGCATGGCCGACTCCAGATCGTCCAGCGCCGCGCGAGCACGATCCAGGAACACCCGGCCCAGCGGCGTGAGCTCAACCTCGCGTGTGGTGCGGTTGAACAGACGCGCGCCCAAAATAGTCTCTAGTTTGTCAATGCGCCGACTCAGTGCCGGTGCCGATAAATGAATGTGGTCGGCCGCTGAGCGAAAGCTGCCGCGCTCCGCCACCGCCACAAAAGCCTGCAATTGCTGCAAATCGAAATTGATGCGCGTCATGCACCAATCGTAGCAAAAGTTGCACTTCACCACGCTCAAGAACAAGTCGATGATTCGCCAATAGCCAGCAACCTATTGGAGACTTCCATGCCGCCCAACACCTCTACCGCGCCCTTGCGACCGATACCCCTGATACCCTTGATGGCGGGTCTGGCCTTCATGGCCGCACTGGCCAGCCCAGCACTGGCGCAGACCTGGCCCGACAAATCCATCACCATCGTGGTGCCCACGGCCGCCGGGGGTGCCAACGACGCAATGGCCCGCATTTTGGGACAAGGCCTGAGCACCCGGCTGGGCAAGCCCGTCATCGTGGACAACAAGGCGGGCGCCAACGGCGCGATTGCCAGCGAGTATGTCGCTCGCGCAGCGCCCGACGGCTACACCCTCATGTTTGGCTACATCGCCACGCACGGCATCAACCCGGCGCTGCAAAAGCTCAAGTACGACCCGGTCGCGGACTTTGAAGCCATCGGCATGGTCGCCGCATCGCCCACGGTGCTGGTCGTCAACAACGATGTGGCCGCCAAAAACGTCAAGGAGCTGGTGCAACTGATGAAAGCCAAACCCGGGGCCTTCAGTTATGCGTCGGCGGGCAACGGCACGGCGCCGCACATTGCGGGCGAGCTGTTCAAACTCTCCGCCGGGCTGGACGTGGTGAGCATCCCGTACAAAGGATCAGCCCCCGCCGTGGTGGACACGATTGCGGGCAACACGCAGCTCATGTTCCCCAGCTTGTTCACGGCCTATCCGCAGGTCAAGGGCGGCAAGCTCAGGGCGCTGGGCATTGCGGGCGACAAGCGCTCGCCTGTGCTGCCCGACGTGCCCACGCTGGCCGAGCAGGGCATTGCCAACGTCAGCATGTCGCAGTGGTACGCCCTGTTTGCCCCGGCCAAAACGCCCAAGGCGGTGATTGACCGACTCAACCGCGAACTGAACAGCGTGCTGGCCGACAAGGCGCTGCAGAAAAAAATCGAAGACCAGGGCGCAGAGGTGGAGACAAGCACCCCCGAGCAGTTGAAAACGCTGGTGAAAAAGGAAGTGGTGCGCTGGAAAGCCGTTGTGATGGCGGCAAAAATCAAAGCCGAATGAACGGCAACACACCAGGAGCATTGTGATGAACCTGCAAGACTGGACAGGCCGCAGCGAGACGGTCGAAGACATTGCCACCGCCACGCCTTACGCCGCGTTGTCGGCCACGCTCGACTGGCCTGATACACAGCGCCCCGCAGTTGGCACACCGCTGCCCAGCCTGTGGCACTGGCTGTACTTTTTGCCGCTGGTCCCGCAGTCTGAGATTGGGCCAGACGGTCACGCCAAGCGCGGCGGATTTCTGCCCCCCGTGCCGCTGCCGCGCCGCATGTGGGCGGGTAGCGACTTTGCGTTTCATGAGCCACTGCTGATTGGCGACACGCTGACCCGCACCTCCACCATTGCCGAGGTGAAAGAAAAGTCGGGCCGCACCGGCAGCCTGATTTTTGTGCGTGTGCGTCACGAAATTCGCCGCAACGCGAGCCCAGCCGTGGCGCTGACCGAACACCACAACATCGTTTACCGCGCCGCAGCGGAGCCCGCAGACGTGCCGCCACCACCACAGGCGGCGCCCGCTGCATCGGCCTGGGAGCGGCGCATCGTGCCCGACGACGTGCTGCTGTTTCGCTACTCGGCGCTGACCTTCAACGGCCACCGCATCCACTATGACCGCAAATACGTCACCGAGGTCGAAGGCTATCCGGGCCTGATCGTTCATGGGCCCTTGATTGCCACGCTGCTGATGGACTTGCTGCGCCGCCAGCAACCCGATGCGACGGTGCTGAACTTTGAATTCAAGGCCGTACGCCCGACCTTTGACATCCATCCTTTTTCCGTCCACGGCCAGCCGTCGGCCGATGGCAAAACCGTGCGCCTGTGGGGGCGCGACGATGAAGGCTGGCTCACGATGGATGCCACCGCCACCCTGGCTTGACTGCGAAACAAACCATGCAACCTCTCAAAGGCATTACCGTCGTCACGCTGGAGCACGCGATTGCCGCACCGTTCGCCACGCGCCAGCTGGCTGACCTCGGCGCCCGCGTCATCAAAATCGAGCGCCCCGGCGTGGGCGACTTTGCGCGCGGCTACGACGAGCGCGTGCGCGGCCTGGCCTCGCATTTCGTCTGGACCAACCGCTCCAAGGAAAGCCTCACGCTCGATGTGAAGCACGACGAGGCGCAAAAAATCCTGATGCGCCTCATTCTGGAAGAGGCCGACGTGCTGGTGCAAAACCTGGCGCCCGGCGCGGCGGCGCGCTTGGGGCTTTCCTACGAGGCACTGGCCAAAACCAAGCCCGGCCTCATCGTCTGCGACATCTCGGGTTACGGCAGTGACGGGCCTTACCGCGACAAAAAGGCCTATGACCTTTTGATTCAAAGCGAAGCGGGCTTCGTATCCGTCACCGGAACGCCGGACACCCCTTCCAAGGCCGGTCCCTCTATCGCCGACATTGCGGCGGGCATGTACGCCTACACCAACATCCTGGCCGCGCTCATGCACCGCCAGCAAACCGGCGAAGGCCAGCACATCGACGTGTCCATGCTCGAATCTTTGTCGGAGTGGATGAGCTACCCGCTGTACTACGCCTTTGAAGGTGCCGAGCCTCCGCAGCGCACGGGGGCCAGCCATGCCACGATTTACCCTTACGGCCCCTTCCCGGCAGGTGATGGCCGGGCGGTGATGCTGGGTCTGCAAAACGAGCGCGAGTGGAAAGCGTTTTGCGAGAAGGTCTTGTTGCAGCCCGCGCTGGCTGGGGACGAACGCTTTTCAAGCAACGCCAAGCGCAGCGCCGGGCGCGAAGTGCTGTCCGCCTTGATTGTTGAAGCCTTTTCGACACTGACAGCCGAGCAGGTGGCGCAGCGGCTGGAGCAAGCCGGCATTGCCAGCGCCCAGGTCAACACCATGCAAGAGGTCTGGGCGCACCCGCAACTCAAAGCGCGCGAGCGCTGGCGTGAGGTGGCCACACCCGCCGGGCCTGTTCCTGCCCTGCTGCCGCCGGGCTCGTGGCAGCACGGCGCGCCGCGCATGGATGCGGTGCCCGCACTGGGCCAGCACACCGACGCCATCCTGGGCCACTATGGTTACAGCGCGGAGCGCATTGCCGGGCTGCGCGCCGAAGGTGCCGTTTGACCATGCCTGACTACGAAGCCCTGACCTACCTGTTCGTGCCCGGCAACCGCCCCGAGCGCTTCGCCAAGGCGCTGGCCTCGGGCGCAGACCGCGTCATCCTTGACCTGGAAGATGCGGTAGCCCCCGCAGACAAAGCCACCGCACGCGCCGCCATTGCCGAGTGGATGCCTGGCGAAGGTGATGCACGCAAAAAACTACTGGTACGCATCAACGATGCCGCCACGGTCTGGCATACGGAAGACCTCGCATGGGCGAGTGCTGTGCAAGTGCCCTGTGTCATGCTGCCCAAATGCGAGGCCGCCTCTCAGGTGTCTGCCGTGCTGGCCCATCTGGGCAACAACGCCAGCGTGCTGCCGCTGATTGAGACCGCACGCGGCATGGTCGCTGTGCAAGCCATTGCCACTGCGCCCGGTGTGGCGCGCCTGGCCTTTGGCTCACTCGACTACATGGTTGACCTGGATGTTCCTGCTGGTAGTCCAGCCCTCGACTTTGCCGCCGCGCAAATTGCCATCGCCTCACGTGCTGCAGGCCTTGCCGCGCCAGTAGCAGGCGTCACGCCCGAGTTGGACGCAGCGCGTGTGGCCACAGACATGGTGCATGCACGTGCCTTGGGATTTGGCGCCAAGATGTGCATTCACCCCTCGCAAGTGGCTGTCGTTCGTGCAGCCCTGACACCCAGTGCAGAGGAACTGGCCTGGGCGCAGCGTGTGCTGCAAGCCTGGAATGCATCCACCGGTGGCGCGCTGCAGGTGGACGGCAAGATGGTGGACCGCCCGGTCGTCCTCAAGGCCGAGCGCATCGCGGCGCAAGCTTACCGCATGAATTAAACCCCAGCCTCCAGGCAAAAACATCAACCCAAACCCCACGGAGAACCCCATGTCTGCAACCATCATTGATTCCAAAATATTCGGCGACATGTTCAGCGACGCCAGGATGCGCCAGGTCTGGTCTGACGAAAACCGCACCGCCAAATACCTCGACATCGAACGCGCACTGGCCAAGGTGCAGGGCGAGCTCGGCATCATCCCGCAGGAAGCCGCCGACGAGATCGTGAAGA
>DASXRN010000060.1:0-3060 GCA_036506595.1 Polaromonas sp. | reverse complement strand
GGTACTGTTAAAGCACAACGGCATCCACATCGACATCCAGATCGACCGCAGCACACCAATCGGCCAGGGCGACGCTGCCGGCGTCAGCGACCTGGTGCTGGAGTCGGCGCTGTCCACCATCCTCGACCTGGAAGACTCGGTCGCCGTGGTCGATGCCGAAGACAAGGTGCTGGCATACAGCAACTGGCTGGGCATACTGCAGGGCACACTGACCGAAGAAGTCAGCAAAGGCGGCAAGAGCTTCACGCGCGGCCTGAACCCCGACCGCCAATACACCGGCGCACGCGGCGGTGAAGTCACGCTGCACGGCCGATCGCTGATGTTTGTGCGCAATGTCGGCCACCTGATGACCAACCCGGCCATTCTGTATGACGGCGGCAAGGAAATTCCCGAAGGCATCATGGACGCGGTCATCACCGTGGCCATCGCCATTCACGACCTCAAGCGCAAGGGCCAGCCCGGCATCAAAAACTCCCGCACCGGCTCGGTCTACATCGTCAAGCCCAAGATGCACGGCCCCCAGGAGGTCGCCTTTGCTGCCGAACTGTTTACCCGCGTCGAAGCGTTACTGGGCCTGGACCCCAACACCGTCAAGCTGGGCATCATGGACGAAGAGCGCCGCACCAGCGTCAACCTGAAGGCCTGCATCGCCGCGGCCGGCGCCCGCGTGGCCTTCATCAACACCGGCTTCCTGGACCGCACCGGCGACGAAATGCACAGCGCCATGCAGGCCGGTCCCATGATTCGCAAGGGCGACATGAAGACCAGCACCTGGATTGGCGCCTACGAAAAGAACAACGTGCTCGTGGGCCTGAGTTGCGGCCTGCGCGGCAAGGCGCAGATCGGCAAGGGCATGTGGGCCATGCCCGACCTGATGGCCGCCATGCTGGAGCAAAAAATCGCCCACCTCAAGGCCGGCGCCAACACCGCCTGGGTGCCCTCACCCACCGCTGCCACCTTGCACGCGCTGCACTACCATCAGGTGCTGGTGTCCGATGTGCAAAAAGAGCTGGAGAAGATCGATGCCAATGCGGAGCGTGACAACCTTCTGAACGGCCTGCTGCAGATTCCGGTCGTCGCCGAAGCCCAGTGGCCTGCGACCGAAAAGCAGCAGGAACTCGACAACAACGCCCAGGGCATTCTGGGTTATGTGGTGCGCTGGATCGACCAGGGCGTGGGCTGCTCCAAGGTGCCCGATATCCACAACATCGCCCTCATGGAAGACCGCGCCACCCTGCGCATCAGCAGCCAGCACATCGCCAACTGGCTGCACCACGGCGTGGTGACTGAGGCACAGGTGCGCGAAACCTTCGAACGCATGGCCGCCGTGGTCGATGGCCAGAACGCCGGCGACCCGCTGTACAAACCCATGGCGGGCCACTTCGACACCTCGGCCGCCTACAAGGCCGCCTGCGACCTGGTGTTCAAGGGCCTGGCGCAACCCAGTGGCTACACCGAGCCGTTGCTGCATGCCTGGCGCTTGAAGGTGAAGTCTGGGGCCGCCTGAGATTGACTACTTGGTTGATGGCAAACTGCGCAATACCAGAGCCGATCACAGGCAAATTTTGTTTGTGAAAACCTCTCAAAACGGCACCTTCGGGTGCCGTTTTTTATTCAGGCGGGACGGGGCAAGCGACCGGCCGTGCCGGCCTGAGTGCAGGCCATCGCCGCCAGCACAGGACAGTGGCGGAGGGCGCGTGCGTCCTATGCGGGCTGGCGCACGGCGGCCGCCAGCGCGGCGATAACCGCCGCCTTGGGTGAGTCGCGCAGCCACGCCAGGCCGACCGGCGGCAGGCTCCACGGCAGGGGCTGCGGCAGCACCTCGGCGGCGCCGGTGGCCGCCACCGCCTGCGCGACATCGCGCGGCAGCACGGTGACGCCGCGCGGCAACTGCTGCAGGGCCGAGGCGATGGTGCGCGGCGCATAGGCCTCCATCAGCGGGACGGGCACCGTCCGGCCGGCCGCGGCAAAGATGGCGTTGATCATCTGCCGGATCAGCGTGTCCGACGGCGGGAAGATCCAGTCCATCTCGGCCAGCTGGGCGATGTCCAGCGCGGCGCGATTCGCCAGCCGGCCCGCGCTGGGCCGCGCCACGACGAGGCAGGCCTGCTGGTGGTAGAGCAGTTGCTGCACCAGGTCGCCGTCGGTGCTGTCGTGCGAAAAGCGGCAGATGGCGCAGTCCAGCGTGCGGCCGCGCACCGCCTGAATCAGGTTGTGCGTGGTGTCCTCGTGCGCCAGCAGCGCGAGCCGCGGACGCAACGCTAAGAGATGCTGCCAGGTCGCGTCGAGCATTTGCGTCGACACATAGGGGATCACGCCGATGCGCAACCGCCCCTGGCGCCCGGCGCTGACGGCCTGCAGTTCCTGCCGCAGCGCCGCGTTGTCCGCCATGGCGAGCCGGGCGCGCGCCAGCACCACCTCGCCGGCGGGCGTGGGCTCCAGACCGCGCCGATTGCGCACGAACAGCGGTGTCATGAAGATGTCCTCGATATCGGCCAGCGCCCGGGTCACCGTGGGCTGGGTCAGCGAGAGCTGTTCCGCCACGCGGGTGATGGAGCGGTGCCGGTCCACAGCCACCAGCAGCGCGTAGTGCCGCATCTTGAGGCGGGTTTCCAGGCGATGGGCGAGCGGGTCGGGCGAGGCAGGCATGCCCTCACTATTACATAGATGTTTACCTATGTATCAATAGAAAAATATGCACTTTTCTCTATTTCATACTTCTACACTGAAATACTTTCCTTCACACAAGATGCGCATGAGCCAGTTCACCACCCGACCCGAAATCACCGGCACCCACGGGGTTGTCGCTTCCACCCACTGGCTGGCCTCGCAGACCGCCATGGGCGTTCTCGAACGCGGCGGCAACGCCTTCGACGCAGCCGTCGCGGGCGGCTTTGTGCTGCAGGTGGTGGAGCCGCACCTCAACGGCCCGGGCGGCGAGGTGCCCATCCTGCTGTGGAGCGAGCGCGAGCGGCGGATGCTGTCCGTCTGCGGCCAGGGTCCGGCGCCGGCCGAAGCGTCGGCCGGCACCTTCCGCCGACTGGGGCTGGAGCAGGTGCC
>DASXRN010000059.1:0-4489 GCA_036506595.1 Polaromonas sp. | reverse complement strand
GAAGCCCTGAATTTTGAGCCGGTTGGTCAAAATCAGCGCAGGGTATGTCAGCGGCAGTGGCTGGCCGTCGTAGCCGGCAATCATGCCGCACAGCGCGATGCGGCCGAAGGCGTTCATGCGCGGCAGCACGGCATCCAGCACCATGCCGCCCACGTTCTCGAAGTAGCCGTCGATGCCGTCGGGGCAGGCTTCTTTCAGGGCCGATGAAAGCGATGCGGCGTCCTTGTGCAGCTTGTAGTCGATGCACGCGTCGAAACCCAGTTCGTTCACTGCGTACTGGCACTTGTCGGGGCCACCGGCAATGCCTACCGTGCGGCAGCCGCGCGCTTTGGCCAGCGCGGCAAAAGCGCTGCCCACGGCCCCTGTGGCGGCGCTTACCACCATGGTTTGGCCCGCCTGGGGTTCAATGATTTTCACGAGGCCATACCACGCGGTCACACCCGGCATGCCGACCGCTCCCAGGTAGTGGGACAGCGGCACATGGGTGGTATCGACCTTGCGCAGCGCTCCCAGTTGCTCGGCATCAACAACGCTGCATTGCTGCCAGCCGCCCATGCCGACCACCTTGTCGCCGGGCTGGTAGCGCGGCGAGCGGCTCTCAATGACTTCGCCAACGGTGCCGCCCAGCATGACCTGCCCCAGTGGCTGGGGCGCGCTGTAGCTCTTGCTGTCGTTCATGCGGCCGCGCATGTACGGGTCCAGGCTCAGGTAGTGATGGCGCACCAGCACCTGGCCGTCCTGCAAGGCCGGTGTCTCGCTGGTCACCAGTTTGAAGTTGGCGGCGACGGCTTCGCCGGTGGGTCGGTTGTCCAGCAGGATTTGGTGATTGAGGGGCATATGCGTCTCCTGAGTAAATAATTAACGGCAATAGCTGCTATATATTTAATAGCATACCGCGCCCGTACCTAGAGGGTTGAAGCCCGATTTTGTTGTCAAAAAAGCTTCAGTCGGTCGAAATCGGGCCTGCAGCTGCATTCAGCCGATTGGCGCTTTTAGAGTCTGCGGGCAGGCGTTTGACGTACTTGAAGGTTCCGGTCGAGTGGGCGCAGGCCTTGCCCTCGGCGTCGTAAAGCGTGGCCTCCGTAAAAGCCAGCGTCGCGGTGCGGTGCATCAAGCGGCCCTTGGCCGTGAGCTTGCTGCCGTCGCCCGGTGCGGGCCGCATAAAGCTGGTCTTCATCTCGATGGTAACCACGCCCATGTCTTTTTGCACGCTGCGCGCGGCAACGGCCATGGTCACGTCCAGCAAGGTCATGCAGGCGCCGCCGTGCGTGACGGCAAAGGAGTTCAAATGCTCGGGCTGCGGCGAATAACCAATGGCAGATTCGCCGCCTTCAAACAGCTCCAGCGCAAAGCCGAGATGGCTAACGAAGGGAATTTCAGCGCCGAAGTTCATTGCGGTCCCCAAGCTCAGCCACCGGTGACGACGCTGACCCCACCATCGACCGCCAGCCACTGGCCGGTAATGTGCTTGCCCGCGTCAGACGCGTAGAGCACGCACAGGCCCTTGAGGTCTTCGTCATCGCCCAGCCGGCCCAGCGGCGCATGCGAGGCGAGCTTTTCTTCGCCCATGGCCTTGAGTGTGCCCACGGTCATTTTGCTCGGGAAAAAGCCGGGGCAAATCGCGTTGACCGTGATGTTGTAAGCACCCCATTCGCAACCCAGCGCGCGGGTGAAGTTGACCACCGCGCCCTTGGAGGTGTTGTAGGCCACCGTGGTCATTTCGCGCGGGTTGCCGCCCAGGCCGGCAATCGAGGCCACATTGATGATGCGGCCTGACTTGCGCGGAATCATGCTGTGCTTGGCGATGTGCTGCGAGAGGATGAAATAGCCGCGGATGTTGAGGTTCATGACCTTGTCCCAGGCTTCCACCGGGTGGTCTTCGGCGGGCGCGCCCCAGGCGGCACCGGCATTGTTGACCAGAATATCGACGTGTCCGAAGCGCTTGATGGTTTCGTCGGCCAGCGCACGAATATCTGCTTCCTTGGAGCAGTCGGCGGCAATCCAGTCGACCTCGATGCCGGCGGACTTCAGCTCGGCGGCCGCTTCGATCAGATCCTCGGCTTTGCGCGAGCTCAGCATGACCTTGGCGCCGGCCTCACCCAGCGCCTGCGCGAGTTGCAGGCCCAGGCCGCGCGAACCGCCGGTGACGAGTGCGGTTTTGCCTTTGAGGTCAAACAGTTGCTGGATGGTACGGGGTTTGGAAGGTGTCGCTGAAAGGGTCATGGTTTGTCTCCTTGAGTTTCGTAATCCAGCACGGTGCGTGTCTCGCGCAAAGCGCCCAGGCCGCTGCTGACATGCTGGTGATGGGGATGATTTTGGTAGGCGGCGAGTGCGGCACTGCCGTCAAACACAGAGTAAAGCACAACATCGCAGTTGGCTTCGAGCTCAGCTGTCCTGATGGCGACTTCAAACGACAGCATGCCCGGCACCAGCTGGCGGCAACTGTCCAGCTGGGCCTTGAAATGCGGCGCATCTGCGGCATTTTTGAGCTTCCACATCACGATGTGTTTGATCATGGTTTCAGCGTTATTTTTGAACGCACGTAGATCAGCACAAAGCCTACTGCCGCCACCAGACCGCCGCCGACCACCAGCAACCAGCCCGTGGCCTCGTCAAAGCGCTCAACCGACAGGCCCAGCACCAGGGTCAGCAGGCCGCCGTAAATCAGTACCCAGATCAGGGCCTGCAAGCGCGCCACGGTTTTGCTGGAGGCGGCATCGGAAGAGGGTTTGAAAAAACCCATTAAAACGCCTCCTCGGGCAAGCTGGCGCAAGTCAGGTCGCGGCTTTCAACCACCCGGAGCCAGGCGTTGATTTTAGGCAATTCGTAATGGTAAAAATACTGCATGGCCCCCAGTTTACCTGCGGTGGCAGCTATTGATTTTGTAGCATCTGCTTTCAGGGCGGCCCATGCCACATCCAGCCAGATCCAGGCCAGAACGGTATGGCCAAAACCCTGCATATAAGGCACGGCATTGGCCAGGGCATCGCCTGGTTTGCCGGTGGCCCAGGCTGCCTTGGTGGCCGCGCCCACATGGTGCAGGGCCTTGTCCAGTGCGCTGGCGTGCGCAGCGAGTTCGGGCACCGGGATGGCGCGCTCAATGGTCGCGCTGATGCGCGCCGCCAGCAACTGCAGCCCCCTGCCCCCCTCCATCAGCACCTTGCGGCCCAGCAGGTCCATGGCCTGGATGCCGTGGGTGCCTTCATGGATCATGTTGAGGCGGTTGTCGCGCCAGTACTGCTCCACCGGAAAATCGCGCGTGTAGCCGTAGCCGCCATGCACCTGGATCGCCAGCGAGTTGGCCTCCAGGCACCATTCGCTGGGCCAGCTTTTGGCAATCGGCGTCAACACCTCCAGCAGCAGGCGCGCATCGTCGGCGGCCTGCGCCTCGGCGGTGTGGTGTTCATCGACGAGCCGGGCGCAGTACAGCTCCAGCGCCAGCGCGCCTTCGCAGTAGGCTTTTTGCGCCAGCAGCATGCGCTTGACGTCGGCGTGCTCAATGATGCGGATTTGCGGCTGGGCAGCGTCTTTACCGCCTATCCCGACCGGGCGGCCCTGTGGCCGGTTCTTCGCATAGTCCAGACTCGCGTAATACCCGGCCATGCCCAGCATGGTGGCAGCGGTGCCCACGCCAATGCGCGCCTCGTTCATCATGTGGAACATGCAGCGCAGGCCTTCGTGCGGCTTGCCGACCAGGTAGCCCACGGCTCCGGCCTCGCCATTCACCGGGTACTTGCCTTCGCCAAAATTCAGCAGCGTGTTGGTGGTGCCGCGCCAGCCCAGCTTGTGATTCAGGCCCGCCAGCGCCACGTCGTTGCGAACGCCCGTGAGTTCGCCGTTTTCGTTGACGAGCTTCTTGGGGACGATGAACAGCGAAATACCGCGCGTTCCCGGAATCAGCTTGCCGTCAGGCCCCGGTATCTTGGCCAGCACCAGGTGAATGATGTTGTCGGTCAGCTCATGCTCGCCGGCCGAAATCCACATCTTGTTGCCCTTGATGCGGTAGCGCGGGCCCAGCGGATCGGCTTCAAATCCTTCACCATCGGGCACGGCCCGTGTGGTCACATCACTGAGCGACGAACCGGCCTGCGGCTCCGACAGGCACATGGTGCCCGAGAAGCGCCCCGAAAATTCGTTCTTGGCGAACACTTCTTTCTGGGTTTCGGTGCCGTGCACCATCAGCAAGTTGGCATTGCCCGTGGTCAGCATGCCCGAGCCGATGCTGACCGAAGCCATGGCAAAAAAGGCGTTGGCCGCTGCTTCTACCGTGTAGGGCAGTTGCATGCCGCCAATCTC
Source organism: Polaromonas sp. (assembly GCA_036506595.1). GTDB lineage: Bacteria > Pseudomonadota > Gammaproteobacteria > Burkholderiales > Burkholderiaceae_C > Polaromonas. The sequence continues at coordinate 193 of DASXRN010000059.1, read as the reverse complement.
GTAGTCTTGCGCGGCACTGAGCATGCCCGAGGCCGCATAGGCTTTCTGGGCGTCATGCGTGGCCTGCGGCAGGATGACTTTTTCGCCGTCGAAATGCGGCTCCTGGGTGTCGACCGTGCGGTTGAATGGCGCGTATTTTTCACGGGCGATGCGCTCGCAGGTATCGAACACGGCGTCAAAGGTTTCGCGCGAA
>DASXRN010000058.1:0-21438 GCA_036506595.1 Polaromonas sp. | reverse complement strand
AGGCGTCCTTGCCCTCGTACCTCGCGCCGGGCAGATGCACGCCAGCTGGAACATCGCCGCCAGGAAAGCCGGTGGTGATGCCGGGTCGCAGTGCTAGCCCGAGGTTAAGCGATGTCTGCACTGCCTCTGCTGCTGGGCTGCGATTTCTCAAGCCACCCCACCAAGCGAAAACCCATAGTCCTGGCGCTGGGGTCGGCAGCGGGCGGGCGTGTCGTGCTATCGAAACTGGAGCATATCGAGACACTGGAAGCCTTCGGCCGCTGGCTGGCCGAGCCGCGCGAGTGGCTAGGCGGCTTCGACTTTCCGTTCGGCCTGCCGCGTGAACTGCTTGAGCAGCTGGGCTGGCCCCTGCAGTGGGAAGACTGCATGCGCCACTATGCGGCCTTGAGCCGCGAGGACATCCGCGCCACCTTTGCCGCCTTCTGCGACGCGCGGCCGGTAGGCGGCAAGTTCGCGCACCGCGCCACCGACAAGCCGGCCGGCTCCAGCCCGTCGATGAAATGGGTCAACCCCCCGGTGGCCTACATGCTGCATGCCGGCGTGCCACGGCTGCTGGCCGCGGGCGTGCACCTGCCCGGCCTGCAGGACGGCGATGCGCGGCGTGTGGCCCTGGAAGCCTACCCGGGCCTGCTGGCGCGCGAGCTGCTGGGCCAACGCTCGTACAAGAGTGATGACAAGGCCAAACAGACGGCTGAGCGCCTGATTGCCCGCAAGGACCTGATCACCGCGCTGGAACATGGGCAAACCCGGCTGGGCCTGCGCCTCAAGCTCAGCCATGCGCAGCGCGATGCGCTGATTGACGATGCCAGCGGCGATGCGCTCGACGCCGTGCTGTGCCTGCTGCAGGCCGCCTGGGCCGCTGCCCAAGGTGCACCGCGCTATGGCCTGCCGGCGCAGATGGACCCGCTTGAAGGCTGGATTGTCACGGCTTAAGTGCGGGTGTCTCGAACAGGGCTTTTTGCTCAAACGTTTGAATGAAATCGGGCTCTAGACCTTGCCCTCTTTACGTAAACAGCTATAAAATTAATAGCAAATGATGTACGGACTGCTTGCCGACCTGGTGGTCGGGCTTCACTTGCTGTTCATCGTGTTCGCGGTGGCTGGCGGCGTGCTTGCCTTGCGCTGGCGTTGGATGCCCTGGCTGCACCTGCCGGCGCTGGCCTGGGGCGCCATCGTGGAGTTCACGGGCGGGATCTGCCCGCTCACGCCGCTGGAAAACGCGCTGCGCCGGGCCGCAGGCGCGGCAGGCTATGCGGGGGGCTTTGTCGAGCGCTACCTGGTCCCCCTGATCTACCCCGGCGAGCTCACGCGCGCGTGGCAGTTCGCGCTGGGCGGCCTGTTGCTCGTCATCAACATGGTGATCTATTTTCTGGTCTGGCGTCGCCGGGGTTACTGATCGAGGCTGCCCAACGCCGCCAGCGCTTCGGCATCGGTGCGGTACATGCGCAGCAGCGGACTGTCGTCGAGCGCACCGGCTTTTTTCAGCACTTTTTCCACCGGTAGCTTGATGCCGCTGATGTGCAGCGTGATGCCGCGCGCCGTCAACAGGCGGCGCACGTGGCCAAAGACTTCCACGCCGGTCGCGTCGATGCGGTTGATCGGCTGAGCGAACAGGAAAACATGGCGGCTCTGCGGGTGTGCCGCCAGGTGTTCGACGATCGCGCGCTCGAAATCGCTGGCCGAGGCAAAGTCCAGTTCGGCGTCCATGCGCAGCGCGTAGAGGTTCGGTGCCAGCGGCGCCAGGCGCCAGAGGTGGCGGTCGCGCAGGCTGCCGTCGGGGTGCAGGCCGACTTCGATGATGCGTGGATGCAGCCGGTGGTAGAGAAAGTGCGACAGGCCCATCAGCACCCCGGTGAGCACGCCCCAATAGATGCGCGGTGCGGTGAGCAAGGTGACGCCGAAAGTCACAAAAGCCGTCACCGCCTCGACACGGTTGACCCGCCACAGGCCCAGCAGCCAACGCGGCCTCAAGAGGCCTGCCACCGCCGCCACGACCACGGCGGCCAGCACGGCGCGCGGCACGTGGTACAGCGCCGGCGTCAGCAACAGCAGGGTCAGAACCACGAAGAAGGTCGCGGCAACCGTCGCCCAGCCGCTTTTGGCGCCCGCGTACAGCGTGATGGCCGAGCGCGAGAACGAGGTGCTGGTCGCAAAACTGCCGCTGAAGGCCGAGGCGAGCTTGCCCAAGCCCTGGCCGATCAGGTCCTGGTTTTCGTTCCATCGCTTGCCGTCGCGCTGCGCCTCGATTTTGGCGCTGGCGGCGGTCTCCAGTGAGGTGACGAGCGCGAGCACCAAGGCGGGCACGACGAGCGCTCCGAACGTGTCCCAGGCGGGCAGCCCGGGCCAGTACGGCGCCGGCAGCCCCGCAGGCAGCGGGCCGACGATCGCACCATGCGCCGAGTAGCCGGCCAGCTTGCTCGCCAGCGCCGAACCCGCGACCACCAGCATCATCATCGGCACGCGCGGCAGGTAGCGCTTGCCCAGCACCAGCGCGGCCACGCTGCCCAGGCCGAACGCCAGCGCGGCAAGATCAAGCGGCGGCCCATGCAGCAGGGTCGGCACAGATCCTTTCAGGCCGATGAGTGCCGGCAGCTGCGAGGCGATGATCAGCAGCGCCGCCGCCTGCGAAAACGCCGCCAGCACCGGCGAGCTGACAAGGTTGAGGACCCAGCCGTAGCCGCCGGCCCCCAAGGTGAACTGCACCAGGCCCGTGAGGATGGCCAGCCATACCGCGAGCGATACCCATTGCGTGCTGCCCGGTTCGGCCAAGCCGGCAAGCGAGGCCCCCACCAGCAGGCAGCTCAGCGCCGAGGGCCCGACACTCAGCCGCGTCGAGCTGCTGAAGAGCACCGCCACCAGCGCCGGCAGCAGGGTCGCGTACAGGCCCGTGATCAAAGGCATGCCCGCAAGGCCCGCATAGGCCACGGATTGCGGCACCATCACCAGGGCCACGGTCATGCCGGCGGCGATTTCGCCACGCAGCAGCGTGGCGTCGGGGCGCGGCCAGTGGAGAAACGGGAACCAGCGCTGCAGGTCGGCTTTCTGAAACATGCCCAATGCTAGCGCTGCGGCATGTCCTTGACCGAGTAGCCCAGGCTCACCGTGGCATCCGCAGCGATCGGCGGTACGCTGGCCTGCCAGGCCAGCCAGGCCGCGCGCATCGCATCGAGGCGCTCGGGTTCGAGCCTGGCATGGTTGGCGCGTTCGCGCTCGTCGGCCGGGAGGTTGAACAGGTATTCGTTGCCGTCGACCTGCAGGTACTTCCAGTCGCCGTCGCGCAGGGCGCGCTGGCCGCGGTGGTTCATGCGCCAGTGCAGCGGCCGGTGAAAGCGGTGGCCCACATCGCGCAGCACCGGTAACAGCGAGACGCCATCGAGCGGGTAGTCGGGGGCGGCCGGCACACCGGCGGCGTCCAGCATCGTGGCCGACCAGTCCATGGTCATGCAGTGCTGCTCGCTGACACCGCCTTGGCCGATCACGGCTGGCCAGTGCGCGATCCAGGGCACGCGGATGCCGCCTTCAGTCAAATCCATCTTGCCGCCTACCAATGGCCAATTGTCGGAAAAACGCTCGCCGCCGTTGTCGCTGGTGAACACCACCAGCGTCTTGTCGGCCAGGCCATGCCGTTGCAGCGCCTGCATCACCCAGCCTATGCCTTCGTCCATGTGGTGGATCATGCGGCGGTAGGTGTGGATGTTGCCGCCGTGGAGGTGGAACAGGTTGTCCTTGATCTGGGGCGCCAGCGCCTCGTCGCCGCGCGTTTCCCAGGGCCAGTGCGGCGCCGTGTAGTGCAGGCTCAGGAAGAAGGGCGTGCCGTCCTTGGCGCCGGGCGCCATGCGCTCCACATAGTCCACCGCGCGCCTGGAGAGCAGGTCGGTCAGGTAGCCGTCTTCCTTTTTTTCTTCATCGCCGAACCAGAGGTCGTGCCGGCCGCTCGAATCGCAGTGGCTGAAGTAGTCCACGCCGCCCGACATCGGGCCGAAGAATTCCTCGTAGCCTGAACGCAGCGGGCCGAAGGACGGCGGGTAACCCAGGTGCCATTTGCCGATCAGCGCCGTGCGGTAGCCGCCGGCCTTGAGTAGCGAGGGCAGGGTGGGGTGCTCGGGCGGCAGGCCCAGCACGGTGCTGCCGCGGCTCTTGCTGTTGATGGGCTCGTCGGCGCCGCCGCGCAGCCGGTACTGGTAGCGTCCCGTCATCAACGCAAAGCGCGTGGGCGAGCAGACCGGCGAGTTGGAGTAGCCCTGGGTGAACTTGAGGCCGTTCGCTGCCAGCCCATCGAGCACCGGCGAGACCGGTGCCCGGCCGCCGTAGCAGCCGAGGTCGGCATAGCCGAGGTCGTCGGCGACGATGAAGATGATGTTGGGGTGCTGATTTTTATGAGAAATCATGCTGTATCCCTTGTGTTTTATGTGTTGATAGCTATTGAAAATATAGCAACTCAGGGCTGGTAGCCGGACTTTTGCACCACCGGCGCCCATTGCGCGCGGAAGGCCTTGAGCATGGCTTCGGTTTGCGCCGGAGTGCTGGCCACCGGCGTCATCTTGGCGTCATTGAACTTGCGCACGGTGTCGGGATCCAGCATCACTTCGCGAATGGCCTTGGCCAGGCGCTCGACCTTGTCCTTGGGCATGCTGGCTGGCGCAAAGAAAGTGTTCCAGCCCGCGGCCACCAGGTTCAGCCCGGCCTCCTTGAAGGTCGGGATGTTCGGGGCATGGGGCGAGCGCTTCTCGCTGGAGACGGCCAGGATGCGGATCTTGCCGGCCTCGTGCTGCGACAGCACGGTGTCGAAGGTGTCGAAGGCCACCGCCACCTGGCCGCCCATCAGGTCGATCATCAGCGGCGCCGAGCCGCGGTAACCGACCACCTGGGCATCGACCTTGGCCTTCTCGGCCGTCATCAGGCCGAAGAAATGCGGCAGGCTGCCGGTGGCCGGCACGCCGAAGTTGGCCTTGCCGGGGTTGGCGCGCAGCCAGGCCAGCAGGTGCGGGAGCTCGCGCACGGGAATCGCCGTGCCCACAACCACCGCGAACTCGTAGTCGTTGACATGCGAGACCGGCACGAAGTCGCGCTCGGCGTCGTAGCCGTTGTCCTTGAAGGCCAGCGGCGCCACCACCATCACGGCGGGGTTGGCCAGCATCAGCACGTTCTGGCCCGCGGGCGTGGCCTTGACCTGTTGCGCCGCAAGCCGGCCGCTGGCGCCGGTCTTGTTTTCCACCAGCACCGGCACGCCGAGCTTGGCCTGCAGCTTCTCGCCCACGATGCGGGCGACCCGGTCGCTCGAGCCGCCGGGTGGGTAGCCCACCACGATGCGCAGCGGGCCGTCGGGCGCCTGCGCCTGCGCGGCCAAGGCGGCGAGCGTCAGCGCCATCGCGCTCCATTGCCTGATCGTCTTCAACATGGAAAATCTCCTTGGAAATCGTGACTCGCGCCGGTGGTGGGCGGGTTTGCCGGGCCACTGTAATGCCGTGACAATTGATTGTTCTAATCAATCATTCCCTGCGTTAACCCTGATGTCCAAACCCTCCCGTCTCGGCCACCCCGCAGCGCTGGACGATCTGCTGCTGTACCGGCTCAGCCGCTTGTTGGGTACTGCCGGCAGCATGGTCACCCGCCTGTGCGAAGGGCGCTTCGGCATCACGCGGCGCGAATGGCGCGTGCTGGCCTTGCTCGCACAAGACGAAGGCCTGCTGTCCTCGCAACTCGCCGAACGGGCGCAGCTGGACCGGGCGCGTACCTCGAAGGCCATCACCTCGCTGGTCGCCAAGAAGCTGTTGCAGCGCGAAACACGGCCCGGTGACCGACGCCAGGCCATGCTGGCGCTGACCGAGGACGGCCGTGCGATTTATGCGGCGCTTTTCCCGCTGGTGGTGGAGATCAACCAGGACTTGCTGGCCGTGCTGCCCGTCCGCGAGGTCAGCCAGCTCGACCAGGACCTGGTGACGCTGCAGCAGCGCGCCGACGACATGGTGGTGGCGCATGCCGAACTGCCCAAAGCCGACCGGCGCCGGGGCGGGCGCTTGCGCCGCGTGATGGGCTGAGTCCGTGGAGAAAGTCCAGCCCTGCGCGGTCGGGTCCTGGCTGGCCGCGCGCGCGCTCAGCGCTCGGTTTCAATATCGGGGATGCGGTTGAACGCCATGCGCATGGGCGCATGGTTCAGCGCGTTGTGCGAGGTGGCAAAGTACACGGCATTTTTGCCAAAGGCCTTGTTCATCTGGTCCATGGCCGCCAGCAGCCGTGCGCGGTCACGGGCGGGCGCGCTGGCGCTTGGCTGCGGGGTTACCTCAAAAAGAGAGGGTCTGTGTTGCGCCACCGAGGCGAAGTAGGCGTTGAAGTCGACAAAAAGGCTGCGCAGCATGAGAAGGCTTGCCTGGCTGAAAAAGCGCTGGGCGGCAGGGTTTGCTGTATAAATAAACAGTATACTCCTGTGTTTTCTATGCACCAGGAATAAGCAAGCATGATTTTTGCCGCCAGCCCAATAAGACCGGGCGCAAACAGCTATCAATTCAGTAGCAAATTGAATGAAATTTCCCGGCTGTTTCGGGTAAAAGCGCTGACGGTGCTGGCGTTGGCATGGCTGGCCATCGGGTGTTCTGCGGCCCAGGCCAGGGTGCCGGCCCGGGCCAGCTGGCAGGGCGTGGTGAGCTATGTGGTTGATGGCGACACCGTTCGGGTGCGGCCGGCAGGCGGCGGCATGCCGGTCAGCGTTCGTCTTGAGGGCATTGACGCGCCGGAGATTTGCCAGCCAGGCGGTGCTGCTTCACGCGATGCGCTCAAACGCCGGGTACTGGGTCAGCGCGTGGCTGTGCAAGGCAGGGCGCACGACGATTACGGCCGTTTAGTGGCGCGGCTGGTGTTCAAGGGCGAGGACCTGGGCGCGTGGATGGTCACGCAAGGGCAGGCCTGGTCGTACCGCTACCGCAAGCAGCCAGGCCCCTACGCGCTGCAGCAAAGCCGGGCAAAAGCCGCCGGACGTGGTCTGTTTGCGCGAGGCCATGCGGCTGCACCTGTTGATCCACGCGTGTTTCGAAAACAGCACGGACCTTGCCTTTATTAAGTGATCGGCAAGCGCCAGCCCCCCGCCGGGTGTTGGCCTTTGTCCTACGGCAAGTTCGGTCTGTGCTGACCTGCCGCCATGAGGCTGCTGGCTACATTGAAAAAGGGCGATTTCACAATCGCCGTCTGATCGCATGTTCCTCGTACCCCTCGTTTTTTGGGGACATGCTTGTTTTTCACACCAGGAGAGATCATGCATACACTGACTTCAAACCGTTCACCTGCCAGCCAGCGTTTGAATGCACCTTGGGTCGTGCTCAGTTCCCTGGCGCTGCTTCTTGCGTTGAGCGCCTGCGGCAAGCAGGACGATGGCAAGACAGCCGGCCAGCAAATCGATTCGGCCATCACCAAAACCGAGAAGGCCGCCACAGAGGCCAGGGCCAAAACCGAAAGCGCCATGGCCAACGTCGGGTCTGCGGTGAAAGACGCCGCCCAGAGTGCCGAAGCTTCGGGCAAAGACATGGCGAGCAAAGCAGCGGAAAAAATCGATGACATGGCCATCACGACAGCCGTGTCGGCCGGGCTCGCCAAAGACCCCGATTTGAGCGCTTTCAAAATCAACGTCGACACAAAAAATGGCGCCGTCACCTTGAATGGATCGGCCCCCACCGAAGCCGCGCGCGAGAAGGCTGGCACCATCGCCAAAGCGGTCAAGGGCGTGAGCTCGGTGGACAACAAGCTGGTGCTGAAGGCGGGTTAGAGCCTTAAATGGACGCCCGCGGTTTGCCAAGCACTCAATCATTAAAAAAAACGGGCGGTGAAAAAACTTCACCGCCCGTTTTGGTGCTGCCCGTCCTGGCCGCCCTTAAAGCGGCAAAGACCGCGGGAAGGGCTTAAGGACGAACGACGATGTCGTTGCGAACGGACCTGACGTTCTTGACGCCGCGGGCAATGTTTTCAGCCTGCATTTTCTCGGCGCTGGACTTGGCAAAGCCGGACAGCTGAACCGTGCCATTGAGCGTTTCAACGCTAATGGACAAGGCCGCAACCGTCTTATCTTCCACGAACTTGGCTTTCACTGCGGTGGTGATGGCAGCGTCGTCGACATAGGCGCCGGCGGTTTCCTGGCCACGCACAACGGCGCAGCCGCTGCCAATGATGGTGATACCTGCCAGTGCGGCGAATGCAATTGCGCGAGCGTATTTCATAAGGTACTCCTCTTGAGTTGGTTTAACTGACATGGTGCAAGGTTTCAAAAGCCTGTTGATCAGCGGCACCACGCCAATCGACCTGCGGTAACCAAAATTGGCGCGCTAGCGGACCATGACAAAACAGGCGATGCGGGTCATGGCGTTTTCCGGCGGTGGTTTTCTGTATCGTCCCTGGGGCGTCGATAGCATGGACAGCACCATACTTGAAAGCTGCGACAACTTCAAGGTTGCCTGCAGCGCCCACTGCCGCGGCAATCGGGACGGAACGCAGCGGTTGTTTGGACACATGCTGGGTGGCGGCACCGGCGGCGTGGTTCAGGGATTGCTGGGCACGGTCCTTGGCTTGCGAAGCCATGTCCGGGCTCTGCCGGGCCAGTTTCCGTGCTTTGGAGGCCAGCATGTCAACGACAGGATCGACCTTGCCGCGCAACTCGCGCACTTTGTACTGGCCTGGTCCAGGGCAATTGGGGGTATTCATGTCGGATCCTTGGGGGTGACGTTAAGGTTTTGTGCGCATGTGTTTTGAGTCGCGCGCTACGAAGAATCTGCTGGAAGGCGTCAGTTTTTTCTGACCAGGCTGGCCACAAAACTCACGATGGCCATGAGGGCGAAAATGAAGAAGAGAATCTTGGCGATTTCAACGGCACCTGCCGCGATGCCGCCAAAGCCGAACACGGCGGCGATCAGCGCGATCACCAAAAAAACGACGGAATAGTGCAGCATTTTTATCTCCTTGCCTGGGTTGGCGGTGCTTCTTTTGAAACGCCTGCAGCAAGGTTAAATGGCCTACCCGGTTTTCCTCATCGGCTGTGGGCGTGTGGCTCTGTCAGTGACAAGGCGGGCACGCTGTAGGAAGGAGCCGATAATTTGTGACGCGCGACAAGCACCGCTCAGGGAGTTGCTGCATGCGCATTCATGCCAAGGGCTCGGATATTCAGAGGGTTTTGGGCAACACGGCCGAGATTTTCGTGCCGCTTGCGCTTCCTTCGGTGCTGGCGACTGTCAGGCGCCCGCCAGCCGCTTCCACGCGGTGGCGCATGCCTGCAAGGCCATGACTTCCCGGCCCCACGTTGCTCAGCTTGAAGCCCTTGCCGTTGTCCTTGACCTCCACGGTGATGTAGCGGTCAAAGTTGTGAAGGCTGATCTCTGCCTCGGTGGCCTGCGCGTACTTGCTCAAGTTGGTCAGTGACTCCTGCACCAGCCGGTAGACGGTCAGCTGGGCCGAGCCGCCAAGCTCAACAGTCTCCAGGTCGGTGCTGATGGCCAGCCCGGAACGCTCTTCGAATTCACGCGCCAGAATTTCAAGCGAAGCCACCAGGCCCAGGTGAGACAGCGAAGAAGGCCGCAAATCTTCAACGATGCGGCGCTTCAGTGCAATGCCGCTGTTCAGCGTGTTGGTCAGGTGTTGCAGTCGTTCTACCGCTTCTGGCTGGCTGCCCACCAGGCGAGACTTGAGCCGGGCTACGTCCAGCTTGGCCGCCGTCAAAAGTGCGCCCAGTTCGTCGTGCAGTTCGCGTGCCAGATGGCCGCGTTCGTCCTCCCGAACATTTTGCAAATGGGTCGCCAGTTCGGCCAGGCTGGCAGTGCGTTCCCGGACTTGCTGGTCCAGCAGGTCACGTTCCCGTTGCAGGGATTCCTGCTCGCGCTTGCCTGCGTCGAGGAGCGCTTGGGTTTGCAGCAGGTACAGGTAAAAAGCCAGCAAACCCGCCAGTGCCATGATGGCGACGCCGATGCGGGACAGCTGCAGAGCGTTCCTGATCTGGACGCGGCCATGTTCCATTCTGCTGCTACTGTTGGCTGCCAGCTTGGCCGACTGCTCACGAATCGCCTCCATGTGCTCTTTGCCAACGTCTGTCGTCAGTACAAATTTCCAGGCCTCTTCATTACCCTCTTTGCGCATGCGCACGCTCAGGTCCATCTCGGCCAGCTTGCGCGAAATATGCTGAGTCATGATGCCGAACTCTGCCAACTGGTTTTTGTAGGGGGTGAACAGCTGGTGCAGCACATCAAGGTTCTGGTTGATCTCTGCCATGGCTGCTTTGTAGGGCTCCAGATAGCGGGGGTCACCGGTCAGCAAATAGCCACGTTGCCCGGTTTCTGCGTCCAGCATGTGCTGCAACAACGTGTTGACGGCCCCGCGGGTTTGCTGCGCTTCTTCAATGTCAGCGGCCGCATCGGTGGACGCACGAAAGCTCGCCTCATTGATGAACATGAGGATGGCGGCGGCCAGCACCGCCAGGGGCAGGCTGATGGCCATTTTGGGGATTGCAAATCGCTTCACGGCAAACTCCATTTGGTGCTTCAATCAATTATTCGTCAATAATGGGCACTGAAGATCAATGCGGACGCCCGGCCTTCGGCCATCTTTTTCATTGCGTTGCCTGCTTGTGCGGGCTTAATTGAAAGGCACCGACATGATAAAAATTGGAATTGTGGATGACCATGCCATTGTGCGTTCGGGACTCAAGCAGTTCTTTTCCGATCAGGTCGATTTGCGAGTCGTTGGCGAGGCAAGTAACGGCCGCGAAGCGATTGACCTGGTGCGCAACGTCGAGCTGGATATTCTGGTCATGGACCTGTCCATGCCGGGCCAGAGCGGAATCGATGCGCTGGCCATGATTCGCGCCAAGGCACCGGACGTGGGCATTCTCATCTTGAGCGGTTACCCCGAAGAGCATTACGCCGTCAACCTGATTCGCCAGGGTGCCAGCGGCTACCTCAACAAGGAGTGCGACCCGTCGGAAATTGTGGATGCCATTCGCGTGATTTCTTTAGGCAAGCGCTACATCACCCCGGCGGTGGCAGAACTGCTGGCGCAACAATTGAACCGCCCCAACGACATGGCCGCGCACGAACAATTGTCGGAGCGGGAGTTTCAGGTCTTTCTCAAATTGGCGAAAGGGGAAACGGCTGGCGATATTGCCAAGGCGCTTTCGCTGAGCGTCAAAACTGTCAGCACCTACAGAACCCGTGTGATGGAAAAGATGAGTCTTGCCTCCAACAGCGATCTCACGTATTACGCGCTCAAAAACAAGCTGATCGACTGATTCCATTTCTACTTCAATACGCGATGTCGTTACCCCGCCTTGGCCGTTACAGCACTGTCTGCGGCGGTGCGCCCAGTCTCGCATCGAATTAGAAACGGAATGCGCTCAAGCTGCGGCGGTGCCGCTTTGCTGGATGCAATACGCCACCAGGGCGTCAATTTCATTGGATTTGTCAAACACCGCATCGACGCCCAGCTGGGTACAGCGCCGACGAATGTCTGTGGTGGCGTAGTTGCTGAGAACCACGACCTTCTGACGGGGCGCGCGATCGCGGCAAGCGGCGAGCACGCCCAGCCCACTTCCCTGTTTCAAAAACAAATCGACAATGGCCAGATCCCATTCGTTGTGACGCTCGGCCAACCACGCTTTGCCATCATTTTCGGTTTCTGCCGTTCCCACGGGGTTGATAAACGCCAACTCTTCAAGCGTCCCAATCAGGTTCTCCCGAATGGTGGGGTTGTCTTCAATGATATAGGTTTTCAGTCTCACAGCTCAGGTCCAGGTGGGTTCTGCATGGTTTTCGGAAGATGACGAAAGGGCTCAAAAATGGGGCGCAAATTGGGCGCCAATCGAGTGCGCGCCATGTTTCCTAATGTATCTTCGACCTGAATTTCATTCTGCCAGTGGCCGAGGTCAGTCGACGTAGGATGCCTCCTACGCCTGTCACTGTAGGCTGGCGCCCACAGTTTTTCATGGCGCTTGCCGACTGCGCAAAAGGGTGATCCATCCGATAGTCAGGTGTCTGCAATGCAATGTTTTCGTCGGGCATTGCAGGGCAAGGCTGATGTGATGCTGGCCTGAAACTCACCGATACCGAATGACCAAGACCCTGTTGCAATCCCTCGTTTCCCGCAGAGTGCTCGCGGGCCTGGCCGCCTTGCTGCTGGCTCTGGCGCTGGTCATTTTGTTTTTTTCGTGGGATGTATTGCGCGGCCCTGTCAACCGCTATGTGTCCGACCAGCTGGGGCGCCGCTTTGAGATCACACGGCATCTCGATGTGGATTTGGGACTCACCACAACCGTCAGGGCCGATGGTGTGGAGTTTGCCAATCCTGAGTGGGCCCGCGAACCTTATTTGCTCAAGGCGACGGCTGCCGAATTCGACATCAAGTTGTTGCCGTTGCTGTTTGGCAGGGTGGTGCTGCCACGCATTGCGCTGACCGAGCCGCAGATGGGGCTGCAGATCGAGCCGGATGGGCGGCGCACCTGGGCGCTGTCGCGCGACACCGCCGATACGGGAGCCATCCCTGACATTGGCGCCTTGCTGGTTGACCGCGGCACCGTGAAGTACATGGCGTTGGCGCAAGGCGCCTATGTAAGCGCCGAATTTTCTCTTGCGCAAGAGTCGGACGAACAGCTTCCTTTGCGCTACAAGGCGACCGGCACATGGAAAAACGAAGCGTTCACCGCCAGCGGGCGGACCGGCGGTGTGCTGACGCTGAGCAAGAATGTTGAGGCACCCTTTCCCATCGAGGTCAATGCGGTAGTGGGAAGAACCCGCCTTACAGCCAAGGGCAGCATTGACCATCTCGCAGAATTGGGCGGGCTGGATGCGACGTTTGACCTGCAGGGCGGCAACCTGGAAGAGCTGTACAAGCTGCTGGGTGTCGTGCTGCCGTCGACACCGCCTTACAAACTGCGCGGCAAGCTGAGCCGACACGGCAAGGTGTGGGCTGCCAGCCAGATACAGGGCGTTCTGGGCAGTTCCGACCTCAGCGGTGACCTCAGTTTTGACCAGTCGGCGGCCGTGCCTCTGCTGACGGGCAAGGTGCAATCAAAGCGGCTGGATTTTGAGGACTTGGGGCCTATGGTTGGCCTGTCGCCCCGGGCGGGATCGGTTGCCAGGGCTGCGGCCGCGTCTGTCCCTGGCCAGGTTGTGGTATCGGCTGCGAACAAGGCAGACCGAAGCGCTGCATCCTCGCGCAAGGTACTGCCCGCTGCGACCCTGGACGTCGCAAGGCTCAAGGCCATGAACGCCGATGTGACTTACTCGGCGGCCGATATCCGGCATGTGCAGGCGCTGCCGCTGGACAAAGGCAGTGCTCACGTCAAGCTCAACGCAGGCGTGCTCCAGCTTGAGCCTGTTTCGCTGGGCGTGGCGGGTGGCACGATGGCCGGCAGCATCCGCATTGACTCCAATGTCGCGCCAGCGGCATTAACGACCCGGCTGGATGTGCGTGCCGTGCAGTTGAACCAGTTGTTTCCTGCGGTGGAGACAACAAAAAGCAGTTTCGGGAAAATCAGCGGGCAGTTCGATTTGAAGGGGCGCGGCAACTCCGCCGCACAAATGCTGGGCTCCGCCTCTGGCGATGTGGCCGTGCTGATGGGCAAAGGACAAATCAGCAACATTCTGCTGGAGTTCATGGGGCTCGATGGCGGCGAGATCATCAAGTTTTTGCTGCGCGGGGATGTCAATGTGGAGCTGCGCTGTGCGGCGGCCGCCTTTGATGTGAAAGACGGCGTGATGAGCAGTAGAACCATTGTGCTGGACACGACGGATACGGTGATCACGGGCCAAGGCCAGGTGAACTTGGCCAGGGAAACGCTGGACATCGTGCTGCAGCCATCGCCCAAAGACCGCAGCATCCTGAGCCTCAGGTCGCCGCTGAAGATTGGCGGGACTTTTGCGTCACCCTCCGCCGGGCCGGACAAAACAGCGTTGGCAGGACGGGCCGGTATGGCCCTGGCGCTGGGCCTCGTCAACCCCTTGCTGGCACTGGCGGCTACCGTGGAAACGGGGCCGGGCCAGGACGCGGACTGTCAGCGCGTTCTGGCGCAAGCGGCAAAGCCCATAGCCGGCGCAATTGTCGGGTCAAAAGCCGGCAAGCACTGATGTCAGCGCCCCGAGGTCAGTGTGTGGCGCAGACGCTGCAGCTCATGTTGCGCACCAGCTGCATCTCGTTCCAGGCCATGCTGCGGCCATCGAGCATCAGCAACCGCCCGGTTAATGGCTCGCCGACGCCACACAGCAGCTTCAAGGCTTCCGCGGCTTGCACGGTGCCCACAATGCCGACCAGCGGCGCAAAAACGCCCATGGTGGCGCAGCGGGTTTCCTCCAGCGAGTCCGACTCCGGGAAAATGCAGGCGTAGCAGGGTGATTGCGCGCTGCGTGGGTCATAGACCGCTATCTGCCCGTCAAAACGAATGGCCGCCCCCGAGACCAGGGGCTTTTGATGCTGGACGCAGGCGCGGTTGATGGCGTGACGGCTCGCGAAGTTGTCGGTGCAGTCGAGCACCAGGTCGGCCTCCTGCACGAGCTGCTCAAGCAAAGCATCATCGGCCCGCTGCGTGACCGGAACAACCTTCACATCGGGGTTGATGGCGGCAATGGCTTGCGCCGCAGACTCGGCCTTGAACGCACCGATGCGGGCCAGGTTGTGGGCGATTTGCCGCTGCAAATTGGTGGCATCGACGCGGTCATGGTCGACGATGGTGATGCGGCCCACGCCGGCGCTGCCAAGGTACAAGGCCACCGGTGAGCCCAGCCCGCCTGCGCCGATGATGAGGACATGCGAAGCCAGGAGTTTTTCCTGGCCTTCGATGCCGATTTCGTCGAGCAGGATATGGCGGGAATAGCGGAGCAGCTGCTCGTCGTTCATGAAAGAAAACTGCTCAATGCCGGGTCAGTTCTCTTTTTTCTCGTTCTTGGGCTCAACCACAGCGGTCTTGCTGACCAGCACGGTGCGGCCTTTGAGCTTGTTGATGGCTTGCGCCAGCTGGAAGTCTTTGTCGCTGCCCAGTTCGGGCGGACGGCGCTGCTCAGGGGTTTTCTTCGCTTCTTCTTCCAGTCGCTTCATGGCTTCTTCGCGGGCCTTTTCACGGCTGGCGTCCTTGACTTCGGTACCCTGGCCGCTGTTGAGGTGTTTTTCCAGATCGGCTTCGCGCGTGCGCAAGGCGGCAAAAGGGCTGCCCTCTGCGGTGTCGTCCACCATCACGTCGGGAACAATGCCGCGTGCCTGAATCGACTTGCCGCTGGGCGTGTAATAGCGTGCGGTGGTGAGCTTCAGCCCGGTGTCGGGGCCCAGCGGACGCACGGTCTGCACCGAGCCTTTGCCGAAGGTCTGGTTGCCCATGATGACGGCGCGCTTGTGGTCTTGCAGGGCGCCCGCGACAATTTCACTGGCCGAGGCGGAGCCTTCGTTCACCAGCACCACCAGCGGCACGTTTTTGAGACCGCCTTTGGTGACGTCCTGCAAACGTTTGAGCGGATCGGCGCCATTGCGGCGCTGGTAAAACTCCGGTGCGGCCTTGTAGGTGAATTTGCTTTCCTCCAGCTGGCCGTTGGTGGACACCACGGTCACGTTCTCCGGCAAAAAGGCCGCCGACACCGCCACCGCCGCATCCAGCAAGCCGCCGGGGTCATTGCGCAGGTCCAGCACCAGGCCCTTCAGGTTGGGCTCCTGCTTGTAAATCTGTTCGAGCTTGGTGGCGAAATCGTCCACCGTGCGTTCCTGAAACTGGCTCAGGCGAATCCAGGCGTAGCCGGGTTCGAGCACCTTGCTGCGAACGGACTGGGTGCGAATCTCTTCACGGATGATGGTCACCGGGAAGGTCCGGTTTTCATCTTTGCGGAAAATGGTCAGCGTCACCTTGGCTTTGGGCTCGCCGCGCATTTTTTTGACGGCGTCGTTCAGGCTCAGGCCTTTGACGGCCGTGTCGTCGATCCGGGTAATCAGGTCGTTGGGCTTCAAGCCGGCGCGGTCGGCGGGCGAGCCCTCGATCGGCGACACCACCTTGACCAGTCCATCCTCCTGGGTGATCTCTATGCCGACACCGACAAAGCGGCCACTGGTGCCTTCGCGAAACTCTTTGTACGATTTTTTGTCGAAATAAACCGAGTGCGGGTCCAGGCTGGCCACCATGCCGGAGATGGCATCGGTGATGAGTTTTTTCTCGTCAACCGGCTCCACATAGTCGGTTTTGACCATGCCGAACACGGCCGCCAGCTGTTGCAGCTCTTCCAGTGGCAAAGGGGAGAGGCCGCCGCGTGCAACGGCCTGCAGTTGCACAGTGGTGAGGGCGCCTGCGACCGCGCCAATTGAAATCCAGCCTGCGATTTTGAGCTTCTGACCCATAAAAACTACCTTAATAAGCCTTGAGGAACCCTTGCTCCTGCGTACCAGAAGCAATATACACCTTGGAGAAAAGCCCCATTCCGCAGTTCCTCGCTGCGCAGTGGCCAAGCCGGCCAAAACGGCAGAAATGTGCAGTTTTTGCCGGCTTTTACCGGACTTTTACATGAAATCCGATCAGCCCTTGCCTTGCGCCGCCACGGCCGCGGCGGCTTTGGCCACCGCTTCGCTATCGCCCAGGTAGTAGTGGCGCAGCGGCTTGAGCTCGGCGTCCAGTTCATACACCAGCGGAATGCCGTTGGGAATGTTCAGGCCCACGATGTCGTCGTCCGAGATGTTGTCCAGGTATTTGACCAGCGCACGTATGGAGTTGCCGTGGGCCGCCACCACAATCCGTTTGCCGGCCTTGATGGCCGGTGCCATGGATTCATTCCAGAACGGCAGCACGCGTGCCACGGTGTCTTTCAGGCACTCGGTCAGCGGCACCTGTTCGGGCCGCAGCTTGGCGTAACGCGGGTCGCCGCGCTCGCTGCGTTCGTCGCCGGGCTCCAGCGGCGGCGGCGGGGTGTCGTAGCTGCGGCGCCAGACCAGCACCTGCTCGTCACCATATTTTTTGGCGGTTTCCGCCTTGTTCAGGCCCTGCAAGCCGCCGTAATGCCGCTCGTTGAGCCGCCAGCTGTGCACCACCGGCAGCCAGGTGCGGTCCATCTCATCCAGTGTGTGCCACAGGGTGCGGGTGGCGCGCTTGAGCACGCTGGTGTAGGCCAGGTCAAAGTCATAACCCTCGCTTTTAAGCAGTTGGCCGGCGTTTTTGGCCTGTGCGATGCCGGTTTCCGTGAGGTCCACGTCGGTCCAGCCCGTGAAACGGTTTTCAAGGTTCCAGGTTGATTCGCCGTGGCGTATCAGTACAAGTTTATGCACGAGTTTGTCCTTGGGGGATGCAGATAAAAGGAGATTGGTGAGGGTAAAACAGGCGCCTCGCGGGCCGATTCACCCCAGCATTCTAAAATCACGGGCTTGCTGAAAAATACATAAAAGGTACAACGTGAAATTTCTGATCGATAACTGGATGCTGATCTCCATTGCCCTTGCCTCTGGCGGCATGCTGGTTTGGCCCATGATTTCCGGCGCCATCAATGCCGGCGCCCTGAGCGCAAGCGGCGCGGTGCAGCTGATCAACCGCGAAAAAGCCGTGGTGGTCGATGTCAGTGAGCCTGATGAATTTGCGGCCGGCCATGTGGGCGGTGCCAAAAATGTGCCTTTCGGCGAACTGGAGGCCAAGCTCCCCGGCGTGGTGAAAAACAAGGCCCTGCCCCTGATTCTGGTCTGCGCCACCGGCGCACGCGCCAGCCGTGCCGTGGCGGTGGCCAAAAAGCTGGGCTACGAGCAGGCGCAAGCCCTGGGCGGCGGACTCAAGGCGTGGAAGGAAGCCAATCTTCCAGTTGAGAAATCCTGAGAAGGCCTGAAAACGCGTCAATTCACAGCTTTGCCCCACGATCTCTGAACCAGCATGCAAACCGTCAAAATCTACACTACCGGCACCTGCCCTTATTGCATTCACGCCAAACAGCTGCTCAAACAGCGCGGCGTGACCGAACTCGATGAAATCCGTGTGGACCAGGTGCCCGGCGAGCGCCAGAAAATGATGGACATCACCGGCCGGCGCACCGTACCGCAAATTTTCATCGGCGACACGCATGTGGGCGGCTGCGATGACCTGGTGGCGCTGGACGGCCAGGGCGGGCTGCTGCCCTTGCTGAATGTCGGCTGAGATAATGCCGCCACGCCTGCGCATTGCCGGCCGGCCCTTTTTCCATTTCTACCTCTAACAGTAACCCGAAAGTTCACCATGGCTGAAGCCAATCTTGACCCCGTCTTTCAAATCCAGCGCGTTTACCTCAAGGACGTGTCGCTGGAGCAGCCCAATTCGCCTGACATCCTGCTGAACCAGGAGCAGCCCGGTGTGGATATCCAGCTGGGTGTTGATGCCACGCCGGTGGCGGATGGCCTGTTTGAAGTGACGGTGACCGCCACGGTGCACACCAAGATCGCTGACAAAACCGTGTTTCTGGTGGAAGCCAAGCAGGCCGGTATTTTTGAAATCCGCAACATGCAGACCGAGCAGCTCGGCGCCATTTTGGGCATCGCCTGCCCGCAAATCGTCTATCCCTACCTGCGCGGCAATGTGGCCGACGTGATCCAGCGCGGTGGTTTCCCGCCCGTGCACCTGGCCGAAATCAACTTCCAGGCCATGTACGAGCAGCAGCAGGCCGCCGCCGCTGAAGCGCCCGCCGCACCGCAAATCATCGTTTAAGGGTCGCTTAAAGCGCCACCTGCCTCTATCAGATGTTGTCGTCATGAAAATAGTGGTGATTGGCGCGGGCGCCTGGGGTACGGCGCTGGCCATCAGTGCGGCGCGCACCCCCCGCCACCAGGTCACCCTGTGGGCGCGCGATGCGGCGCTGGTCCAAAGCCTGCAAGCCGGGCGCGCCAATCCCCGCTACCTGCCCGGCATTGCCTTGCCTGACAGCCTGCTGCTGGCAGGCGGTGGCGAGGCATCGCTGGCCGAAGCGATAGCGGGGCAAGACCTCATCATCATGGCCACGCCGGTGTCAGCGGCGCGCGGCTTGCTGCACCGCCTGCAGCACGCCAGCGTGCCGGTGGCCTGGCTCAGCAAGGGCTTTGAGGCGCCCCTCTCGCCCGCTTCCTCTTCTGAGTCATTTGGGCTGCTGGTCCACGAAATACGGGCGCAGGTAGCTATCAATTTAAGAGCTGGTGTGCTCAGCGGCCCGAGCTTTGCGCTGGAAGTGGCGCGCGGCCAGCCGACGGCGCTGGTGGCCGCCAGCGAACATGCCGAGGTGCGCGATGCGCTGGTGGCGGCGTTTCACAGCAGCACGCTGCGTGTCTACGCCAACGACGACATCGTGGGCGTCGAGGTTGGCGGGGCCGTTAAAAACGTGCTGGCGATTGCCACCGGTTTGTGTGACGGCCTGCAGCTGGGGCTGAACGCCCGTGCCGCCCTGATCACCCGCGGCCTTGCCGAAATGACGCGGCTGGGCGTGGCGCTGGGAGCGCGCGCCGAAACCTTCACGGGCTTGTCGGGCCTGGGCGACCTGGTGCTGACGGCCACGGGCGACCTCAGCCGCAACCGCAAGGTTGGTTTGCTGCTGGCCGAGGGCAAGAGCCTGGATGAGGCCGTTGGCTCGCTGGGTCATGTGGCCGAAGGCGTTTACTGCGCGCGCACCGTGGTGCAGCGTGCGGCAAGCCTGGGAGTCGACATGCCGATTGCGCAGAGCGTGGTGGCGCTGCTCGATGGCCAGTTAAAGCCTGCGGAGGCGGTGGCCACCTTGATGGGGCGCGGGCCGACGGCGGAGCTGGCCTGACTGGGATGGACTGGGCCAATTTGCTGCTTTTTTGATAGCTGCTTGCGCCCGCCTTTATTGGGCTACAGGCCTATTTTCTTCACTATTTTTGCAACACGATCGTCACCAGCAGTGACGCATCCCGCACGGCCGTCAAGCCATGCGCCACACCGCCTTCCAGCCACAGCAGTCGGCCCGCCGTCATGCGCTGGGTTTGCCCGTCGGCGGTGAAGTCCACCTCGCCTTCCAGGCACTGCACCGTGATTTCACCTTTGACGTCGTGCGAGGGCACCGTTTTTCCGGCAGGCACTATCAGTCGCATGACTTCAATCTCAGTGGTTTTGAACAGGGCGACGGTCCGTGATTCACAAAGTCTGTCTGTAAGAGGGAAAACGTCAATAAGTTGCCCTGATGCGGCGTGTTCAATGGCCATGATGGAGCTCCTGGAAAGTGCTGCCGATACCGGGACTAGTTATACCCGAAGGGCCAAGGCTGCCGACTGCCATCCGAGTGGCTTGCTCGGGTTTGGCGCGCGACTTTCTTAAGGGGGACAGGCCTTTAGCCCAATAAGGGAGGGCACAAGCAGCTATCAAAAGAGGAGCGATTGTTGGCGCGGGCCGGGCGTGCCGGCGTTGTGCCGGGCAGCCAGTTTTTGACCTCGCGGCCAATTTTCGTTAACCTGAGCCCTTCCGGCAGGCCGGTGGCGCCTGAATTTCACTAACAACACCTGGGAGCATTCCATGGAAAACGCCAGCAAAGACAAGTTGATCACCGACATGAAAGTGGTGCTCGCGGACGTGGAGGAACTGCTGAAGTCGGCGGCCGCGGCCACCGGCGACACCGCTGTCGCCCTGCGTGAAAAAGCGGCAGACAAGCTCAAGCTGGCCACCGAAAAACTGAGCGGGCTGCAGGAAGCGGCGCTGATCAAGGGTAAAGAGGCGGCGAGGTTCACCGACGACTATGTCCACGCCCACCCCTGGAGGGCCGTGGGCATTGCCGCTGCGGCCGGGTTTTTGATTGGCTTGCTGGTCAACCGCAAGTAAGCACGGCTGCCGTCTGATGGGCCAACCCGATGTGTCCTTGAATGACTGACGCCGGCATGAACACCCCCCGGCCAGAGCCCCAAAGCGCGGACTCCCTGGGTGAGGACCAGCCGCCGCGCCTGTTCGCGTCGCTGCGCCAGCTGGCCATCACGGCGCTGGGCATGGCGCACACGCGCATGGCCTTGGCGAGCGTGGAGCTGGAGGAAGAACTGCAGCGGCTGATCGGCCTGTTGCTGAGCATGCTGGGCCTGCTGGTTTTTGGCCTCATGGGCGTGCTGATGCTCACGCTGCTGGTGGTGCTGGCCGTTGACGCGGCGCAGCGTGTGGCGGTGCTGGCAATTTTTGCGGCGAGCTACCTCGGCCTGGGCGGCTGGTTCTGGTGGCGCATCCAGCGTGCGCTGGCGACGCGCCCGCCGTTTTTGCAGGCAACGCTGGCTGAAGTGGCGCAAGACCGCGATGCCCTGCAAGCCGCTTTGGCACCCGCCGCGCAGCGCGAAGCCGCACCATGAGCGACGCAGACGCCAACGCCACCACCCAACGGGCGCTGAGAAAGCAGCTGTTGCTGATGCGCGCCGCGACGGAGCGCGCCGAGATGGTAGTCGCCGTGGGCGCAGCACGGCAGTCGGCGGCTTTTTTCCAAAGCGGCGGTGTCCCGGGCCTGACCCTGGCCAAAGGCCTGCCGCTGGTCCTGGGACTGATCAAGCGCGCAC
>DASXRN010000057.1:0-3788 GCA_036506595.1 Polaromonas sp. | reverse complement strand
AGGCCACCAAAGCCAAGGCGGCCGCGGAAGAAGCCTTGAAAAATGCCAAAACCGATATTGACATCGCCATGGCGCAGTCCGAACTTGCCGTGATGGCGGCCCAGATTGCCGCGCTGCGCAAATACCGTCAGAAGAAATAACGGCGGGCCCAGCCTGCTATTGCCGATATCCCGGGCTAGCCGGTGGTTGGCATCAAGCCCCTGTCGCAAGCCAGGGGCTTTTTTAATGGGAATGGCCCTCCGCCCTTATGTGATGGGTGCGTGCAGCTATTAAATCAGGAGCGGATTGTCCGGCAGCTCGTTCGGATTGCCTTGTTGTTCGCCCGTTGCAGCATCCACCGAAAAATGTTCCATCAGGACCGCCGAGGTTTCCTCCAGCGCCTGCGTGAGTCCATCCTCGTAGCGTTTGTCGCGGAAGGCGCTGGCCATGCGCGCCACCATCGCCTGCCACTGCGCCGGGCTCACATGCCGTGCCACGCCGCGGTCCGCCACGATTTCAATCGCATGCTCAGCCAGCAGCAGATAAATGAGGACGCCGTTGTTGTGCTCGGTGTCCCATACCCGCAGCTTGCCAAACATCGTCACTGCGCGCTGCCGTGTCAGCGTGCGCATGGGGTTTTGCGCGTTGAGTCGCCACAGGTAACTGGTCGGTAGCGAAGCCTCCACGCAGAGACGGATTTCGCCGCTGTGGCGTCGCTCGCTGGCCGCGACCCGCTGTGCCAGCCGTTGCAGCATGTCGGGCGGAATGGCGCGCCTGGCGTCAGAGGCGTCCAGCCACAAGTGCCTGATAAAGACTTTGAGCTTGTTCATCATGAGGCTTACCAGTCCCCCGAGGCGCCACCGCCGCCAAAATCGCCTCCACCGCCGCTGCTGAAGCCGCCGCCGCCACCGCTGCTACCGCCCCAACTGCCGCCGCTGCTGCCGCTTCCAAAACCACCACCACCCCAGCCCGGTGACCTTGCGCCACGACCCAGTGTGCCCAGGCTGGCAAACAGCGCGAACACGATGCCCGTCAGCGCGGCGATGCCGGCGATTATTACGCTGCTGGTGAAGACCCAGGCCAGCGCACCGACCACGCCGCCGGTCGCGATGGAGCCGGCTTTGCGTCCCAGTACAGCCGCTATCATGCGCGCGCCAATCGGCACCGCAAAAAAAAGGAAGATGGCCAGATCCATCCAGTCAAACTCATCCACATTGCTGCGGCTTGTGTCACTGCGCGCCGGGGCCGGCAGGTTTTCACCGCTGATGCGCGCCATGATCTGCTCTGCTGCAGCGTCCAGCCCCCCGGCGAAGTCGCCCTGCCTGAAGCGCGGGGTGATGGCGCTGTCGATGATCTGGCGGGCCGCCAGGTCGGGAATCGCGCCTTCCAGCGCCTTGGTGGTTTCAATGCGAACCTTGCGGTCGTCTTTGGCCACCACCAGCAGCAAGCCGTCACCGATATGCTTGCGGCCGATCTTCCAGCTGTCGCCGACGCGTTGGGCATAGGCGGCAATGTCTTCGGGCTGGGTGCTGGGCACCAGCAGCATGACCACCTGGGCGCCGCGCGCCTGTTCAAAGGCCCGTAATTTGGCTTCAAGCGCCCCGCGCTGCGCCGGGTTCAAGGTGCCGGTGCTGTCCATGACATGGGCGGTCAGCGTTGGCACTGCCTGCATGTCTTGTGCCGACGTTGGTGACCACCAGCCCAGGATTGCTATAAAAAGTATAGCTATCCGCGCAAAAAGGACGGCGGCCAGAGGCATGCTTGTCTTAAGGCTTTTTCGTGAAGTCGACTTGTGGCGGCGTGGAGAGCTGAGCCTCGTTCTGCACTGCAAAGTTGGGCTTGACGTTGTAGCTGAAGATCATCGCCGTCAGGTTGCTCGGAAAGCTGCGCGTCAGCACGTTGTAGCGCTGCACCGTCTGGATGTAGCGGTTGCGCGCCACCGTGATGCGGTTTTCGGTGCCTTCAAGCTGCACCCGCAAGTCTCGAAAGCCCTGGTTGGCCTTGAGCTCGGGATAGCGTTCGCTGACCACCATGAGCCGGCTCAGCGCGCTGCCCAGTTCACCCTGAGCCGCCTGGAATTTGCTGAAAGCGGCGGGGTCGTTCAGTGTTTGCGGCGTCACCTGGATCGAGGTGGCCTTGGCGCGCGCTTCCACCACCTTGGTCAGCGTGTCCTGCTCAAAAGCGGCCTCGCCCTTGACGGTGGCCACAATATTGGGCACCAGGTCTGCGCGGCGCTGGTACTGGTTCAGCACTTCGGACCAGGCGGATTTGGTCTGCTCGTCCAGACTCTGGAAATCGTTGTAGCCGCAACCCGTGAGCAGCAGACTGAGCAGTGATGCGACAAATAGACTGGCCAAACCTGAAAAACGGGATCCCATGGCAAATGCCTCCAAAATGCAAGCCGCAACACTAACATAATCAGGTGTTGCCAATCCGGCTTGATGCCGGGCCCAATCACACGCAGAATCACACACAGAATGCAAAGCCCATCGGCTTCGCCGCCGTCCTGACCTTCCGACTGACCCCATGCCCCAACCCAAAGTACCTCCTGCCAGCATCGGCAACGCCGATGACACTGAAGCGGCTTTTTACGAAGCGCTGCAAAGTGGCGACATTGAAAAACTCATGGCCTGCTGGGGCGATGAGGATGAGATTGTGTGCGTGCATCCGGGCGGCGCGCGGCTGGTGGGCGCCGGGGCCATACGGGCCAGCTTTGATGCCATGTTTTCCAATGGCAGCATTTATGCCCACCCCATCAAGGTGCGCAAGGTGGAGGCCATGAGCGCCAGTGTGCACAGCGTGCTGGAGCGTATTGAGGTGCTGACCGACGAAGGCCCGCGCCACGCTTATGTGATTGCCACCAATGTTTATCACAAGACGGCGCAAGGCTGGCGCATGGTCGCCCACCATGCCAGCCCGGGTACGCCGCGCGACATGCAGGAAGTCTCTGATACCCCGCATGTCCTTCATTGACGGGTGCAAGCAGCTATGAATTACGTGGCGCCCTGGTGGCTTCCAGGCGGCAATTTGCAGACCATCTGGGCCGCGTTGCGGTCGCAACGTTTCCTGGGGCCAAAGCCTGAGTTTCGCCGCGAGCGCTGGAGCACGCCCGATGGCGACTTTGTGGACGTGGACTGGCTGGTGTCCGGTGCCAAAGAAGGTGTCGACGTTCCTTTGCTAGTAATCTTTCATGGCTTGGAGGGTTCGTCCGCCAGCCACTACGTCGAGGCCTTTGCCGACGTCGCCCGCAGCCATAGCTGGGCCTGCGCGGTACCGCACTTTCGCGGCTGCTCGGGCGAACCCAATCTGGCGCCGCGCGCTTACCACTCGGGCGACTTTGCCGAAATCGACTGGATACTCCGGCGCTTTGCCCGCCAGCACAGCGGGCCGGTGGTCGCGGTGGGCATTTCGCTGGGCGGCAATGCCTTGATGCGCTGGGCCGGTGAGATGGGCGCAGAGGCCGGCCAGGTGCTGGCTGGCCTCGCCTCGGTGTGCTCGCCGCTCGACCTGGCGGCCAGCGGCTGGGCCATAAGTCGCGGCTTTAACCGGCAAGTCTACACCCGCATGTTTCTCAAAACCATGGTGCCCAAGGCATTGAGAAAGCTGGAGCAGCACCCTGGCCTGTTTGACCGCGACCGGCTGCTCGCCGCGCGCGACCTGCATGACTTTGACAATGTGTTCACCGCACCGCTCCATGGCTTCAAGGATGCCGACGACTATTGGGCACGCGCATCGGCCAAACCGCATCTGCACAGGATAGGTATACCGGCGCTGGCCCTGAATGCACTGAACGATCCCTTCATTCCCGT
>DASXRN010000056.1:0-4952 GCA_036506595.1 Polaromonas sp. | reverse complement strand
ACAAAGCTCGCCGGAGATGTGTCGCAATGGACTGGGGAGTTGAGGTAACTCCTGCACCTGCTGGCTGCAGGCTGCAGGTTGCCAGTAGGTGGGAGCGCCTGAATCAACCGCCAGTCCCCGTGGCGAAGCTGAACGTCCGGCTGAATGAGGTGCCGTTGTTGGTACCGTTGATGGTGACCTGGTAAGACATATTGGCCTGCAGCGGGGCGTCGGCTACGACATAAGCCTGATGCGATTTGAAGCATCCCGCTACGCAAGGACCATGCGGGTCATTGGCAGCGGTGATGGGCGCGCGAAGAGTGACGAATTGCCCGGTGGAAAGCTGGACCATTGAGGCGCTGGTGACATCCAGGACATTGCCGTCCCGCGCAGCCACATAGACCGATGACCCGAGCGGGGCCGTACTCAAGTCTCGCCCCGGCACAGGATTTGGCTCTTCATTGGTCAGCTTGAAGTTGACGCCCGAGGTGCCTTCGCAAGGGTAGGTGTGAACCTCGGTTCCCGCAAATAGCTGTGGGCCCGCAACCCTTTTGTAGGCAGCGTTAATCTGCAAAATGACGGCCGCAGCGCCCACCCCGGTGTCAGCGCTTGAGCGCACCGACATACCCACATCGCGGAAACCACTCATCAAGCCCTGAAGATGATAGGGCGCGTTCAAAAGATTACGAAGCGCCGGCCCTCCCAGACCTGCTTTCTCGCTTGTTCCCAAAAAACCCGCGATTTCGTCGCTCAGGGCTCCGGCATCCGTGTAGCCCGCTGCCGCAATGCGATCAGCGGCAAATACGCCCGTGAATCCATTGGGGTTGCCGGCATCTTCCAGATGCGAGACAACGCTGTTGACAATCTGGTAGTCGGCATGCGCCCTGGCCGCGGCGTCCAGCTGCGCGTTTTGCGCCAGGCTGCCAAAACCACAGCGTTCGCGCTCTGCGTTCAAGAGGTTAAAGGCTGCCAGCTCTTCGCTGCCAGCCGCATGGGTTGAAGGAAAGACAGTCGTTACGGCGGCAGGAAGCGTTGCAGGCGATGCAACACCGCCGCCCCCTCCCCCGCCGCAGCCTGCAAAAGCGAGCAGTGCGGCAACGGTGGCCAGGGGCATTACGACAGGAATTTTTCGCGTCTTCATGATCGCCCTTTCCGTGCAAACGCATGGTGCGCTTCGTTAATTCTGGTCGCGGCCGAAATGCCTGGTCCGCAATTTCACCCAAAGCGGAAAGTAGGCACTGGCGCGCCGCTGGCTGTCTATCAACGTTACTTTTTGCGACCGATGGCACACCGTCTCACGGACCATGGTCCCGGATTTCAGCTCCGCTCTGCAGGTAAGGCTGCACGGCGTTCAGGGTCTGCGCT
Source organism: Polaromonas sp. (assembly GCA_036506595.1). GTDB lineage: Bacteria > Pseudomonadota > Gammaproteobacteria > Burkholderiales > Burkholderiaceae_C > Polaromonas. The sequence goes on along the minus strand of DASXRN010000056.1, from coordinate 3,608 downwards.
GTCGCACCCTGGTTGCGCGCCGCAAACGCCAGACCCGCTGCCGCAGCGCTGGCCTGCGCTTGCGGGTCATCCACCATCAAGAGCGCTGCCTGCACCGCTTCAGGCAGTCCCGCCACCCGTTGCGCCGCACCCGCCGCTTCGGCGAGCTCGGCGGCCTCGGTGAAATTGAAGGTGTGCGGCCCCATCACGATCGGGCAGCCGCAAGCGGCGGCTTCTATCAGGTTCTGGCCGCCCAGCGGCGCAAAGCTGCCGCCCAGCAAGGCCACATCGCTGAGGGCGTAATACAGCGCCATCTCGCCCAGCGAGTCGCCCAGCCAGACATCGGCCTGGCGCGCCTCATCGTTGTCCCTCGGGCCGCTCGTCCACTGCGAGCGCCGTGACACGCGCAGACCGTGCTGTTCCGCCAGCGCCGCCACCTCGTCAAAGCGCTGCGGATGGCGCGGAACAATCAGCGCCTTGAAGGAATTGGCCGGCTCATTTGCTCCTGAATTCATAGCTGGTAGCGCCCGCTGTTCCTGGACTACAACCTTTATTTGCTTAAGAAACTCATCTTCTTCGCCCTCGCGCGAGCTGGCGAACATGAGCACCGGCTGCGCCAGCGCCTGCCGCCAGGCCTGGCCTTGCGCAAGCTGGGCGGCGTTGGGGCTGGCGTCAAACTTCAGGTTGCCAAACACGCCGGCGACCGGTGCGCCCAGCTGGTGAAAGCGCTCGGCGTCGGCCTCGGTCTGCGCATACGCCGCCGCGAGCGCACCATAGGCCGGCAGCGACAGCGGGGCCATGCGCAGGGCTTGCTGCAGGGATTTGTCCGACAGCCGGCCATTGACGAGCAGCAGCGGCACGGCGCGCGCGCTGGCCACCGCCACCAGGTTGGGCCAGATTTCAGTTTCCATCAGCAGGCCCAGGCGCGGCTTGAAGTGATCGAAAAACCGGACCACGGCGGCCCGGCTGTCCCAGGGCTGCCAGACCTGCACATCGCCGGGCTGCAGCAGCCCCGCGCCTTCCGCACGCCCGGTGGCCGTGCCATGCGTGAGCAACAGGCGCAGGCCAGGATGCTGGGCGCGCAAGGCCTTGAGCAGCAGCGCCGCCGTGCGGGTTTCGCCCAGCGAGACGGCATGCAGCCACACCAGCTCTGAAGAAACCTCGGCCGCCTGGCTGTAGCGGCCAAAACGCTCTTCCACTGCTTCGCTGTAGCCCGGCTCCTTCCGGGCACGCCGCGCCAGCTTGCGGCGCAGCAGCGGCTGCGCCAGCCACATCAACAGCGAGTACAGCCGCAGGGCCAAGGCCTTCATTCGCTGGTCACCCGCTCCGCCGGGCCGCTACAGCAAGCCTGCCAGGCCTGCCAAACCGCTTCCACGCCGGGCGTGGGTTGGGCAAACACGCTGACCTGCTTACCCTGTGTCCGCTGTATCCCTTGAGGAGGCCCGGTGCGCCAGGCGGTGTCAAAGTTGTAGATCTGCACATGCGGCAAGTCCAGTGCCACGGCGATGTGGCTGACGCCGCTGTCCACGCCGATCACGCCGGCGCAGTGCGCGAGTTCTTCCGTCAGGGCATCGAGCGGCAGCTGCGGCCAAACCACGGCGACAAGGCTGGTTCCGCCTGCATTCAGCGCCTGGGCAATCGCCTGGCTTGTCGCCAACTCCTTCGCACTGCCGTGCGGCAAGGCAATCTGATAACCCGCTGCCATCAGCCGCTGGCCCAGTTCTACCCAGTGACCCAGCGGCCACTCCTTGTCGGCACGCGAGGTGCCATGCACGAAGGCCACCGTGTTCGCTATCTTTTCAGGAGCTGCCTGCGCCCGTGTTTCCTGGGCTAGAGGCCTATTTAACCCAAAATCTGGGGCTGGCAGCAAGCTGTAGCCGAGCGCCCGCGCCGCCAACTCGCGGCAGCGCTGCACAGCAGCGGTGTGCGGGGCGATGCGGATGGCCACGTCGGCCACCCAGCGCGTAGGCGCCTCATAGCCCGAGCCCTCGGTCTGGTTGGCCATGGCGTAGCGTTTGCCGTCCGGCGCCAGCCGCGCCAGCTGCGCCACCAGCGCAGATTTGGTGAGGCCCTGCAGGTCGATGACCGCGTCGTAGGCTTCCTGCCGCAACTGGGCTTTGAAGGCGCGCCACTCGGCCCGCGTGACGCCCGCGAGAGGCGACTTGCGCCAGCGGCGTATTTCGCACGGAATCACGCGATGCAAACCCTCGCAGCGCGCCAGCAGCGAGGCAAAGGATTTTTCCACGACCCAGTCAATCTGCGCATCCGGCAACGCAACGCGAATGTCCTGCACCACCGGCAAGGCATGCACCACATCGCCCAGCGACGACAGCTTGACCAGCAGGATCTTTTTGGCCCCCACGCTTTTCACTTCGTGTAATACGCTGCCCCCCGAGGGGGCCGTGCTTGCTTGGGGCGGCCCGGCGCTGCGCACTTGCACTTGTCTATCAATGCGCCGCTGCGGCAAAGCTGGCATCGGGTTTCACGCTGCGCAGCAGCGCCAGCATGTCGGCCTCAATCCGCTCAAGTGCCTGCTCTGTGTGGCCTTCAAACCTGAGCACCAGCACCGGTGTGGTGTTGGAAGCGCGAATCAAACCAAAGCCATCGGGCCAATCGACACGCACGCCGTCGATGGTGGAAAGCTTGGCGGGGGCCGGGAAGGATGCCGCCTGGATCAGGGCTTCCACGACGGTGTGGGGCTCGCCCTCGCGGCAGGCGACGTTGAGCTCGGGCGTGCTGTGGCTGGTGGGCAGGCCGTTGAGCAGCACGCCCGCATCGGGCACGCGGCTCACAATCTCCAGCAGGCGCGCGCCGGCATAGGTGCCGTCGTCAAAGCCGTACCAGCGCTCTTTAAAGAAGATATGCCCGCTCATCTCGCCACCCAGCGGCGAATTGATTTCCTTCATCTTGGCCTTGATCAGCGAGTGGCCGGTTTTGTACATCAGTGGCACGCCGCCGGCGGCCTCGATCTCGGGCGCCAGGCGCTGCGAGCATTTCACGTCAAACAAAATCGTTGCGCCCGGCACACGCGACAGCACGTCGCGGGCAAACAGCATCATCTGCCGGTCGGGGTAGATGTTCTGGCCGTCCTTGGTCACAATGCCGAGCCGGTCGCCGTCGCCGTCAAAGGCCAAGCCCAGCTCGGCGTCGCCGCTTTGCAGCGCCTTGATCAGATCAGCCAGGTTTTCGGGTTTGCTCGGGTCGGGATGGTGGTTGGGAAAGTTGCCGTCGACTTCGCTGAACAGTTCGGTCACCTCGCAACCGAGTGCCCGAAAAATCGCCGGGGCCGATGCACCGGCAATGCCGTTGCCTGAGTCAATGACGATCTTGAGCGGCCGCTCCAGCTTGATGCCGGAGACAATGCGGTCGCGGTACTCCGCTTCGACATCCACGCGGCTGACCGTGCCGCCCTGGGCCGGCAGCGTCCACTCTTCAGCTTCCATGATGCGGCGCAAAGCCTGAATCTCTTCGCCATAAATCGCACGCCCGGCCAGCACCATCTTGAAGCCGTTGTAGTCCTTGGGGTTGTGGCTGCCGGTGACCTGGATGCCCGAGCGGGTCAAGGTGTTGGCGGCAAAATACAGCATGGGCGTGGTGACCATGCCCACGTCCATCACATCCACCCCCGC
>DASXRN010000055.1:0-6959 GCA_036506595.1 Polaromonas sp. | reverse complement strand
GATCCAGACGCGTTCGCCAACACGACTGGATGACACGCCATCGCCCACCATGTCAATAACGCCGGCACCGTCGCTGTGCGGCACGATGCGCTCGGTGCCCAGCGCCCGGCCAAGCCTTGACTTGACATCCGAGGGGTTGACGCCTGACGTTGCGAGTTTGACGCGAACTTCTCCCGGCGCTGGCATCGGCGTTGGCAGTTCGCCGACCACCAGTACCTCGCGGGCCTCACCGTTTTTTGAATACCAGCCAGCACGCATGATGACCTCGTCCTAACTTGTTGTCTTCATAAGCACAGATCGATTGAACAGAAAGCCGCGAAAACCAAATAAAGAATACTGGAAAATATCCGATCTGGACACCGCTCCCAGTGCCTCTGCAAGTGAAGCCGCCGATACCGCCGCCCGTCATGACGGATCGCTGCGCGAAGCCCCGGCGGGTGCGCAGGGCAGGTTGCATACCGCAGTCGTTCGGGATTGTCTGATGCTATCAAATCAATAGCTTGATGCGCCTGTATTGTCTGGGCTGGAGGCGTTTTTCATGAACAACTCGGCGCAGACGCCGCGCAGCCAGCGGCAGGCCGCATCGTGGTGGTACCTGGCGTGCCAGTACTGCTTGACGGTGAAGCCGGGAATTTCAAACGGGTAGGGCAGCACGCGCAGGCCGACGGCACGCGCCAGGGTTTCGCCGATATGGCGGGGCAGGATGGCGATCAGGTCGGTGGTCGACAAAATCGCCGACAGGCCCAGAAAACCCGGCAGCTCGCCATCAATGCGCCCGGCTTCCAGCGCCACGCCCGGCGCCAGGGCCCGCACATGCGACGGCAGCCTGGGCAGCAGCGTGATGTGGCTGGCGTCCGTCATGCAAATCCTGAAGCGCCGCTGCGCAGTGGGCTGGTTGACCTGGGTGGTTACAGTTTTTGCAATAAAAGAGCGTTCAGCCTGGTTATCACGGGTGTGATAGCTATAAAAATCATAGCAAAAACGGTTGCGGCGCGCGTCACGGCAGTGCCCATGATCCGCACCCGCCGCGGCACGCCCGGCGCACTGGCAGGCACAGCGGCTGCGCTGCGGCTGGCCCGCGCCGGCTCCCAGCTGAAGTAAACCGATGGTGTGTGGCCGATGCCAAAAGACTCCATCACCAGGCGCTCGCCCGGCTGCAAATACAGGCTCTCGCCACGGCTCAAAAAATGATCGCCGGCACGCGTGCTGCCGGACTGGTCGGCGTGGTCAAACGTGGCCCAGACACGGCCATGGGCGATGCGCAGCACCCCGGCGCGGCGGGCCTGCAGGCTCAGCGCTTGGCCTGCGTCCAGTTTCCAGCAACCGGCCAGAGCTTCCAGACTCTCAATAAGGCCGACACTGGCATCGGGGGCTTGCAGCAAGAAAAGGTCAACTGAATCGTTCATGGCGTGCTCCTGAGCGCGTGATGACGACTTCAAGGTACTCGCTGGGTACCAGCAGCGAATCGGCACCGGCCCGATTCAGGCGGTTCAGCAGTTCTGTCATATCGCTTTCCAGCGCAGCGGCTTTGTCGGCGGGCAGGGCGGCGAATGCCTTGTGCACCGGCCCGTACCAGGTACGGAAGATCTCGATGAAATGTGCGGCCGAGCGATAGCGGAAGTTGAAGTGCCTTGGCGTGACGGCGATCGCGGCGGCGTACTCGCCAAAGAACGAACGCAGATGGTTCTCTACGCCCCAGCGCGATGGCGGCTGCAGATCCGGTGGTGGCGGCAAATGGCGCCCCAGGGTCTTGAACAATTGACCGATAAAGCCTTCGGGCGTCCAGTTGGCCAGGCCTATGCGTCCGCCGGGTCGGCACACCCTGGCCAACTCGGATGCCGCTTTCGCCTGGTCAGGCGCAAACATCACGCCGAAGGTTGACAGCACGGCATCAAAACTCGCATCGGCGAAGGGCAGCGCCTCGGCATCGGCGGTCTGGAAGCTCACCTCCAGGTGTTCTGCGTGCGCGCGTTCGGCGCCGCGTTCAAGCAGGGGAGCGACGTAGTCGGTGGAGGTCACCTTGCAGCCGCGGCGCGCCGCGGCCAGCGTGGCATTGCCGTTGCCGGCCGCCACGTCCAGCACGCGCTCATCCCAGTGCAGGTCGCAGGCTTCGGCCAGCTGTTCGCCGACGATCTGCAAGGTGGTGCCGATCACGGCGTAGTCCCCGCTGGCCCAGGCCGTCTGCTGGCGGCTTTTCAAGGCAACGAGGTCTGTGGGTGCGTTCATGGTGAATTTCTCCTGATTGACTAAGGATTCGAAAGAGATCGTTTGGAGGTGAGCGGCATGGCCCGGCTTGCCGGGGCACATCCGCTCGACCCCAATAGGGTCAGAGTGAGGGGCGCCTCAAAGATGAGGTGGCCATGAAATCCCCAAGCCCGCGAAGCTATCCGGCTGTGGTCGGATCAATCATCGTTCGGAGTTCCGACACCTTGTTAGCGGGAAAGCCGGCCTGGCGCGCATGCTCTCGAATCATGTCTTCATTCGGCGCGATGTAGACGCAGTAGATCTTGTCGTCGGTCACATAGCTCTCCTTCCACTGAATCGACGGTCCGAGATCCCGCAAGACGCGGCAGGACTTTGCGGAGGCTCTTTGAAGCTCGGTGGTGGTCAGTTTTCCTGCGCCTGGCATCTCGCGCTCGATTACATACTTGGGCATGGTCATTTCCTTGTGTAGGTTGCGATGAATTTCGCTACACGCCGCTGCAACCAGCACGGCTCGTAGCCCTGACGTTGGCGTTAGGCTCACTCAAAAAATTGCTTGATAAGCTGATTGACTGGTTCAGGATGGCGCCATTGCCCCGAGCTGCTCGCGTTCGAATGGGTACAGACGACTCTGGGGCCGATTCCTGCCTCACGAAGGAAGGGCTCAAGCTGATGCATGCGTGGTTCCTGAGGTAATGGGTATGTAGTGCGGGCCTGACCTGCTGCAAGCAGCAGAGGGTGAGCTTTGAACCCACCCTGAGGCAAATTTTGGCGACCATGGCGGGCGCCGTCCTGCCCGAGGGTCGCCAGTTCCTGCTTGATCGTCCGCATGTCGCCGGCGGGGCGACCCGCAGCTGGCCGGGCGTCCGGCTTGGCTGCCCATTCGTCCGACACGCGGGACGGGTTTTTGGCGCTCCTTGACGCCGCGTGCCGAGGCTGCCACGATGACAGCCCCCGAATCGAACCAGGAGACAGCCATGGCAGCACAAGACATTGCGGCAGCATTGCAGCGTGTGGAATCGGTGCTGCGGCGGCGTCCCGAGGCCGGCCTGCAAGACGACGAGCCGGCCGCTGCCCGCTGGGAGGGCGGCATGCGGTTCGTCGCGCGCCATGCAAACGGCACACGCCTGCTGAGCGACATGCCGGTCGAACTCGGCGGCAGCGGCGATCAGGTCATGGCGGGCTGGATGTTCCGTGCGGGGCTCGCATCCTGCGTTGCCACCTGCATCGTGATGGCGGCGGCTACCCAGGAGATCGAACTGGCAATGCTCGAGGTGCAGACCGGCAGCCGCATGGACCTGCGCAGCGTGCTCGGCATGATCGATGCTGACGGCGAGCCGGTGCGCGCTGGAACGCGCGACATACAACTGCTTGTGCGGATCTCGGCGCAAGGAGTCCCGCCGGAACGATTGCGCGCCTTGGTTGACGAGGGCCTTCGCCGTTCGCCCTCTATCCATGCGCTGCGGTACGCCGTGCCGGTGGTCGTGCGCCTCGAAGGCGACGCCGGGTAACGGCAACAGATCATGGACGCGCTGTCGGAAACCCTTCGCGTCGTGCGCCTGGTCGGCGCCATCTTCATCAACGCCAGGTTCACCGCACCCTGGTGCTATCAATCACCCAGCGCCGACTCGGCGGCACCGCTGCTGGAGCCCGGTGCCGAGCGCGTGGTGATCTTCCACCTGATCACCGAAGGCGAGTGCTATGTCGAACTCGGCACCGAGCCGCCGCTGCGTCTGACGGCGGGCGACGCCATCGTGTTCCCGCAGGGTGACGCGCATCGCATGACCTCGCAACCCGGGCTTGCACCCGCCACCGGTGCGCGCCTGGATGCTGTGCTGTCGCGCCGTCCGCGCCAGCTGGCCTACGGCGGTGGCGGCCCGGTGACCCGACTGGTGTGCGGCTACCTGGCTTGCGATGCCCGCCTGGCCGGGATGCTGCTGGCGGGGCTTCCTGCGCTGGTCAGGGTCAATGTGCGCGGATCGAGTGCCGGCATCTGGCTGGAGGCCTCGGTTCGTTACGCGCTGGCCGAGGCGCGCTCGCCCCGACCTGGCGGCGCCGGCGTGCTGGCCAAACTGGCCGAGGTGCTGTTCATCGAGGTCCTGCGCCTGTACATGAACGAGCAGGGCGAGGGACGGACCGGCTGGCTGGCGGGTGTGGGCGACCGCATCGTCGGTGCCGCGTTGAACGCACTGCACAAGAGCCCCGCCCATGCGTGGACGCTGGACGAACTGGCGCACACGGCAGGCACCTCGAGGTCGGTGCTGGCCGAACGCTTTCAGCACCTGGTGGGGAGCTCGCCGATGCAGTACCTGACGCAATGGCGCATGCTGCTTGCCGCCAATCTCCTGTGTCGCAGCAACGCCCCGTTGGCGAGCATTGCAGAGGATGTGGGTTACCAGACCGATACCGCTTTCAGCCGGGCGTTCCGGCGCGAGTACGGCTCTCCGCCGGCGGCCTGGCGTCGTAGCCAATCGACAGGCGCCCATGTCCGATGAGTTCGCCGTTGCGAAAAATCGCGCGTGGCGAGCGCAACGCCGCGGCCGGCACCTCGGACCACTTCCATGCTGTGGACATACACCACGCGCTGGACCACAATCTCGCGCTCTGCCATGATCAGCAAATCTCCGCCCCCCCATGACGAACTCAAGCCCGTCGTCAAACCGAAGCGATGGCCACACCCCCCGTCCGCGTTGTTGCCGCAGCGCTCCTCCTGACTCTTGCAGGGGCGCAGACCCCGGCAGCCGCAGCCCAGGACTTCGGGTCCGAGCGCCGGCGGATGACGCAGGAGATCACGGCGATCGCTGGCGAGACCCGCGCCGAGATCGGCAAGCCGGCCTTCGATGAACGCGTGATGGCCGTCATGGGGAAGGTGCCTCGACATGAGTTCGTTCCCGTCGAGCAGCTTCCCTATGCCTATCGGAACCGGCCCCTGCCGATCGGCCACGGGCAGACCATCTCGCAGCCTTACATCGTCGCGCTGATGACCGATCTGGCCAGGGTAGAGCCCGGCCACAAGGTGCTCGAGGTCGGCACCGGTTCGGGCTATCAGGCGGCGGTGTTGGCGCATCTGGCCCGCGCCGTCTACACCATCGAGATCGTCGAGCCGCTGGGGCTGCGGGCCAGGCAACGCCTGCAGAAGCTGGGCTACGACAACGTCCAGGTGCGGCTGGGCGACGGCTACCACGGCTGGGAGGAGCATGCGCCGTACGACGCGATCCTCGTCACTGCGGCGGCCAGCCACATTCCGCCGCCGCTGATCCGCCAGCTCAAGGCTGGCGGCAGGATGGTGATTCCGGTGGGCGCAGCATTCATGGTCCAGCAACTGATGCTGGTCGAGAAGAACGCCGACGGAACGGTGTCGACGCGGCAGATCCTGCCGGTGGCCTTCGTTCCGCTGACCGGCGGCAAGCGCTGAGCCAGGAACGTCGATGGCCGGGACACGCGCGCCTGCGCCTGGCGGGGCCGCCCCGCCGGTGATCGCCGTGGCCCTGATCTCGGCCGCCGCGCTGGCCTACGAAATCCTGCTGATGCGGCTGTTCTCCATCATCCTGTGGCACCACTTTGCCTACATGATCATCAGCCTGGCGCTGCTCGGCTACGGCGCCAGCGGCGCCGTGCTGACCTTGGCGCAACACGCCGTCCGGCAGCGTTTTGCGCCGCTGTTCAGCGCGGCCGCTGCGGCGTTCGGGGTCAGCGCCGTCGTCTGCTTTTTGCTGGCGCAGCGCGTGCCGTTCAATCCGCTCGAAATCCTCTGGGACCCGCGCCAGCCGGCGTACCTGCTCGCTGTCTACCTGCTGCTTCTGTTGCCCTTCCTGTGCGCCGGCGCCTGCGTGTGCATGGCCCTGTCGTGCTTTCGCGGCATGGTGCCCCGCATCTACAGCTTTGACATCCTGGGCGCGGGGGCGGGAAGCCTTGGGGTCGTGGCCCTGCTGTTCGTGCTGGCGCCGGCCGACGCATTGAAGCTGATCGGGGCTCTGGGATGGGCCGCCGCGGCGGTGGCGTGGCTCGAATGCGGTGGCCCCAGGCGCTGGCCGGCGGGCCTGCTGATGGCCTTGGCCGGCCTGCCCTTGCTGTTGCCGCAAGCCTGGCTTGTGCCCACCATGTCGCCGTACAAGGAACTGTCACAGACCTTGCGCATTCCCGAAGCCCGGGTGGTGGTGGAGCAATCGAGCCCGCTGGGCCTCGTCAGCGTGGTCGAGAGTCCGCGCATTGCGCTGCGCCACGCGCCGGGATTGAGCCTCAATGCAACGACCGAGCCGCCGCCGCAACTGGGGGTCTTCATCGATGGCGAAGGCCTCAACGCGCTGACCCGATTCGACGGCCGGCGCGACAGCCTGGCCCATCTCGACCAGATCAGCTCGGCACTGCCCTATCACCTGCTGCGCCGTCCGCATGTGCTGGTGCTGGGGGCCGGCGCCGGGGCGGACGTGCTGCAGGCCCACTATCACGGCGCCAGGCAGATCGATGCGGTAGAGCTGAACCCCCAGGTCGTCGATCTGGTAGCGCGCCGATTTGCGGACTATGCGGGCGGCATCTATCGGCAAATAGCGCGCGTGCATGTTGCCGAAGCGCGCGGCTTCGTCGCGGCCAGCACGGAACGCTACGACCTCATCCAGGTGGCGCTACTCGATTCCTTCAGCGCTTCCTCGGCCGGCCTTTACGCGCTGTCCGAGAACTATCTCTACACGGTCGAAGCCCTGCAGGACGACCTGAGACACTTGCAGCCCGGCGGCCTGCTGGCGATCACGCGCTGGGTC
>DASXRN010000054.1:0-6452 GCA_036506595.1 Polaromonas sp. | reverse complement strand
AGCATTGCCCGCCACATGCTGGGGTTGCGTCACGGTTTGCCGGGTGCGCGACGCTGGCGCCAGGTATGGAGCGACCACAGGCTCAAGGGCCTGCACCCGCGCGACGTGATGGTGCTGGCGCACGATGGCGTGCAGCAGGCCGCCTGAGCCATTTCCTTAAGAAAAAACGGGCTGCAGCCCGCTAAATACCTGCGCAGAGAGCTATCAAAAATATAGCGTAAATCGTCAGGTAGCGGCGCCGGACGCCATCATGTCGTGAATCAGCGCGGAGAAGGCCCGCGCCGCCGGCGACATGGTGCGCTTGGCCAGGGTCACGATGCTGTAGTGGGTCAGCATGGCGTTGAGTTTCCTGACCGGCAGCCGCACCAGGGACTCGGCGCCGTGCTTCAATCCCGGCGAATCGGGCGCCAGGATCACGGCGTTGGCCGTCAGTGCCAGCTGCCGCAAGGTGCTCATGTCGTTGCACACCACACTGAACAGGGCGCGGTCCGTGCGCTTGAGCTGGCTCTCGAAATGGCGCAGCACCAGCTCCGGCAGGTTGGGGCAGCCCACCGGGTAGTCCATCAATTGCTCCAGCGACAGCTCGCCCGGCGCGAGCAAGGGGTGGCCGGCGCGCGCGAAGAACGCGACGGCCACATTGGGCAGCCGCTTGAACTGCAGGCCCGGCTGCGTTTTGAGGTCGCGCGTGTCGGCCACGAACAGGTCCAGCTGCTGGTTGTTCAATTGCTCGCACAAGGCGGCTGCGTCGGCCACCTCGATCCGCACCGTCAGCTGTGGGTGCTGCTGGATCAGCCGCGACAGCGCAGGCTGCCCCAACATGGCCGCGGCAAACGGGCCCAGCCCGACCTGGAGCTGGCCCATGGCCAGCCCTTGCAGCAGCTGCACGTCGCGCTTGATTTGCTGCGCATCGGCCAGCAGGTGGCGGGCGCGGGTCAGCACCAGTTCGCCGGCGGTTGTCAGCCGCACCTGCCCGTAGGCGCGGTTGACCAGCGTCGCGCCCAAGTCCTCTTCCAGGCTTTCAATACTGCGCGACAGAGCCGGCTGCGAGAGGTGCACCGCCTCCGCCGCCCGGCCAAAGCTGCCCTGGTCCGCCAAGGCCACAAGATGGCTCAGCTTGCGCAACTGCATTTTGTGTTTTTTGCAAAAAGTAAGTAAATATTTTGCATTGGATTTTTATTTTACTCACTACCAGAATGAAGGCGTTCTTATCATTTTGAGGAGACGCGCCATGAGAAATGTTCGACGCTGGATGCACAGCTTGTTGCTGTGCGCCGGCTTGCTGCTGAACCTGTCCCTGGCGGCGCAAGAGTATCCCGGCAAGGCCGTCACCTTCACGGTGCCGTACCCGGCCGGCGGCGGCACCGATGTGGTGGCCAGGTCGCTGGCCGAGCAGATGGCCAGGCAGCTCGGCCAGCCCGTGGTGGTTGACAACAAACCCGGCGCGGGCGGCATCCTGGGCACCAACGCGGTGGCCAAGGCCGCTGCGGACGGCCATACCGTGCTGATCGGGCTGACACAGTCGGTGCTCACCAACCAGTTTCTCTACAGCAAGCTGCCTTACGACCCGCGCAAGGACCTCGCCCTTGTCTCGCAAATTGCCACCGCGCCCTTGCTGCTGCTGGTGCCGGCGAATTCACCGGTGCAAAGCCTGGGCGACCTGCGCCGAATGCTGGAAGCGTCCAAAGGTGCTGCCAGCTGCGGCTCCTGGGGTGCCGGTTCCTACCCGCACCTGGCCTGTGCCCACATGGCTTCGTCGCTCAAGACCTCCATCACCCATGTGGCTTACAAGGGCGAGGCGCCCATGCTGCAAGACCTGGTGGGCGGGCAACTCACGTTTGCGCTGGGCAGCCTTATTTCAGCCAAGCCTTATATGGATGGCGGCCGGCTGCGGGCGTTGGCCGTGACCGGCGAGCAGCGTGTGCCGGCGCTGGTCGGCGTGCCCACGTTTGCGGAAGGCGCAATGCCCGACCCCGAATACCGCGTGAGCGGGTGGATTGCGATGCTGGTGCCGCTGGCGACGCCGAGCCAGGTGGTGAACCGCTTGCAGCGGGCGGCGCAGCAGGCGATCAACTCGCCTGAACTGAAGAAACGCTTCGAAGCCCTGGGCATGGTGGCGGTCGGCAGCACGGCCGAGCAGTTCCGCCAGCGCTACGCCGCAGACTGGCCGGTCTGGGAGCGGCTGGTCAAGGTTTCGGGCGCCAAACTTGATTAACGATGAAACGGGCTTGATGAACATGAGCACCCACAACCTTCTTTCCGGCCAGACGGCCCGGTCCGGCGTCGGCAGCGGCGTGGATGACGCAGACGACGCCTGGCGCGGCTTTGTGGCGACCTGGCCGCAGGCCGAAATCCGCGGCGCTGACGGCCGCGTCGTCTGGACCATGGCCGGCTATGAATTCCTGCAGGATGAGCCGCCGGCGCCCACCGTGCACCCCGGGCTGTGGCAGCAGGCGCGGCGCAACCTGGCGCACGGGCTGTTCAAGGTCACCGAAAAAATCTACCAGGTGCGCGGCTTCGACCTCTCCAACATGACGCTGATCGAAGGCGAGCGCGGCGTCATCGTCATCGATCCGCTGACCTGCGCCGAGACCGCGCAGGCCGCGCTGGCGCTGTACCGCGAGCAGCGCGGCGAGCGGCCGGTCACGGCCGTGATCTACAGCCACAGCCATGTGGACCATTTCGGCGGCGTGCGCGGCGTGCTCGACGAACAGGAAGCGATCCGCCAGGGCATTCCTGTCATCGCGCCCGCGGGCTTTCTGTGGCATGCCGTCTCGGAGAACATGATCGCGGGCAACGCCATGTCGCGGCGCTCGCAGTTCCAGTTTGGCCACTCCCTGGCGCGCGGTGCTTGCGCCCAGGTGGATTGCGGCTTGGGCAAGAACGTTCCGCACGGCACCATCACGCTGATTCCGCCGACGCGCAGCATCGAGAAGGAGCGCGAGCGGCATGTGATCGACGGCGTGGAAATCGTCTTTGCGCTGGCGCCGGAAAGCGAGGCGCCGTCGGAGATGTTTTTCTTCTTCCCACAGCTGCGCGCGCTGAACCTGGCCGAGATCGGGCAGCCCACCATGCACAACCTGTGCCCCTTGCGCGGCGCGCAGGTGCGCGATGCGCGGCTCTGGTCGCGCTACCTCGACGAGGCGTTGCACGAGTTCGCGCCGCATGCCGACGTGGTGTTTGCCCAGCACAACTAGCCCACCTGGGGATGCGAGGCCATCGCGGGCTTCATCGCCCAGCAGCGCGATCTTTACAAATACACGCACGACCAGACCGTGAGGCTGATGAACCAGGGCCGCACGGCGGTGGAGATTGCCGAGGAACTGCGCCTGCCGCAGGCGCTGGCCGACGTGACCCATGTGCAGGGCTATTACGGCAGCCCGGTGCACAACGTCAAGGCTGTGGTGCAGCATTACCTGGGCTGGTACGACGGCAATCCGGTTCGCCTGCATGCCTTGCCGCCCGTGGAGAGCGGGCCCCGCTATGTCGAGTACATGGGCGGCGCCGAGGCGCTGCTGGCGCGCGCCGCGCTGGACTTCGAGCGTGGCGAGCACCGCTGGGTGGCCGAGGTCACCAGCCACCTGGTGTTTGCCGAACCCGGCCACCAGGCGGCGCGGGCGCTGTGCGCGAATGCGCTTGAGCAACTCGGCTTTGCCGCCGAGTCGGCCACCTGGCGCAATGCCTACCTGCTGGCGGCGCGCGAACTGCGCCAGGGCGTGCCGCAACTGAAGCGCCGTAGCATGAGCTACGACCTGCTCAAGGTGGTGCCCATGGAGATGTTCCTCGACTGCCTGGCCATACGCCTGGTGGCGCCGCGCGCGGCGGGTCACCGCCTGCAGATTGCCTGGTATCTGCCCGACCTCGACCAACGCTGGCTGCTGAGCCTGGACAACGCGGCGCTGACCTACCGGCGCACCGACGCGCCGGTAGCGGCGCAGGCCACTATGGTCGTCACCCATGCCCGGTTGGCCGAATTGCTGAGCCATGAATCGGGCATCGCCCAGGCGATCATGCACGGCATCGAGCAGGGCGAGATCGCGGTGGAGGGCGACCTGTCGAAAGTGCAACTGCTGCTGTCGATGCTGGATGAATTCGAGCCCATGTTCAACGTAGTTGAGCCCTGAATCCATTTTTTTTGAAAGAGCTTGTGATGAAGATCATGAAGATGACGGGGAGTTGCCGGCTGGGCGCGTTCGTCTTGTCCGCCCTGGCGCTGACAGCCGCAGCGCAACCCGACTTGAGCAAGATCCGCCCGCGCGTCGAAAAGATTGCCGAGGGCGAGATGGAGCGCGTGGGCCAACAGTCCGGCCTGACCAGCTGCTTCTGGCTGGCCACCGTAAGCCCGTCCACCTTCAACATCCTGATCCCGGACAGCGGCGTGGTCTACTGGGTCACGCAGTACCGCTTGCCGGCCGGCGCCAGCCTTTCGCTGCGCGGCCAGTTTCCCAAGGCACGCCACATCTCGCTGAACACCTACGACGAGGCCGGCCAGCCGGTCGACCGCCTCAACGACCTGATGATGGAGCCCGACGCCGGCTCGACCAACCCGTTTCGGCCCCATGCCCGGCGCGATGCCGCGCAGCGCGACTACCAAGTGCGCTTGACGCAGGCCGCCGTGACGGCGGGGGCGCGCGTCGATGACGCCAGCCGGCCCGCCAACACGCTGTACGCACCCCAGGGTTCTGCCGTGCAGCTCTGGTATCGGGTTTACGTGCCGGACCAGGGCGCAGACCTCAAGGGCTCGGTGCCGCTGCCGATGCCCGTGCTGCAACTGGCCGACGGGAGCCGGCTCGAAGGCGACGCGGTTTGCGGCGAAATTGTCGTGAAAGAGGGCGCGCTGCGTGATGTGCGCGTGCCGACCGAGGCGCTGAAGCCGCTGTTCGCCCTGCCGGGTGCGACCTCGGCCTACCACCCGGCGCAGAACCCGCCGTCCTGGAATGCGTTCTTCAACGCGCCGCTGTCGGCGACCAACCTGCTGATCGGCACGCCCCATGAGGCGATTCGGGCGCGGCTCGACGCCACCCGGCGCGGCGGCTTCTACAGCACGCTGGACAACACCTATATGTCGGCCTATGTAGACCGCCGCTTTGGCGAGGTGCTGGTGATCAAGGGCAAGGCGCCCACCACGCCACGCACCTTTGCCGGCGGCCGGGTCATGGAGCCCGCCCAGCTGCGCTACTGGTCGCTGTGCAAATACCGTTCGCTGTCGGACACCGCAGTCGACAGCTGCCTGTACGACGAGCAGGTGCCGCTGGCGGCCGATGGCTCCTACACTATCGTGATGTCATCCGCCGCGCAGCGCCCGGCAAACGCCACAGCGAAGTGCGGCGTGGCCTGGCTCGATTGGGGCCAGGGCGACGGCATTGGTAACCCGGCCGGTGGCTTTCTGGCGTTTCGCCACATGATGCCGGCGCCGGACTTTGCCCAGAGCCTGTTCGCGACGCGCAAGCCCGGTGACGAGGCCTCAACCCTGGGCCCTTACTACCCTGCGTCGGCCTATAGCAGCCGCACGGCTTTCGAGAAGCAGGGGTGCCAGGCGCGCGACGCTGGCGCAGAGAGCAACAGCGGAATTGGCTGAGGCGGCCTTATTCCATTTCTACTTCAATGCGAGAGTAGGCGAACCGCCGCAGACAGTGCTGTAACGGCCAAGGCGGGGCAACGACCTATCGCTTTGAAGTAGAAATGGAATTAGCCCTGTGAGCGTTCGACGGCGCTGCGCCTGTCAATCTTGCGGCTGAGCACGATGGAGGTCTGGGTGTGGTTAACGCCATCAATCAGGCCGATGCGGTCCAGCAGCGTGTTGAGCTGCTCGTGGGTCTCGCAGCGCAGGAACACCAGGTAGTCGAACTGGCCGCTGACGGCCGAAACCTCTTCAATCTCGGGCATCAGCGCCAGCTCTCTGAGGACGGCGGCCGTGGTTTTTGGCAGGATGCTCAGGCTGCAATAGGCCCGTACCGCGGTGCTGTCCAGCCGCTGTCCCAGTCGCACGCCATAACCCGCCACCACGCCGTCGCGCTCGAGTCGTGCGAGGCGCGCGACGACCGTGGTGCGCGCCAGCTTGAGCTTGCGGGCCAGGGTGGCTGCCGGCTCGCGGGCATTGGCCTGCAACAAGCTCAGCAAGCGGCGGTCAATGTCATCGAGCGTGAGGTTCATATAAATTGACGATTAATTAGTCGTTATGACCAACATATCAATCTATTTTGACGGTTTTGTCAATACACATTGACATCAATGTCTTTTACGATAGAGGCGAACAGAAGAGCAGGTAAAGCATAGATAAACCGCATATTGCTCATCGCAGCATGAAAGGAAAGTTCATGGCCTCCAGCGTCAAGCCCATTACCATTCTGGGCGCCGGTCAAATTGGTTTTGCCATGGCTGTGCTGTTGAAGCAGGCGGGTGGCTACAGCATCCTCGTTGCTGATTGGGATGCCAGCCGGCTGAAAGCTCTTGCC
>DASXRN010000053.1:0-2678 GCA_036506595.1 Polaromonas sp. | reverse complement strand
TTTATGGTGCGGATTTTCCGGTGGTGACGGTGCAGGACTGGGTCAATGCCCAGGCCCGCCTGCTCGATGCTCTGGGCATCCAGACGCTGGCCGCCGTGATGGGCGGCAGCCTGGGCGGCATGCAGGCCCTGAGCTGGACACTGCAATACCCCGAACGCGTGCGTCACGCGGTGGTGGTGGCCAGCGCCCCCAACCTGACGGCTGAGAACATTGCGTTTAACGAAGTCGCGCGCCGCGCCATCGTGACCGACCCCGACTTTCACGCCGGCCACTATGGCAAGCACGGCGTGCTGCCCCAGCGCGGCCTGCGCATCGCCCGCATGATTGGCCACATCACCTATTTGAGCGACGACGTGATGAACGAGAAGTTTGGCCGCCAACTGCGCGAAGCAGTCAGTGGGCATGCAAGCGGCTACAAGTTTTCGACGCAGGATGTCGAGTTCCAGATTGAAAGCTATTTGCGCTACCAGGGCGACAAGTTCAGCGAGTACTTCGACGCCAACACCTATTTGCTGATCACCCGCGCGCTCGACTACTTCGACCCGGCCAGCGCGTTCGGTGGTGACTTGAGCCGGGCGCTGGCCCAGGCCACGGCCAAATTCCTGCTGGTCAGCTTCACCACCGACTGGCGTTTTTCACCGGCACGCAGCCGTGAAATCGTCAAGGCCCTGCTCGACAACCAGCGCGACGTGAGCTATGCCGAGATTGATGCGCCTCATGGTCATGATGCGTTTTTGCTCGATGACCCGCGCTACATGGGCGTGGTGCGCTCTTATTTTCAGAGCAAGGTGGCAGCATGAAGCAGCCTGTTGAACTCAATGGACGGCCCACGGCCGACCAGTTGTCGATTGCCCGTCTCGTGCCGCACGGCTCGCGCGTGCTGGACCTCGGTTGCGGCACCGGCGAGCTGCTGGCCTACCTGATTCGTGAGCGCGGCTGCTCGGGCTACGGCGTCGAGCTGAGCGACAGCAATGTGCAGGCCTGCGTGGCGCGTGGCGTCAACGTCATCCAGCTCAATCTTGAAGAAGGCCTGGCCGTGTTTGGCGATGCCTCGTTTGACGTGGTGCTGCAAATCGATACGCTGCAGCACCTGCGCAACGCCGAAATCATGCTGCGCGAAACCGCCCGCGTGGGCCGCATCGGCATCGTTGCCTTTCCGAATTTCGGCCACTGGCCGAATCGCCTGGCCGTGCTGCGCGGCCGCATGCCGGTGACCAAGGTGCTGCCCTACCAGTGGTACGACACGCCGAATATCCGTGTCGGCACGCTGCAGGACTTTGAGGCCCTGGCCCTGCAAAACCGGCTGCAGATTCTGGACCAGTTTGGCTTGCAGGATGGCAAGGAAATCCGCTTCTGGCCGAATGCGCGCGCCAGCCGCGCGGTGTTCAAGTTCCAGCGAAGCTGACGTGGAAATGGCGGGCGGGCGCTTGCTGGGGTGATGCGCTGGTGCTAGTATTTGGCGATCGGGATTTCAGCCTCCCGACTCTTCACAGATAGACGGTGTCCCGTCCAAGCGCTGGCAACTGACTTGGAGTATTTTCGTGGACACCTCTTTAATTCCTGTTCCTTCCCTCCCGCTTTCCATTTCCCCGCAAGAACTCGCTGCCCGCATGGGCCGCGCCGATGCGCCGCTGCTGCTCGACGTGCGGCGCGAAGAGAAGTTCCTTGAAAGCCGGCACATGCTGGCTGGCGCGCTGCGTTGTGCGCCAGAAGACGTGGCGGCTTTCGCCGTTTCGCAGCTGTCTTCACAGGGGCCGCGCGAAGTGGTTGTTTATTGCGTTTATGGCCACAACGTGAGTGACGATGCCGTGGCCACGCTGCGTGCAGCGGGCTGGAACGCGCGCATGCTGGCAGGTGGCATCGAAGGGGGCGAAGACGGCGTGGACACGCCACAAGACATCGCGCAGTGGCGTGCGCAGCGACCGCTCACGGTGCGCAAGCGGCCGGATTGGGGCGTAGGAGGCGCAAGCAGCGAGCCGGCTTCGCGCTGGATCACGCGCGAACGCCCCAAGATCGACCGGATTGCCTGCCCCTGGCTGATACGCCGCTTTATCGATACGCGTGCGGAGTTCTTTTATGTGCCCACGGCCAAGGTGTTTGACGAGGCCGATCGTCTGGGCGCGGTGGCTTACGACATCCCCGGCGCGCCGGTTTCGCACGAGGGCGAGCTGTGCAGTTTTGATGTTTTGCTGCGGGCGTTTGAGTTGAGCGATCCGGCGCTGGAGACGCTGGCCCGCATCGTGCGCGGCGCAGACACCGACCGGCTGGAACTGGCGCCGCAGTGCGCCGGCCTGCTGGCCTTGTCGCTGGGCTTGTCGCGCCTGCATGAGGACGACCATGCCATGCTGCAGGCGGCCCTGCCGCTGTATGACGCGCTGTATGCCTGGTGCCGCAGCGCGCAGGCCGAGACGCACAGCTGGAAGCCCGAGACCATGGTGGTAAAAGGGCACGCAGCGTGAGCGATAGCCCTCAAGCCGTCCCTGTCCTTGCCCCCTCTGCGGTGAGTTTTTCGCAGGCCTTCCGCTTCTGGCTCAAGTTGGGCTTCATCAGTTTCGGCGGGCCCGCCGGGCAAATCGCCATCATGCACCGCGAGCTGGTGGAGCAAAAACGCTGGATCTCGGAAAAGCGCTTTCTGCATGCGCTGAACTACTGCATGCTGCTGCCCGGACCCGAGGCGC
>DASXRN010000052.1:0-3780 GCA_036506595.1 Polaromonas sp. | reverse complement strand
GGCCAGCACCATCTTGAAGCCGTTGTAGTCCTTGGGGTTGTGGCTGCCGGTGACCTGGATGCCCGAGCGGGTCAAGGTGTTGGCGGCAAAATACAGCATGGGCGTGGTGACCATGCCCACGTCCATCACATCCACCCCCGCCGCCGCCAGGCCGCGTATCAGCGCCGCAGCCAGCGTTGGTCCGCTGAGCCGGCCATCGCAGCCTACCGCCACCGTTTTTTCACCTTCGGCCAGGGCTACCGTGCCAAAGGCCTTGCCAAGGGCCTCGGCCATTGCTTCGTTGATGGTGGACGGCACGATGCCGCGTATGTCATAGGCCTTGAAAATCGATGCGCTGACTTGCATTGGAGCGTGTCCCTGGTCGTTGAGCGGTTTTTAGAGTCCGTCGATTGTAGGCGGCGGCCTTCTAGCTACAGCCTCTCCAGCAGCCTCCGGCAAGCCTCAGGAACATGTCCGAAAACGGCTAGTCAAATGCCCTGCCCGGCGTATTATTTCCTCATGACCCTCGCCAGCACCCCTCTCGCCCCCCTCGCGCCTTTCGCGGAGGACGACTGCTACCTCGCCCTGAAGGCGCGCGACGCACGTTTTGACGGCAGCTTTTTTACCGCCGTAACCTCCACCGGCATTTACTGCCGGCCGGTGTGCCGCGTCAAAACCCCCAAGCGCGAAAACTGCCTTTTCTTCAGGCACGCCGCGCAGGCCGAAAACGCCGGCTTTCGCCCCTGCCTGCGTTGCCGGCCCGAGCTGGCACCGCATTCGGTGGTCTGGTCCATCCAGGATGCGTCCTACATCCTCGCGCACCAGGCGGCCCGCCTGCTGGACGAACCCGAAGTCTGGGTTGATGGGACACCCTCGGTCGAGAAACTGGCCGCGCGGCTGGGCGTGAGCGACCGCCATGTGCGGCGGATTTTCGAAGCGCAGTTTGGCGTCTCGCCCATGCAGTACCTGCAGACGCGGCGGCTGCACACCGCCAAGCAATTGCTGGCCGACACCAACCTGCCGATCACGCAGGTCGCGTTGATCAGCGGCTACGCCAGCGTGCGGCGTTTCAACGCAGCGTTTGTGGCGCACTACAAACTCAACCCCACGCAGCTGCGGCGCCAAGGTGTTGACCCCAGCAGCCGCGCCAGCCAGGGCATCACCATACGCCTGGGCTGGCGCCCGCCCTATGACGTGCAGGCCATGCTCGGCTTTTTCAGCAAGCGGGTCATCAACGCTATTGAATTCATAGCTACCGATGCCCAACAACCGTGCATAGGCAAAACATTTCGTGTTGAATCGGGCGGCAAGGCGCATGCCGGCTGGCTGCTGGCCAGCTTTGATGAAGCACGCACGCAGCTGGTGCTCCAGGTCAGCGACTCGCTGCGCGAAGTGCTGCCGCTGGTGATTCGCCGGGTGCGCGCGGCCTTCGACCTGGACGCCGACCCGAGCGCCATCAACGGCGTGCTGCACAGCCACTTTCCCGAAGGCGACGGGCTGCGCGTGCCCGGCGCGCTGGATGGCTACGAGCTGGCGGTGCGCGCCGTGCTGGGCCAGCAGATCACGGTGGCCGCGGCCCGCACGCTGGCGCAGCGCATGGTTGATCAATTCGGCGAAGCGATAGAGACACCCTGGCCGCAATTGACCCGCCTGTTCCCGGCGCCTGCCGTGCTGGCTGGACTGGATATGGCCAGCGGCGATGCGCTGGGCCAGCTCGGCATCGTCAAGCAGCGCCAGGCCGCCATCGTCGGCATTGCCCAGGCCGTGGCCGACAAGCGCGTGCAACTGCACAGCGGTGCCGATCTGCAGGCCACGCTGGCTTTGCTGAAGGAGTTGCCCGGCATTGGCGACTGGACGGCGCAGTACATCGCGATGCGCGCCCTGCGCTGGCCCGATGCGTTTCCGGCGGGCGATGTGGCCTTGCACAAAGCCCTGGGGGTGCAGGGACTCAAAAACCCGGCGAAGGAGGCCGAGCTGGCGTCCCAGGCCTGGAAGCCCTGGCGCAGCTATGCCGTTATCCGTGCCTGGAGCGGCACGCTGGGCACCCAGCCAGCGACATCACCAGAACCAACGCCAGAAGCAGCGCCGGAATCGCCCCAGGACGCTACCAAATTAATAGCTGTCAACACCCACTCAGCAAGGGCTAAAGCAGTAAAACATGCCAAAAAAGCAAGCTTCCAGCAAATCACAGACACTCCAAGGTGACCACCATGAAATTTGATACCTCCATCGTCCAGACCCGCTACCAGAGCCCTCTCGGGCCCATGATCCTCGCGGCAAGCAACAAGGGCCTGGCCGGCCTCTGGTTTGAAGGCCAGCGCCACTTACCCCCCGAACTGACGGGCCCTGCCGTATGGCCCGCAGAACCCGACCATCCAGTGCTCAAACAAGCCATCCAGCAGCTCACCGACTATTTCGCCGGCCGGCGCACCAGTTTTGACCTACCGCTGGACCTGAGCTACGGCACGGCCTTCCAGCAATCGGTGTGGCAGGCGCTGCTGGCCATTGCGCAGGGCGACACGGCAAGTTACAGCGAAGTCAGCAGCCGCATTGGCAAACCCGCGGCAGTGCGGGCCGTGGGTGCAGCGGTCGGGCGCAACCCGGTCAGCGTCATCGTGCCCTGCCACCGCGTGCTGGGCGCCAATGGCGCGCTCACCGGCTATGCTGGCGGGCTTGATCGTAAAACCGCATTGCTCAAGCTTGAGGGTGCACTCCAGGAGCAGATGCTTTGAGCTCTCAGTTACCCAGCGCTTCATTGCCTGCAGTCGCCCTTTCCGGCCCCAGGAGTTGGGGCAGCGATTTCATCTTGCTGGCCGCCATCTGGGGCTCCTCGTTTCTCTTCATGCGCCTGGGCACGGTCGAGTTTGGCCCGCTGCCGACCGCCGCCGTGCGCGTGGCGATTGCCGCGCTGTTCCTGCTGCCCATCGTGTGGCTGCGCGGCTTGTTGCCTGAACTCCGGAAGAACTGGAAGCGGATTTTCTTCATCGGTGTGCTCAACTCCGGCATTCCGTTTGCGTGTTTTTCGTTCGCCCTGCTGTCCATCACCACCGGGCTGTCGGCCATCCTGAATGCCACCGTGCCGATGTTTGGCGCGCTGGTGGCCTGGGCCTGGCTCAAGGACAAACCCGATGCCTCGCGCATTCTGGGCCTGGTCGTCGGCTTTGCCGGCGTGACCATGCTGGCCTGGGACAAGGCGACCTTCAAGCCCGACGCCTCGGGCGTGGCACCGGGCTGGGCCGTGCTGGCCTGCCTGCTGGCCTGTGTCTGTTACGGCATTTCTGCCAGCTACACCAAACGCTATCTGTCGGGCTTGAACCCGCTGGTCACGGCCGCAGGCAGCCAGATCGGCGCCACGCTGGGCCTGGCCGTGCCGGCGTTGTGGCTGTGGCCCGCGCACATGCCGGGCAGCACGGCCTGGCTGGCCCTGCTGGCCGTCGGCGTGCTGTGCACCGGCCTGGCTTACATCCTGTTTTTTCGCCTGATTGAAAACGCCGGCCCGCAACGCGCGCTGTCGGTGACCTTTCTCGTTCCGGTGTTTGCCGTGCTCTATGGCGTGCTCTTCCTCGGCGAAGCGGTGACAAGCTGGATGGTGATGTGCGCCGCCGTCATTGTCTGCGGCACGGCGCTCTCCACCGGGTTGCTGAAGCTGGGCGCAAGTGGGGCGAAGAGACAGTCGTGAGCCCTGCACGAAAAAATTGATACGAGCGACAGCCTTTAAAAAATTCATCAATACAAAAAACAAATCGTAGCAGTCGAATTTGCAATTGGACTTGCGCTGGTACATGCCCAAAAATGACTTCG
>DASXRN010000051.1:0-19996 GCA_036506595.1 Polaromonas sp. | reverse complement strand
ACCGCAACTGCGCTTCGCCAGGCTCAAAGGCTCCGGGTTATCAGGCTTTTGTTAGCCGCTCTTAATCCATGAGCCGGTGCAGTTCAGGCATTCAGGATGTACGCGCCATCTTTTCTGGCAACGCCTGCAGTGATTAGCTCCGCGCACAATTGCGCTATCCATGTTCGCACCGCGACATCCGGGAAAAACTTCTCCCGGATCTGCATGAAGTACGGTGTTGTCTCGGCCCATTGCGCAAATTCATCAAGAGATTGCCTTTGCAGTTCGAGCAGTTTGAACTTGAGCAATACCTTCACGGCATGGCGTGCATGCTTGAGAGGGTTTTTGACAAAAGAATCCAGCCGTTCGTGCGCACGCGCAAGCACCTCGGGGCTGTAGGCGAAGACCCGGCCATGGCCTGGAATCACGACTTTAGGGTTCAGGCGCTCAATCATTTCCAGCGTTGCGGCCACCTCGGCAAAGGCATCTAGCCCTTCAAGCTCTGGAAACACCACGCCAAATCCGTTTTCCCACAAGGCATCGGCAGAAATCAGTATTTTGCTGGCCGGGTCGAAGAAAACCAGTGAATGCGGGTCGTGCCCGGCCGCCGCATGTATCTGCCAATGCGTCGCACCGAATCGCATTTGCGTTCCAGGCTGAAGGGTCTGGCTGAACGTGAATTGCGGGCAAAGTTGCCCGGTGGGCAAGTAAGTCAGCGCAACCGGGTCCCATTGCGCGACTTGCGCTGCATGGCCCGGAGGAATCCATGTGCTGAGTCGTGGATAACGGGCCTGCAAAGCCGCGTTGCCACCGCAATGATCGCTGTGCAAATGGGTGTTGACGAGAACATCCAGCGGCCGCCCACCCAGCACACCTTCAAGCAGTGACAAGGTTTGCGCGGCGTGGGTGCAATAGCCGCTGTCGACCAGCAGGGTTTGCTCGCCGTCCGTGAACAGGATATTGTTCGCAGACAGCCAGCCTCGTTCGAATACGTGCAGCCCGGCAGGCAAGTTCGGCGTCGTCATGGGATGAGATGCGAGTGCAAAGCTTCAGGCCGCCATACGCAGTTCGCGCCTGAGAATTTTCCCGACATTGGTTTTGGGCAAATCATCGCGAAATTCAATGTATTTGGGGCGCTTGTAGCCTGTAAGGTGCTGCTTGCAATAGGCGTTCAGTTCGTCTTCGGTCAGCGTCGGGTCATTTTTAACGACGAAGACCTTGATGGCTTCGCCCTGTTTGTCATCTGCAATGCCGATGGCCGCGCATTCGACAACCCCTGGGCACAAGGAAATCACGTTCTCGAGTTCGTTGGGGAATACATTGAAACCAGAAACGATGATCATGTCTTTTTTGCGGTCAATGATCTTGGTGTAACCGCGTTCATCCATGATGCCTATGTCGCCGGTACGCATGAAGCCGTCGCGGGTGAAAGCCTTTTCGTTTTCAGCAGGCTGCCGGTAATAGCCGGTCATCACCTGAGGGCCCTTGATGCAGATTTCACCGGGCTCACCGAGCCCCAGCGAATTGCCGTCGTCGTCCTTGATGGCAATATCAATACTGGGCAGGGGCAGACCAATGGTGCCGGTGAACGCTTTGTTGGTCACAGGGTTGTTGGTACCGATGGCGCAAGTTTCGCTCATGCCCCAGCCTTCAATCATGGGGCACCCGGTGACCTGAAGCCAGTGTTTGGCCGTACCTTCTGACGCGGCCATGCCGCCCGCCTGTGAGACGCAGAGGCTTGAAAAATCAACCGTTTTGAACTGAGGGTGCTGCAGCAAGGCGTTGAACAGCGTATTGACCGCAGGCAGCATATGAAAGGGCCGTTTCTTCAGCACCTCGATGAACCGTCCGAAGTCGCGCGGATTGGGGACCAGCGTCAAATGGGCGCCCCAGCGGATGACCAGCAGACTGAGCGTGAGCGCGAAGATGTGGTACAGCGGCAAAGCCGCGATGTTGTTGGTTTTGCTGACATCGCCGACACGGCGTAGCGCGGGTGTGAACCACGCTTCAGCCTGCAAAATGGCGGCGACGATATTGCGGTGGGTCAGCACTGCACCTTTGGACAGGCCCGTGGTACCACCGGTGTATTGCAGGAAAGCAATCGAGTCCAGCGTATTTTGTGCCGGCTTGAGCGTCTGCCGGGTCCCCAGCGCAATGGCGCGGTTGAAGGGGGTTACCGTGCGGCCTGCGTTCAATGGCAGCTTGTAGGCGGGAACCAGTTTGGCCAGATGGCGGACTGCAAAGGTGATCCAGCTGCCATACCAGAAGCCGAGCAAATCACCCATGGACGCCATGACGATGTTTTTGACGGGTGTCTGCTCAATCACTTCAGCGAGGGTGCCGGCGAAGTTTTCCAGAATCACAATGGTGGTCGCACCAGAGTCCTTGAGCTGGTGCGCCAGCTCGCGTGCGGTGTAGAGCGGGTTGACGTTCACACAGGTATAGCCGGCACGCAAAATGGCCGCCATGGTGACGGCAAACTGCGGCACGTTGGGCAGCATGATCGCCACCCGCGCGCCAGGCTCAAGCCCCAGGTTTTGCAGCCAGGCACCCAATGCCGAGGACAAGTCGTCAAGCTGACCGTAAGACATCCAGCGGTCCATGCAGACTGAAAAAGGCCTGGAGGCATTCTTCTTGAATGAGTCTTCCAGCAGCTGATTGAGTGAGCGAAACTGCTCGGTGTCTATTTCGTGTGCAACGCCGTCGGGGTAACTCTTGAGCCAATGCTTGTTCATACAAACTCCTTGCGGCTCATTGTGAAAGCCAGGGCGCCAAATCCGTATGGGGCTTGCCCTGATGCCGGGCTAATACGAGGGGCTGGCAGCCAGCAAATGGGCCAATTTGGTCGCGCAGGTGACAGGCTCGTCGTCAAACAGGGCGCGGATCCACTCCGTCTCACGCTGCTTGATCAAGTTCAGGAACTCGTTTGCACCGCGCATGTTGGCAAAAGCGTCAAACCCGGTTTCCAGAA
This sequence comes from Polaromonas sp., assembly GCA_036506595.1. Classification (GTDB taxonomy): domain Bacteria; phylum Pseudomonadota; class Gammaproteobacteria; order Burkholderiales; family Burkholderiaceae_C; genus Polaromonas. Next base: position 17,046 of record DASXRN010000051.1, on the reverse strand, counting down.
AATACTGAAGCGCGTCCAGGCCGGCAGCGGCTGCCGGGCGGCGCATCATTTTGAGCAAGGTGCGCAGCCCCGGCATACGTGTCAGGTGGTTCAGCTCTTGCCCCAGATGCAGCACCACTTCGAGCTGCCGGTGCCGGGCCGCCACATCGGCAACACGGCGCCAGCAACGCATATAGCGGGCGTAGTCATGACTGTCCGGGTTGGCTAATTTGTCGGCGAGCCACTGCTGCGCCATCAGATGGTCCAGCTCCTCCGTCAGCGCATGCACTTCAGCCAGTGCGGCGGCCGTGTTGACTACGGCCTGCGGAAAGAGCCTGGCGATGGTGTTGGCGATGCGGGCAAACTGCTGATCGCGCTCGGCGTAGTCTTTGTCGCTGTACAGCTCATGCAGAAAGAAGGCCGCCGCAGCCTTGTAGCGCGGACTATGCAGCAGGTCGGCATAGGTGGCCTGAAAGCGGCGCGCCTGAAAACGCTTGATCTCGGCGCTCGCCTGCGCCAGTTCGGGGTCCGCCGCGTGCTGCTGCCGAAATGCCGCCACGGCTTGCAGTGCAAGGTGGATATTGTTTGCCGATGCGTCCATACAAACCCGGAGTTTATCTAGGTATGGAGCTCTATTGAAACCGCAGGCTGCGTGAGAAACTGCCGGCATGCAAAGAAGAACGCTTCTCAAGTTGGGTGTGACCTCGGCGGCGGTGTTGCTCGTTGCGGGCGGCGCTGCGGCCTTGTTGCAGCCGGGTCTGGAAGGCGGAGCCCTGAGTCCCGCCGGCCGCGAGGTGTTTGCCGCCATCGGGCGGGCCATCCTGGACAAAAGCCTGCCGGCCGAGGACGGCCCGCGGCAGATTGCGCTCAATGGGCTACTCGGCCGGGTGGATGCCTTGGTGCAGGCGCTGCCGCCGCATGCGCAAGGCGAGCTGTCGCAACTGCTGTCTTTGCTGGCCAGCACGGCCGGGCGCCGTACGCTGGCCGGCCTCAACCCGCCCTGGCCGGAGGCCAGCGTTGCCGAGATCCAGCAAGCGCTGCAGGGCATGCGCCTGTCCAGTCTGGCCTTGCGCCAGCAGGCCTATGCCGCCTTGCATGACATTTGCGCCGGTGCGTATTTTTCGGATGAGGCGAGTTGGCCGCTATTGGGTTACCCCGGCCCGCTGAAGATTTGAAGGCGGCTGAAAAAAGCATGAGTCAATTGAAAGACCCGATCCGCGAGGGGATTGCGCGCGGCTGGAAAGTTTCGGGCGGCGCTCTTGGGCCGGTAGCGGAAAAAATTGTCTGCGACGTGGCCATCATCGGCAGTGGCGCGGGTGCCGGCATCACGGCCGAGCTGCTGGCCAGGGCCGGTCTGCAGGTGGTGATTGTTGAAGAAGGGCCTTTGAAGAGCAGCAGCGACTTCAACCAGAAAGAGTCCGAAGCCTACCCCTCGCTGTACCAGGAAAGCGCGGCCCGCAAGACGCAAGACAAGGCCATCAACATTTTGCAGGGACGCTGCGTGGGTGGCTCCACCACGGTCAACTGGACCAGCTCTTTTCGCACGCCTGCCGCCACCCTCAAATTCTGGCAAGACAAGTTCGGCCTGAAGGACTACAGCGTGGAGGCGCTGGCGCCTTACTTCGCGCAGGCCGAGCAGCGGCTGAACATCACGCCGTGGCTGGCCGCGACCAATGAGAACAACGACTTGCTGCGGCGCGGCGCGGCCAAGCTGGGGATTCCTGTCGCCACCATCTCGCGCAACGTCAAGGCCTGCTGGAACATCGGTTCGTGCGGACTCGGTTGCCCGACCAATGCCAAGCAGTCCATGCTGGTCACCACCATTCCGGCCGCGCTGAACATGGGCGCCCAAATGCTGACCGAAACCCGGGCCGAGCGCTTCGAACTCGCCAACGGCAAGGTGAGGGCGCTGATTTGCCGTTCTGCAGAGTCAAATGGGGCTCTGGCCCATACAAAACGGTCGCAAGTAGCTATTAAAGTAATAGCAAAACATTATGTGCTGGCCGGTGGCGCCATCAACTCGCCGGCGGTGTTGCTGCGCTCCGGCGCGCCTGACCCGCATGGGCGCTTGGGCACCAGAACCTTTTTGCACCCGGTGGTGATGTCGTCCAGCGTGTTTGCGCAAAAAGTGGAAGCCTGGAGCGGTGCGCCGCAATCCATTTATACCGACCATTTTCTGGAAACCCAGGCGATTGATGGCCCCATGGGCTACAAGCTGGAGGCGCCGCCGCTGCACCCGGTGATTTTTGCCTCCACCGTGCCGGGTTTTGGCCAGGGCCAGCATGAGCTGCTCAGCTCGTTTCCGCACAACCACACGCTGCTGGCGTTGCTGCGCGACGGCTTTCATGACGAAGCGCCGGGCGGCCGGGTTTTGCTGCGCAGCGACGACTCCGCGGTGCTGGACTACCCGCTGACCGACTATGTGATGGACGGTGGCCGCCGGGCGCTGCTGTCGATGATGGAGATCCAGTTTGCCGCTGGCGCGAAGCAGGTGTTTCCCCTGCATGAGATGGCGCAGCCTTACAGCTCGTGGGCGCAGGCGCGCGAAGCCGTGTATGCCTTGCCCATGAAGCCACGGCTGACCAAGGTGGTGAGCGCCCACGTGATGGGCGGCTGTGGCCTGGCCGGCACCGAGCGGCAGGGCGTGACCCGCCCTGACGGCGTGCATTGGCAACTCGAAAACCTGTCGATTCATGACGGCTCGCTGTTCCCGACCAGCATTGGCGCCAATCCGCAGCTGTCGGTGTATGGCGCGGTCAACCGCCTGGCGCAGGGCCTGGTGAAAAGGCTGACTGGCCGGGATGTCACGCTGGCCTGACACACGGCAGATTCGCTTTTTCGTTCCATGCTGGCCCACCTGCAAAAATTCATCACGTTGTCCCTCCTGGCTGCGGCCTGCGTCTGGGGGCTCTATTTCCGCAGCAGCGCCCCCCTGCTGGCCATTGCCGGTTTTTTGGCGATTGCCCTCGGCTATACAGGCTTTCTTGCTATCGAATTCATACTGCTTCGGGTGTTCAACAAGGCCGAGCCGGTGCCCCAGCCCAGCTGGAAAGAGTTGTTTGCTGCCTGGCGCGGCGAAACCTGGACCGCGCCGCAGGTGTTTTGCTGGCGCCAGCCTTTTCGCGCCCAGGCCATCGCGGACCAGCTTTCTTTGCAGACGGTGACGCAGGGGCGCCGTGGCGTGGTGTTCGTGCATGGCTTCTTCTGCAATCGCGGTTTCTGGACACCGTGGTTGGCACGCCTGCAGGGCAGCGGGCACGCCTTCGTCGCCCTCAGCCTTGAGCCCCTGTTCGGCTCGATTGATGACTACGTGCCGCAAATTGAAGACGCGGTGCAGCGCATCACGCAAGCCACCGGCCTGCCGCCGCTGCTGGTCTGTCACAGCATGGGCGGGCTGGCGGCCCGGGCCTGGCTCAAGCGCATGAAGGCCGAAGCCAGAGTGCACCATGTGGTGACCATCGGATCGCCGCACCGCGGCACCTGGCTGGCACGCTTTGGGCTCGGCCACAATGGCCAGCAGATGCGCCTGCTGTCCGACTGGCAGGCGCAACTGGACCACGACATGCCCGCCAATCGTCATGCGCTGTTCACCTGCTGGTATTCCAACTGCGACAACATCGTGTTTCCGGCCTCGACCGCCACCTTGGCCGGAGCCGACAACCGGCTGGTGCGCGGCGCAGCGCATGTCCAGATGGCTTTTTTGCCGCAGGTCATGGGGGGCACGCTGGCCCTGCTGGACAACGCCCACTGAAACCCTCCCGCCTGTGAGTTGTGTAAGCTCGGGGGTCTGTTTTCTGTGGAATAAAAATGGCTTTGATTGTGCTCATGGAGGACGACGCCGCGACGCGAACGCTGGTAGCGTCGGTGCTAAAAAAAGACGGTCACGAGGTCTTGTCGGCCGACAACGGCGCTGACGGGCTGCTGCTGGTGCGCAATCACCGGCCCGACCTGGTGATCAGCGATGTCCAGATGCCCGTCATGGACGGGTTTGCCATGTTGCAGGCCCTGCGCGCCGAGCCGGCGCTGCTGGCGATTCCCGTGATCCTGCTGACCTCGCTGCAAGAGCGCGCCCACATGCGCATCGGCATGACCAGTGGCGCAGACGACTACATCACCAAACCTTTTCGCCCGGGCGAGTTGCGGGAAGCCGTCGCCGCCCAGCTGAACCGGCGCGAGGTGCGCGCTGCCGCACAGGCCATGGCCGTCGATGCGGCGGTTTGCGTGGCGCTGGAAGAGCAAAAACACCATCTCGCACGCCTGTATGAAAAGAAACTGGCTGCCGAGCTCAGCGAAAAATGGCCTGCGGCAGAGGCCGGAAGCGAAGATGAAAAATTCGCCAGCGCCACGGTCTTGTTTGTCGACGTCCTTCATTACCCCGCCTTCGCCGAAAAACTCAGCAACGAAGCGCTCAGTGACATCGTGCGCACCTTCTATAGCAACGCCGGCGACACGCTGCATCTTTTTGGTGCCCGCCACATGCAGTTTGTCGGGGAGGCCCTGCTGGCTCTTTATGTGGATAGCACCGACACCCGTTCGGTGAACCATGGCCTGCGGGCCGCGCGGGCGGCTCTCGGCATGGTGGATGCCGCCAAACGCGTGCAGCGGTATATCGAAACCCACTTTCCCGATCAGCCCCTGCCCCCATTCACCGTGAGTGTGGCTCTTCACAGCGGGGCCGTTTCACTGACCAAGCTGCAAGACCCGCTGCACGGTGAAGTGCGGGTTCTGCCGGTAGGCGACACGGTGAATTCCACCTTGCTGCTGCAAAAGCAGACCATCGGCACCGGCTGGACGGTGGTGGCCAGCGTGCCCATGCTGCGTGGCGTGACGGGCGCGGTGAAAACCGGTGCCAGAGCCCTGATCAGCCTGCCGGGCCGCACACAGCCCATGGATGCGGCTGAGTTGCTCTCGTTGGCGGTTTAGCGGCTTCTGTTGCCCCGTGAGCCATTCTCGTAGCCAATTTTTTGTCTGATTGAGCGCTGATTGCCATGCTGACTTTGCGACACCGGCCTGTTTTTTCCTTGCGGCGCATTCTGGTGGTGAGCCTGCTGCTGTTTGCCCTGCTGCCCGCGGCGCTGGTGACCTGGCTGCTGGCCCGCAGCAGCACGCAGTCGGTGGGGGATCTGGCCAATCAGGTGGTCAGCAGCGTGGCCATCCGCGTGCAGGCCGAAACTGAACATCACCTGCAGCAGGCTCACGTGATCATGAACGGGCTTTTTCCGGAGGTGCTGACCAAGCAGCAAACCCTGCAGGCCCGCAAATGGCTGGAGCAGCCTGCGCTGTTCGAGCCCATGGCCTTTGCCTTGACACGTCAGTCACCCAGCGTGCCTTTCCTCTACATGGGCACGGTCAAGGGGCATTTTTTTGGGGTCGAGCAAACCCCGCGTGGTGCGCAGGTCGTGATCCGTGAAGTGCGCGATGGCCAGGACAACACCCGGCAGTTTTTTCTGGCCAGCCAGCCTGGTGACCGCTCGCAGCGCCTGACCGGCGAGGGGGCGAGCTATGAGCCCCGTACCCGCGCCTGGTACGAAGCCGCACTGCGTGCGGGCGGGCGCATTTTCTCGCCGGTTGCCATTTCGCCGGTGCAAAAGCAGCTGGTCATCACGCTGTCGCAGCCGGTCTATGACGATTTTTCCGGTGCCGCCGGCGTGTTTGCCACCGATCTTCACCTGCAGCGGCTGGCTGATTTTCTGCGCACGCAACGCATCAGCGCTCGCGGTGCGGCCTACCTGGTCGACGAGCAGGGCCTGTTGGTCGCAACGTCCGCCGGTGATGCGCTGTACCGCGAGAATTTGAAGACACTGGTGCGCGTCACGCCAGGCGATAGCCGCAACCCGGTGATTCGTGCCAGCTACGCCGCGCTGGAGGCGGGTTTGCGAAAAAAATCGTCCGATACCGTGATGACGGAGGGGTTTGTAGACCGGTCTGTTTCCCTGAGCCGTCTGCCGATGGAGGGCGATGCGCTGATCGCCGTGCGTCGCCCGTTTGGTGACGCGCTGGGCCTGCGCTGGACGTTGGTGGTGGCTGCGCCCGAAAGCGACTTTACCGCCGCAACCCAGCGTGCCTTGCTGGTCTCGCTGGGCGTGATTGGTGCGGTGCTGCTGCTGGGCGGCCTGGTGGCTTTTTATGTAGCGCAACGCCTGGGCCGGCGGCTTGAGTTGCTGGGCCGGGCGGCTGAAGGGCTTGGCCGCGGCGAGGTGCCGCGGATAGAGCAGACCACCCATATCCGCGAAGTCAGGCAGCTGTCGCAGGTGCTGCACGACAGTGCCAAGAAACTGGAAAACTACCGCACCGAAGTGCAGGCCAAAACCGAGGCGATTGAGGAGGCCAACCAGCAGCTGGAAGCGCGGGTTGCCACGCGCACGACCGAACTGCTGGCCTCCCGCGAAGAGGCCCTGCAGGCGGCCAGGGCCAAGGCCTCCTTTCTGGCCACCATGAGCCACGAAATACGCACACCGCTCAATGGCGTGGTGGGCATGAGCACCTTGCTGGCCGAGACCCGGCTCGACAACGAGCAGAGCGACTATTTGCAAACCATTCGGCTGTCGAGCGACCAGCTGCTGGCCGTGATCAACGACATTCTTGATTTCTCCAAAATCGAATCGGGCAAGCTGGAGCTGGAGTCCGAGCCCCTGAGCCCACGCAGTGCGGTAGAAGAAGCCTGCGATATTGCCGCGCCCAGGGCACGTGAAAAAAGCCTGGAGCTGATTATTGATGTGCCGGAAACGACGGGTCATGGCTTGCCTGCGGTGCCAGCGGCCATTGCGGGTGACATCACGCGTATCCGCCAGGTGTTGATCAACCTGATTAACAACGCCATCAAATTCACCGAAAAAGGCGAGGTGGCCGTCAGCGTGCGGCAACTGAACCTGGGCATGGACCAGGACAGCCAGCCGGGTTGTGCAGTCGTGGAATTTCGGGTGACCGACACCGGCATCGGCATTCCGCCGGAGCGTGTGGACGCCTTGTTTCAGTCCTTCACGCAGGTTGATGCTTCGACCACCCGAAAATACGGCGGCACCGGTCTGGGGCTGGCTATCTGCAAGCGGCTGGTGGAGTTGATGGGCGGGCAGATCGGGGTGGACAGCGTGCCCGGCCAGGGCTCATCTTTCTGGTTTACCGTGCCTGCGCCGCTGGCCCGGCTGCCCGCCATGCTGGGCGCCGTGGATGCCACTGTGCTGCAAGGCCGGCATGCGCTGGTGGTGGACGACCATGAGACCAATGTGCGCGTACTGACCCGGCAGCTGGAGCTTTGGGGCATGCGGGTCAGCAGCGCCGGATCAGGCCAGCAAGCGCTGCAGGCCCTGTCGCTCGCCACGGGTGAAGGCAGCCTGCCCGACATCCTCATCACCGACATGCACATGCCGGAAATGGACGGCGTGAGCCTGGCACGGGCGATCAAGGCGAATCCGTCCTGGTCCGGCGTGCCACTGGTGCTGCTCACGTCCGGCTTCATGCCGCCGGGGCACGAGGCGGCCCAGCTCTTTGCCGCGCGACTGCTCAAGCCGACGCGGCAAAAGCAGCTGTTCGACACCGTGGCGCGCTGTATTTCGACTCAAGGCGGCGCCCAGGCGGGGGGCGATGCCCAGCTTGCCATGAGCACCACCACGCCCAAGAACGGCACGGTGCTGGTCGTGGATGACAACACGGTCAACCTGAAGGTCGCTTGCGCCATGTTGAGCCGGCTCGGCTACCAGTCGCAAACAGCGCTGGATGGCCAGGAAGCGGTGGAGGCCGTGGCCAGGGCGCAGGCCGCCGGGCTGCATTTTGGCGTGGTGCTCATGGACGTCAACATGCCGCGCATGAATGGCCTGCAGGCCACGGCTGAAATTCAGGCCCTGCTGGGCCAGCAGTCACCGCCCATCATCGCCTTGACGGCCGCTGCTTCGGCCGAAGACCGTGCCCGCTGCATGGCCGCCGGCATGAATGATTACCTGACCAAACCGCTGCATGTGGCGGCGCTGGCCCAGGCGCTGGAGCGCTGGCTGAATAGAGTGGGCGTGCCTGCCAAGCCGGTGGAAATCCCCCGGCTTGGCCCCGCCGTGATGGCCGCGGAGCCAGTGCTGATGGATTTTGACCGATTGGCCCAGTTCAAGGAGTTTGATGACGACGAACTCAGCATGACGCGCGAGGTGATTGGTCTCTTTATGACCGATGCGACGCAGCGTCTGGAGGCCATTGAGCAGGCCATTCGTGCCAATGACCCCCAGGCTTTTTCCTGGGCCAGTCATGCGCTGGTCGGGGCTGCCGGCAATGTCGGCGCGCTGGCCATGCAGGCGGTGGGTATCGCGCTCGAGACCGAGGCAAAAACCGGCGTGCTGCCTGCCAATGCGGTGCAAGAGCTGGAAAGGCTGCAGTCCTACTGGCTGAAAACGCGCACTCTTCTGGAGGCGTGGTTGGATCGGTCTGCAGGTGCTGCCTCGTGAGGTCAGTCTGCATCGTAAGCGGCCAGTTGCTGCGGCCCTTGAAGCATTGCCAAAGTCTGTCCGCGTAGCGCTTTGACCGTCTTCTGTGGGCTACGTGGCAATAACGGCGCACATCAGCCTGAATTTTTGGAATCGACCTCAGTCTGGCGGCAAAAAGTTCGCGCATAGGGTTGCGGCAGCAAGGCTAGCTTGGTTTGCCGGCAACCATTCCCGTTTTTAGCCCTTCTTCAGACCACTCCAAGTCTCGACTTCCGGCTTGCCTGGATGTGGCTATCCCCGCTCATGGGCGGGTGTTGCATCGTCACGGCAAAAACCGGAAGAAATAACTCATATGCGGACTTATTACTCATATTTGCTTACAAGTTGTTGTTGCATACAGTAACATTTTGGCCTGACCCCTTATGCTGGTCAGACTTCCTCTCAACACCGTGGTCATTTTCTGATTTTGAGAGGAGGAAATGCCTTTGGCGGGGCATTTTTACCGCCGGAAAGCCGTGGTGATGCGGCCTTTTTGATTGAAAAGAGGGCGGCTTAACGGTTGCAAATGTAGCGGTACCGTTACATGTATCTAAATAATTACATTTTGAGGGGCGCGTGAGCTTGTATCGAGGATTCGGCAATTGGAAAAAAAGTCTGGCGGGCCTGATGGTCGCCATGGCTGGCTTCGCCGCGCCCGCTGCCTTCGCCGCTGGCGCCCCTGCAGGCACGCCGATCCCGAACACGGCCACGCTCACCTACTCCATCGCCGGTCGGCCGGCGACACCCGTCACGGCGGTCGCGCCGGTCCTGGTTGTGGCCGAAGTGATCAACGTTGTACTGACCTGGCAGGACGGCACTCCGGTTGCCGTGAACTCCCCGGACGCGGCCAAGGCATTGACTTTTGTACTTACCAATACGGGCAACGGAGCCGAGACGTTTGGGCTGGCGCGTAACAACGTAATCGCGGGTGACCAGTTCGACCCGACGAACGCGGCCACCGGCGCGATCTACCTCGAAAGCGGCGTGCAACCCGGTTTCCAGCCGAGCGGCCCCAATGCCGACATCTTGTACCTGCCCGGCATCAACGACCCGGTGCTGGCGGCCGATGCCAGCCGAGCCGTCTACGTTCTCAGCAACATCCCCGCAGCGCTTGCCACTGGCGCGACCGGCAACGTCAGCCTGACGGCCACCTCGACGACGCCTGGCGCGGCCGGTGCCCGGCCTGGCACCACGCTAGCCAGGCTCGGCCAGGGCGGGGTGGACGCGGTCGTCGGCGGCAGCCGCGCGCAATCAACCGTCACCGGCGGCTACATCGTCTCGGGCATATCGCTGACGGTCGCCAAGACGGTCGTTGCCGTGCGCGACCCGCTGGGCGGCAGCCTGGTCATGCCGGGCTCGGTGCTGACCTACCGGGTGGTGCTGACCCTGACGGGGGCTGGCATCGCCGAGAACTTTGCCTTCACCGACCCGCTGCCTGCCAGCACCACCTATGTGCCCGCCAGCATCACCGTCGATGGTGCCGCGCGCAGCGATGGCGCCGACACCGACAACGCCAGCTTTGCCGGCGGCGTGGTCAGCGTCTTGTTCGGCAACACCCCCGTGCCGGCCGCCCGCGTCATCGAATTCAAAGTCACCGTCAATTAACCCTGAAACCTGGAAAACCACCATGCGCAAAACTTTAACCAGCATCCTCCTGTTCGGCCTGGCCGTTACCGCCGGGCCATTGGCCTACGCGCAAGCCCGCCCGGCAGGCGGCAACATCGAGTTCAAAAACATCGCCGAGGTCGAAGTCGAGGTCAAGGCCGCTGACGGCAAGATCGAGAAAAAGCGCAGCCCGGTGCAAAAGGCCATTCCCGGCACGGTGGTGATCTACACCTCCACCTTCAAAAACATCAGCGCCAAGCCAGCCGGCAACATCAACATCAACAATCCCGTCCCCGCCAACACCACATTGGTGGCCGGCAGCGCCTATGGCGAGGGCATGGACATCAGCTATTCGGCCGATGGCGGCAAAACCTGGGCTGCGGCCGACAAGGTCAAGGTCAAGGGTGCCGACGGCAAAGAGCGCCCGGCCGGTATTTCCGAGTTCACCCACATCCGGTGGAGCCTGCGTGGCGAGTTTGCGCCGGGCAAGCAGGGCGAGGCGGGCTTTCGCGTCGTCGTCAACTAAACCCAACCCCACGCTCGGCACTTTTGTACTGCGTTGCCCCTAGGGGCGCGCAGTCGGCTTGCGACGGCCGGCGCCGCCTGAGTCGCGCGCGCCCACAGAAAACCCACCATGAACACCCTGCATCAACCCTCGTCTTGTGTGGTCGCCGCGCCCAGCGAGCGAGCGAGCCACGCCCGGAAATCCGTCGCCGCGCCGGCCATTCTGGGTCCGCCCCGCAACTGCGGACCACGGACCACCGGGGCGATTCAAGCCGGCTTTAAGAAAAAAAACGAATCGCAACGCCACACCAATTTTCAACTCTCAACTTTTTCCAAGGAAGCACCGTGAACTTATTTTTTCGTAACAACATGGCCAGACCGGGGGCGATCATCGCCTTCGCACTGGCCGCCACACTGAGCGGCGGCGCGGCCCATGCGGCCGGTACCCTGGCCGGCACCGACATCACCAACCTGGCCACGCTGAATTATTCGGTCGGCAGCGTGAATCAAAGCCCGATCGGTTCGTCTGCGACGGGTAATACAACCGGCGCGGGCACCGCGACCAGCTTCAGGGTGGACAACAAGGTCAACCTGACGGTCACGACAAGCGACACCGGCTACGTGTCCGTCGTGCCAGGCCAGACCCTCCTCACGGCCACGGCCAGCCAGGTGGCCACCTTCTCGGTAACCAACAACGGCAATAGCACGCAAGACTTTTCGCTGACGTCTCTCTTCAACTACACCGGCGCTACGTCCAACGTATTTGGCGGGTCCGTCACCGACACGTTCAATCCAAGCGCATGCTCGATCCGCGTCGAAAAAGGTACTACGGCGGGTTACCAGGCCGCTGAAGACACAGCGACATTCATCGACGAACTGGCACCCGATAGCAGCAAGACGGTCTACGTGATCTGTGCGATCCCGCTCGCCCAAATCGACGGCGATATTGCCGCGATCTCCCTGACCGCCGAGGCCCGCGCCGGCGGCACCGTCGGCACCGAAGGCGCTGCCCTCGTGCAGACCACTGGAGCCAACACTGAGGCCGTCGCAGGTGTGGGCGGCATTGACATCGTGTTCGCCGACGCCGCTGGCACGGACGACATAGCGCGCGACGCCAAATCCTCCTCGCGCGACGCCTTCAAGGTCGTATCGGCCAAGCTGAAGGTCACGAAAACGGTGACACCAGTCTGCGATCCGTTCAACGGCAACGCTCTCAACGGTGCGAAAAACATACCGGGCAGTTTCGTTCGTTACACGATCTCGATCGAAAACACCGGAAGCGCCTCGGCCACCCTGAGCAGCATCAGCGACACGCTAACCAGCGTCGTGATCTTCGACCCGGATCTGATCAAGATAGATCAGGCATTGGCCGCATCGCCTGCAAACTCGGCTGCGACGGCGGCGGCGTGTGTGAGCGGCGTCGGCAGTACACCGGAATCCGCGACTGGCAAAGGCTTCAAGATCGTCAACCCAGGGCGCCTGGGCGCTGGCGGCGCGTATCCAAAGTACCTGACGTCCACTGCTGACGCGGATGGTGCTGACAGCACCGCCGGCACCATCACGGTCAATTTCGCCACGGTACTGCCGGCGACCGATCCCGGCAGCTATACCGCCGGTGAATTGAAAGCGACCGAAACCGTCTCGGTGATCTACCAGGTCAAGATCAACTAAGTTGAAGTTGCTCCCGATTCACGGCATCTTCCAGCCCTCCAGCGCGGTCCGCCGCGCTGGAGTGGCTGCCTTGCGCTCGCTGAAGTCCGCTTCAGCGGGCCTTTGCATGGGTACGCCTCGTGCCCATGCAAAGGCCTGGTTCACCGGTAGCCGTGGCGCGCCTGCGGCGCTGGCGCGCCGCTTGCTGGTCGGTGGCGTAATCACCTTGACCGGCATTGGCGGCTTAGCCGCCACGCCGCCCAATACCGCAATCACCAATATCGCCAGCGCCTCCTACAGCATTTCAGGCACGCCGATCACGGTGACCGGCTCGGTCACCGTGCTGACGGCGGCGCGCACGCCCGCGACCATCGAGTTCATGCAATATGTGTCCAACACCGATGGCCTGCCTGCCGGCGTTGCGACCCTCCAGAACGTGCCGGTCTCGCAGTGCAACGCGGGTGCCGGGTTCACGCCGCTGCCTACACCCGCTCTTCCGGGCGGCCGCTCGCTGGCGGTTCCGGGCAGCCAGTTGCTGGCCCCCGCCAGCCTGTATGCCAGTGGCGACCCGGTGTTTGTGCGCGTCACGGACTTCGACCAGAACATTGACCCACTGGTGGCCGAAACCGTCGTGGTCACGGTGTCCAGCAACGGTGTCGACACCGAATCGCTGCGGCTGACCGAAACCGGCCCTTCTACCGGTGTGTTCATCGGCTACATTCCCGCGAAGTCCGGTGCGGCCCAGTCTGGCAACTGCCTGCTCAACGTCGGCGGCAACCACCGCTTGTTGGCCACTTACAAGGGGCAGTCCGCGGGCAGCATTGCCGTCACTGCGGCGGCGCTGGTGGACCCCTTGGGGCTGGTGTTCGACGCGTCCACCGGCCTGCCGGTCAATGGCGCACAAGTCACGCTGATCAACATGGCGACGGGCCAGCCCGCCACGGTGCTGGGCAACGACGGCACCAGCAGCTTCCCCTCGACCGTGACCAGCGGCGCCAGCGTCACCGACAGCGGCGGCGCGGTTTACTCCTTCGCTCCAGGTCGTTACCAGTTTCCGCGCATCGCGCCGGGCAGCTACCGCCTGGCACTTGTGCCACCCGCCGGCTATGTCTTCCCTTCCCTGGTATCAACGCCTGCGCTGCAGGCCTTGCCCGGTGGGCCTTTCCTTATTGTCAAAGGCTCGCGCGGCGAAACCTTCCCGGTGCTGCCCGGCCCAGCGCTCGAAATCGACATGCCGCTCGACCCGGTGGCCGCGGCCGGCGTGCAGATTACCAAGAGCGCAGGCAAGGCGTCGGTAGGCATCGGCGAATTCGTGCCCTACACCGTCACCATCAGCAATGGCAGCAATAAATCGGTGGCCGAGCTGCGGATTGCCGATCGGCTGCCCGTGGGCTTTCGCTACCAGGCCGGCTCGGCCAGGCTGGAGAAAACGGTGCTGGCAGACCCCCGTATCAGCGCCGACGGGCGTGGCCTGGAGTTCAGCATCGGCACGCTGCCCGGCAGCGGCACCTTAAGCCTGCGCTACGTCGCGGCGGTACAAGCCGGTGCCCAGGTGGGCCAGGCCGAAAACACCGCGCAGGCCATCGGTGGTGCGACCTCCAACATCGCGCGGGCCAGCGTGCTGGTGCGCGAAGACCTGAATCGCAGCCGCGCCATCCTGATGGGCCGCGTGACACTGGTCGATTCCTGCGAAAACGACGCCAGCAATGAGAAGGACGACGAGAAGCCCGACCCGGCAAGCAAGCCGCTCGGGCTCAAGGGCGTGCGTGTCATGCTGCAAGACGGCACTTATATCGTGACCGACCAGGAAGGCCGCTGGCATGCCGACAACATCCGGCCCGGCACGCATGTGGTGCAGCTCGACGAGACCAGCCTTCCCAAGGGCTTCGAGCTGCAGGCCTGCGAGCAGAACACCCGGACCGGCGGCCGCAATTTCTCGCAGTTCGTCAATTTGCGCGGCGGCACCCTTTGGCGCGCCGACTTCCGGCTCAAGAAAGTGGCAAGCTGCCTGAGCCAGCAGTTGCAGGTGCAGGGCAAGGCTGTGAGCCTGCGCCTTGCGGCCCCGGTCGCCAATCAGGCCCTCAGCGCCACCGTGATGCTGCCCAATGGCGCCAAGATGGTGGAGGGCAGCGTCAAACTCGACGGAAAGCCATTCGCCCAGGCCGAATCAGGCGACGGCTTCCTGGTGGCGCGGCTGGGCGCGCAGTCCGGCAATTGGCAACGGCTGCTGAGTTTTGAGCTGGAGTCGGCACCCAGCGCAAACCTCGCGTTGAGCGTGCAGGTCCAGCCGAACGACCAGCCGGCGCAAAGCCTGCTGCCGCTGCACCTCAAGGCACCGGCCACCGAAGCCGCGCAGTGTGCGCCCATCGCCCTGCCGACACCGGCCGCCGCAGGTGCCGCGACCAAGCCGTCCACCCACGCGCCTGCCGTCAGCCAGACCGCCCAAATGCCGCAACTGGTCGAGCAGTTGCCTTACGACGACAAGTGGATTGCCGCGGCCGCACCCGGCGCCGAATGGTTGCACCCGCAGACCGGCTTCGTCCCGGCGCTGCCCGTGGTGAAAGTGGCGGTCAAGCACGAGCCCCGGCACCAGGTGGAACTCAAGGTCAACGGCGCCCCGGTTGGCGTCTTGCGCTACGACGGCGTGGTGATGAACCCGGCTGGCACGCTGGCGCTGTCCAGCTGGCGCGCCGTGGATCTGCGCGATGGCGCCAACCTGATGGAAGTGACGGTGCGCGACCCGCAGGGGCAGATCGTGCTGCAGGAAAGCCGCAACATCCACTACGCCGTGGGGCCGGCCAGCGCGGTGTTTGACGCCAAGCGCTCACAGCTGGTCGCCGACGGCCGCTCGCCGCCGCTGATCGCCGTACGCATGCTGGACAAGGCGGGGCAGCCGGTGCGGCGCGGCGCGGGCGGCGAGTTCCAGATCGCGGCGCCCTATCTGTCGCAAGACCAGGCCGAGGCGATCCAGCGCGAGCCCCTGACGGGCAACCTCGGGGCCAAGGCGCGTTACCAGATCGGCGACGACGGCGTGGCGCTGATCGCGCTGCAACCCACCTCGCAGGCTGGCGAGGTGGTGCTTAACTTCGACTTTGGCAACAGCCGCACGCAAGAGATCCGAACCTGGCTCAAGCCCGACCTGCGCGAATGGGTGCTGGTCGGCTTTGCCGAGGGAACAAGGGGCTTCAAGAGCCTGAGCGGCAACATGGAAAGCCTGAAGGCCGCGGACGCCGACGAGCAGCTGTTCGATCAGAACCGCGTGGCGTTTTATGCCAAGGGTCAAATCAAGGGCGAGTACTTGCTGACCATGGCCTATGACAGCGCCAAGGAAATAAATGCTGCCGGCAGCAAGGTGCTCAAGCAGGCGGTTGACCCGAACCTGTTTTACACGCTGTATGCCGACGCCACCCAGCCTCAGTTCGACGCGGCCAGTGCGCGCAAGCTCTACCTGAAGATCGAGAAGGCGCAGTTCTATGCGATGTTCGGCGACTACGACACCGGTCTGTCCGTGACCGAGTTGGGCCGCTACAGCCGCACGCTCAACGGCTTCAAGTCCGAGTACAAGGGCGAGCGCCTTGGCTACAACGCCTTTGCGAGCGTAACCGCGCAGAGCTTTCGCAAGGACGAAATCCAGGGTGACGGAACCTCGGGCCTGTACCGGCTGGCCAGCCGTGACATCGTGGTGAATTCCGACAAGGTGCGCGTCGAGGTGCGCGACCGCTTCCGGCCCGAGATCATCATCAGCAGCAAAACCTACACGCGCTATCTCGACTACCAGATCGACCACGCGCTGGGCACGCTGTTCTTTCGCGAGCCGATTGTCTCGCGCGACGCCGCTTTCAATCCGGTATTCATCGTCGCCGAATACGAGTCCGGGAGCCAGGCCGATGCCAAGCTGACTTACGGCGGCCGCGTCGCCATGAAGGTGGGCGAACAAAGCGAGGTGGGCCTGACCCGTATCCACGAGGGCAACGTGGGCCGGGAAGCCTCGCTGACGGCCGCCGACACCACGCTGCGCTTTGGCGACAGCATCAAGTTACGCGCCGAGCTCGCCCAGAGCCAACGCAACGCGGCGGTGGGCAAGGAAAGTGGCAACGCCTACCTGGCGGAGTTGAGCCATGTGGATGGCAACCTGGACGCGCGCGCCTATGCGCGCCAGCAAGACGCCGGCTTCGGCCTGGGTCAGCAGGCAGGCTCCGAGGCCGGAACGCGCAAGATCGGCGCCGATGCACGGCTCAAGCTGTCCGATGCGACGCAGCTCCAGGCGGAGGCCTACCGCCAGGAAAACCAGGTCAACAACGCGCGGCGTGACGTGGCCGAAGCGCGCGGTCAATGGAAAAACGAGGCGCTCACCGCCAGCGCCGGCGTGCGCGCGGCCAGCGAGACCGATGGCAAGGGCAAAGACGCCAGCGTACGCCAGCTCGTCGGCGGCGTGGGCTACGAGATGCTGGACAAGCAGCTGAATCTGCGCGCCAGCACCGAGCTGGACATGGGTAGCCGTGGCGACAGCACCACCTTCCCGAGCCGGCTGATCCTGGGTGTCGACTACAAGCTGACGGCGCAAACCACGGTCTTCGCCGAGCATGAGCTGGCACGCAGCGCGACGCTGCAGGCCGACACCACGCGCGTGGGCTTGCGCACGCGGCCCTGGAACGGCGCCGAGGCCGTCGCGTCACTGGGTAACCAGGTCAGCCCCGACGGCGGACGGCTGTATGGCAACCTCGGGCTGGTGCAAAAGTGGCAGATTGACGAGCAATGGGCCGCCGACTTCGGCATCGACCGCTCGCAGACGCTCAGCGGCGTCGCGGCCAACCCGTTCAATGCTGCGCAGCCGCTGGCCTCGGGCACCCCGGCCAGCACTTCG
>DASXRN010000050.1:0-16473 GCA_036506595.1 Polaromonas sp. | reverse complement strand
TGGTGATTGAGTCCATCAAGGATGTGTCCGCACGCGAGCGGACCAAGTTTGTGCTGATGTTGAACGAGAGCCCCTGCTACATCGGCGTGCGCAAGAACGAGGACAGGCTATTGGCGCGGGTCACCAAGTTCTTGCAGGAGGCCAGTGACTCACAGGCACTCACGGTCAGCGCCATGATCTGGTTCAAGGCCACGCTGCCCACCGATTTCTTCCAGCGTCGCAGCCCCTGAGCCAAGGTCGCTACACTTCCCGCAACAATCATGAGCATCAGCCAAACCCAGATCGCCCAACAAGTCGTCGAGTCCATCCTCGCGCAAAAACTCGCGCCCGGTGAACGCCTGGGCGAACAGGAACTGGCCGAGCTGTTCGGCGTGAGCCGCACCCTGGTGCGCGAAGCGCTGATGCAGCTACAGGCGCGCGGCTTCGTCGAGGTGCGTACCCGCAAGGGCTGGTATGTGGTGGAGCCCTCGGTCGAGGAGGCGCGCGATGCGTTCTCAGCCCGGCGCATCATCGAGGCCGGCATCCTGAGTGAAGCCGGCCGCCCGCTGCAATCGGTGGTGCGCAGGCTGCGCCAGCACATTGCCCAGGAAGAGCAGGCGATTGAAGGGGCGGACGCCGCCACCCGCGCCTTCCTGCTGGCCGATTTCCATGTCTGCCTGGCCGAATGCCTGGGGCAGCGGCTGCTCTGCGATGTGCTGCGCGACCTGACCGCGCGTACCACCCTCGCCGCTTCGCTGTACCAGTCCAAGCACGACGCCGGCCAGTCCTGCGCCGAACATGCGGCCATCGTGGCCGCACTCGAAGAAGGCCAGCTGGAACTGGCCCGGCAGCGCATGCTGGAGCACATCGGCAGCGTCGAAGCGGCGCTGGGCTCGTCGGCGCCCGACACCTTGCTCAGCAGCGAGCGGCTGCGCGCGGCGCTGTCGCCGGTGGCACGGCCGCCCTTACGTCGGGTTGGTTGACGCGACTTGCTCTCAATTTAATAGCTTCTTGTGCAATATTCACAAGGGCTAGAGGCCAATTTCCTCAATGAGTATTCTTCTTCGGTTGGGCCGTTTCAGACTTTCGGCAAGGTCTCCCACCAATGCTCGCCAAACCAGCCCTGCAGGTAGGCGACAAAGGCCTGAACCTTGCCCGGCACCAGCTTGGGCGACGGGAACACCGCGTGGATTTCCTGCTCGGGCAGCGCGTAGTCCTTGAGCATCTCAACGATGTGGCCCGAAACCAGCGAGTCCTCGGCCACGTAGCGCGGCAGCGCCGCAATGCCCAGGCCGCCGCGCGCCGCCGCCAGCACGGCCGAGAGGTTGTTGGAGCGCAAGCGCCCTGTCACCGGCACCGTCACCGGCTCGCCCTTGGGCGTGAACAGCCGCCAGACATCGTCACCCTGCACGCTGCTATAAATCAGCGCGTTGTGGCTGCTCAGGTCGGCCGGCCGTTTCGGCGTGCCATGTGTCTTGAGGTATTTGGGCGAAGCGGCCAGCACCCAGGGGTTCATCCCAAGAAAGCGCGCGCCCAGCGTCGAGTCGGCCAGCTTGCCCATGCGCACGGCTACGTCGATGCCCTGCGCCACCAGGTCGGTGTAACGGTCTTCAAAGCTCAGGTCGACCTGCACCTGCGGGTGCTTGGCCATGAAATCCAGCGCCAGCGGCACGATGACGCGCCGACCAAAGGCCACCGAGGTACCGATCCGCAGCAGGCCTTGCGCCTGCGACTGGCGCAACTGCACGATGTTGTCGGCCTCCTCGACCTCGTGCACGATTGATTTGCATTTCTCGTAGTACAGCGCGCCCGATTCGGTGAGGCTGACGCCACGCGTGTTGCGGTTGAGCAGTCGCACCTTCAGGCGCGCCTCGGTCGCCGCCACCTGCTTGGTCACGGTGGGTTGGGTGGTGGCGAACTCCTTGGCCGCTTTTGAGAAGCTGCCGGTTTCCACCACGCGCACAAACATGTGCATTGCCTGCAATCTGTCCATGGCTTCATCATAGCCATTTATTCCATTCAGGAATAGGTTTTATGGTCCAGCGCCGTCTTCTGCAAAGGCCTGCAACTGCCTAAAGTTCATTCAACCAAAGGAGATCAAGACATGGCAAAAATGACAGCCATCCAGGCCGCCGTCTGGGTGATGGAAAAAGAAGGCGTAACGCAGGCGTTCGGTATTCCCGGCGCGGCGATCAATCCGCTGTACGCGGCCTTGCGCAAGCAGGGCACGATAGCGCACATCCTGGCGCGTCACGTCGAGGGCGCTTCGCACATGGCCGAGGGTTACACCCGCGCCTGCCCCGGCAACATCGGTGTCTGCATAGGCACTTCGGGCCCGGCCGGCACCGACATGATCACCGGCCTGTACTCGGCCCAGGCTGATTCGATTCCCATCCTCTGCATCACCGGCCAGGCGCCGCGTGCCCGCCTGTACAAGGAAGATTTTCAGGCGGTGGACATCGAATCCATTTCCAAGCCGGTGACCAAATGGTCGGTAACCGTGCGCGAGCCGGCCCAGGTGCCGCGCGCCTTCCAGCAGGCCTTTCACCTGATGCGCTCGGGCCGGCCCGGCCCGGTGCTGATCGACCTGCCCTTCGACGTGCAAATGGCCGAGATCGAGTTCGACCCCGACACCTACTCGCCGTTGCCGGCCTACAAGCCCTCTGCCACCCGCCCGCAGATCGAAAAAGCGCTGACCATGCTCAACGAGTCTGACAAGCCGCTGATCGTGGCCGGTGGCGGCATCATCAACGCCGATGCCTCGGATCTGCTGGTGCAACTGGCCGAGATCACCGGCATCCCCGTCATCCCCACGCTGATGGGCTGGGGCACGATTCCCGACAACCACCCGCTGATGGCCGGTATGTGCGGTTTGCAGACCAGCCACCGCTACGGCAACGCGACCATGCTCGAGTCCGACTTCGTGCTGGGCATCGGCAACCGCTGGGCGAATCGCCACACCGGCTCGGTCGAGGTCTACACCAAGGGCCGCAAGTTCGTGCACGTGGACATCGAGCCTACCCAAATCGGCCGCGTCTTCGCACCCGACTACGGCATCGTCTCCGACGCCAAACTGGCACTGGAGCTGTTCATACAAGTGGCGCGCGAGATGAAGGCGGCAGGCCAGCTCAAGGACCGCAACGAATGGGTCGCGCAATGCCAGGAGCGCAAGCGCACGCTGCTGCGCAAGACCAATTTCGACCATGTGCCGATGAAACCGCAGCGCGTCTACCAGTGCATGAACCGTGCGTTCAGCGAGGACACCTGCTATGTGTCAACCATCGGCCTGTCGCAAATCGCGGCCGCGCAGTTCCTGCATGTTTACAAGCCACGCCACTGGATCAACTGCGGCCAGGCCGGCCCGCTGGGCTGGACCATTCCCGCCGCACTCGGTGTGCGCGCTGCCGACCCCACGCGCAAGATCGTGGCACTGTCGGGCGACTACGACTTCCAGTTCATGATCGAAGAACTCGCCGTGGGTGCGCAGTTCAAGCTGCCCTACATCCACATTGTGGTCAACAACTCCTACCTCGGCCTGATCCGCCAGGCGCAGCGCGGCTTCGAGATGGACTACTGCGTGCAGCTGGGCTTTGACAACATCAACACGCCCGAAGAAGAGGTGGCCGTGAAAGGCTACGGCGTCGATCACCTCAAGGTGGTTGAAGGCCTGGGCTGCAAGGCCTTGCGTGTGTACAAGCAGGAAGAACTGGCACCCGCCATCAAACAGGCCGAAGCCTGGATGCAGGAATTCCAGGTCCCCGTCGTGATCGAGATCATCCTGGAGCGCGTGACCAATATTTCCATGGGCACCGAGATTAACAACATCAATGAGTTCGAGGAACTCGCCGTGAAGAAGGCCGACGCGCCCACGGCGATCACCTGCTCCCTGCTTGACTGAAACCTTGCGGGACAGACCAGGATTGCGCAGCAATCTGCTCTGTCCCCAACTGACTGGAGAAAATATGTACCCCCACGTTCACGTCCGTTCACTGCCCCCCGAGGGGGCGCATGCCTCCCTTGAGGCGGCTCGGCGGGAGGCATAGCATAGTCATGCCAAAATTCGCCGCCAACCTCACCATGCTGTTCACCGAAGTGCCCTTCATGGAGCGCTTCGCCGCAGCCCGCGCCGCCGGCTTCGATGCCGTGGAATACCTGTTCCCCTATGCCTACCCCAAGGAGGAGCTGGTTGCCGCGCTCAAGCACAACCAGCTGACCCAGGTGCTGCACAACCTGCCGGCCGGCAACTGGGACTCGGGTGAGCGCGGCATTGCCTGCCACCCGGATCGCGTGAGCGAGTTCCGCGAAGGCGTGGCCCGCGCCATCGCCTACGCCACGGCGCTGGGCTGCAAGCAGGTCAACTGTCTCGCGGGCAAGCTGCCCGAAGGCGTGCGGCGCGAACATGCCCACACCACCTTCGTCGGCAACCTGCAGTTCGCAGCGGCGGCGCTCAAGGAAGCCGGCATCCGCCTGCTGATCGAGCCGATCAACCACTTTGACATTCCGGGCTTCTTCCTCACGCGCACCGACCAGGCGCTGGCCATCGTCGACGAAGTCGGCTCGGACAACCTGTTCGTGCAGTACGACATTTACCACGCCCAGCGCATGGAAGGCGAGCTCGGCAACACGCTCAAGAACCACCTGAGCCGCATCGGCCATATCCAGCTGGCCGACAACCCCGGCCGCAACGAACCCGGCACCGGAGAAATCAACTACGCCTGGTTGTTCAAGCACATCGACGCGCTCGGCTACACGGGCGCTATCGGCTGCGAATACAAACCCAAAACCACCACCACCGAAGGACTCGGCTGGCGTACCGCACTCACTGCATAAGGATAGAAAAATGATCAAATCAGGACTCAAACTCGGCTTCATCGGCCTGGGCATCATGGGCGCGCCAATGGCGGGCCACCTTCTCAAGGCCGGCCATGTGCTGTTCGTCAACACCGTGGGCAATGTGCCGCCGGAACTGGCCAATGGCGGCGTCACCATCTGCACCACCGCGCAGGGCGTGGCCGAGCGGGCTGACATCGTCTTCATCATGGTGCCCGACACACCCGATGTGGAAAAAGTACTGTTCGGCGAGAACGGCGTGGCCCAAGGCTTGTCCAAGGGAAAGACCGTGGTCGACATGAGCTCGATCGACCCGATCGCCACGCGCGGTTTTGCCGAAAAGATCAAAGCCCTGGGCTGCGACTACCTCGACGCCCCGGTCTCTGGCGGCGAGGTCGGCGCCAAGGCCGCCAGCCTGACCATCATGGTCGGCGGCGAGCCGCAAGCCTTCGAGCGCATCAAGCCGCTGTTCGACCTGATGGGCAAAAACGTCACCCTGGTGGGCAGCGCCGGCGACGGCCAGGTCTGCAAGGTGGCCAACCAGATCATCGTGGCGCTCAATATCGCCGCCGTTGGCGAAGCCCTGGTGTTCGCCTCCAAGGCCGGCGCCGACCCGGCCAGGGTGCGCGAGGCGCTGATGGGCGGCTTCGCCTCCTCGCGCATCCTCGAAGTGCATGGCGAGCGCATGATCAAGCGCACGTTTGCGCCGGGCTTTCGCATCGCGCTACACCAGAAGGACCTGAACCTGGCGCTACAGGGCGCGCGCGCCCTGGGCGTGGCGCTGCCGCAGACCGCGATCGCCGCGCAGCTCATGCAGTCCTGCGTGGCGCTGGGTCACGGCCAGGCCGACCACTCGGCCCTGGTGCGTGCGCTTGAGGCCATGGCCCAGCACCCGGTCGCGCCCGACGCCTGAACCCTGCGGGCCAGCTGCCAAGAAGGCTGGCCCGCACCTTCACAAGCGATCCCG
Source organism: Polaromonas sp. (assembly GCA_036506595.1). Taxonomy (GTDB): domain Bacteria; phylum Pseudomonadota; class Gammaproteobacteria; order Burkholderiales; family Burkholderiaceae_C; genus Polaromonas. Next base: position 10,697 of record DASXRN010000050.1, on the reverse strand, counting down.
ACATCCATGCCCATGCCGATATGATCGGCGGCATGAAGCAACACCCCGCCCTCCCCCTCTGGTCCATCGTTGCGCCCGTTGCGGGCTGGTTGCTGCTGGCAGGCACCGGGCTGGGCCTGCCCGGCCTTTACAACGTGCTCATAGCCGCCGGCCTGCTGGCTTCGGTCCTGGCCGCCGTGCATCATGCCGAAGTGGTGGCGCACCGGGTGGGTGAACCTTATGGAACGCTGGTGCTGGCAGTGGCCATTACCGTCATTGAAGTGGCGCTGATTGTGTCGCTCATGCTCGCAGGCGGGCCTTCCACGGCAGCGCTGGCACGTGACACGGTGTTTGCCGCCGTGATGATCATTCTCAACGGCATGATGGGCCTGTGCCTGCTGGTCGGTGGCAGCCGCCACCGCGAGCAGACCTTTGGCCTTTACGGCGTGAGCGCATCGCTGGCCACGCTGGCGGCCATCGTGGTGCTCACGCTGGTGTTGCCCAACTACACCACCAGCGGCGCGGGCCCGACCTACAGCCCCAGCCAACTCGGCTTCATTGCCACCGTTTCACTCGTGCTGTACGGCACCTTTGTGCTGGTACAGACGGTGCGGCACCGTGACTATTTTTTGCCGCCCAGTGCCGGCAACAACGAAGAAGTGCACGCGCTACCGCCCAGCAAGCAGGCGTCACTGCTAAGCGCCGCGCTGCTGCTGGTTTGCCTGGTGGCGGTGGTGCTGCTGGCCAAGTCACTGGCTCCGACGATTGAGACGGCTGTGGCAGCCGCCGGCGCACCCAAGGCCCTGGTCGGCATCATCATCGCCGCGGTGGTCCTGCTGCCCGAAGGCCTGGCGGCCCTGCGTGCCGCACAGGCCAACCGCCTGCAGACCAGCCTCAACCTGGCTTTGGGTTCAGCACTGGCCAGTATCGGGCTGACGATTCCGGCCGTGGCCATCGTTTCGCTGGCCACGGGCTGGACGCTAACCCTCGGGATCGACATCAAATCGACCGTCCTGCTGCTGCTCTCTTTGCTGGTAGCCACGCTGTCACTGGGCACCGGCCGAACCACCGTGCTGCAAGGTACCGTGCATCTGGTGCTTTTCGCGGTCTATCTCTTCACCACCATCGTTCCCTGACGGCCGACATAAAACGGGCCCAAGGCGCTATAAATTTAATAGCACCTCACAGGACAAGCCAGACGAGCGTCTAGAGAAACCGCTCCAGCAAACGGCGCGAAGCCCGGTCCAGCGCCGCCATGTCGCGCACGCTGTACTGCACGCCCTGGCTGCCCGCGATCAGCAGCGCATTGCGTCCCAGGCGGCGTATGTCTTCTTCGCCCTTGAGCACGAAAGTGGTGTCGCCCCGGTCGGTCTCCACGGTCCAGATGCTGGGCGTGGCAAAGGTCGAAACGCTTAAAAGCCGCCGGATCTCGGGCACGAAGTCACGCAGCGCCAACTCTTCGTGCAGCAGGGTACGCACAGCGGGCGGCAGGGCCTGCAACTGCTCTACCCAGGCCAGCTCGTGGCCTTCGGTGCTGACCAGCGAAATGCCTTCGTCGGGCGCGGCAATCGGAAAGGCCCGCACCGGCACCACGCCGGCATGCTGCTCGCCATCTGCGGCGATGAACAGCAGCCGGCCAGAGGGCTGGCGCTCCAGCTGAAACGCCGGTGAAGACAGGGAGTCAGGATTCGTCATGCTTAAATTTTCATTCATGGGTTGCCTGCATGTTGGGCGGTGTGGGCGAGCTGCGACGTGGCCAACGCAATCCGGCGGTCGTCTGCGTCGGCATCGCCGTCTTCCGTGTCCACCTGGCGGGCCTGGGCTTCATAAAGTCGCCAGTAAGCGCCCTGCTTGGCCATCAGCTCGTCATGCGGGCCCACTTCCACCACCTGGCCGCGGTCCATCACCACCAGCCGGTCGGCCTTGCGAAGCGTGGACAGGCGGTGCGCGATGGCAATGGTGGTGCGGCCCTGCACCAGGTTGTCGAGGGCGCGCTGGATTTCCTTTTCCGTTTCGGTGTCCACCGACGAGGTGGCCTCGTCCAGGATCAAAATGCGCGGGTCGATCAGCAAGGCGCGCGCAATCGAGATGCGCTGGCGCTCCCCGCCCGACAGGCCCTGGCCGCGTTCCCCCACCAGCGAGTCATAGCCCTGCGGCAGGCGCAGGATGAATTCGTGCGCATGGGCGGCGCGTGCGGCCGCCACGATCTCGGCACGCGTGGCACCGGGCTTGCCGTAAGCGATGTTCTCGGCAATCGTGCCAAAAAACAGGAAGGGCTCCTGCAGCACCAGGCCGATGTTGCGCCGGTAGTCGGCCACGCCAAAACGCCGGATGTCGGTGCCGTCTACTTGAATAGCGCCATCGCTCACATCGTAAAAACGGCAGATCAGGTTGACCAGCGTGCTTTTGCCCGAGCCGCTGTGGCCCACCAGGCCAATCATCTCGCCGGGCCGGATCTGCAGGTCCAGGCCGCGAATGACCGAGCGGTTGCCATAGCGAAAGCCCAGGCCCTTCATGTCGATGCGCCCCTGCAGCGCGCCTGTCTTCACCGGCTGGATAGGCTCGGGCACGTTGGAGACATGGTCAAGAATGTCAAAAATCCGCTTGGCGCCGGCGGCTGCTTTTTGCGTGACCGACACGATGCGGCTCATGGAATCCAGCCGGGTGTAAAAGCGGCCAATGTAGGCAATAAACGCCGTCAGCACGCCGACCGTAATCTGCTGTTTTGATACCAGCCAGATACCGAAGGCCCAGACCACCAGCAAGCCAACTTCAGTGAGCAATGACACCGTGGGCGTGAACAGCGACCAGGTCTTGTTGAGTTTGTCATTGACGGCCAGGTTGTGTTGGTTGACCTCGCGAAAACGCTGGGCCTCGCGCTTTTCCTGGGCAAAGGCCTTGACCACGCGGATGCCGGGAATCGTGTCGGCCAGCACATTGGTCACATCGGACCAGACCCGGTCGATTTTTTCAAAGCCGGTGCGCAGCTTGTCGCGCACCACATGAATCATCCAGGCGATAAAAGGCAGGGGCAGCAGGGTCACCAGCGCCAGCCAGGGGTTGATGGAAAACAAAATGACAGCGGTCATGATGATCATCAGCACATCGGTGGCAAAGTCCAGCGCATGCAGCGACAGGAACACGCAAATACGGTCTGTCTCGGAGCCGATGCGGGCCATCAGGTCGCCGGTGCGCTTGCCGCCAAAGTAGTCCAGCGACAGCTCCAGCAGGTGGTCAAAGGTGGCCGTGCGCAGGTCGGCGCCTATGCGTTCGGACACCAGCGCCAGCAAATAGGTGCGCGCCCAGTTCAGGGCCCAGCCCAGCAGCGCCGCACCCAGCAGGCCGCCCAGAATGGCCATGACTTTCCAGGCCTCGATCTGCTGGCCGTTCTGGAACGGGATCAGGATGTCGTCCATCAGCGGAATCGTCAGGTAGGGCGGCACCAGCGTCGCCGCGGTAGAGGCCAGCGTCAGCAAAAAACCGGCCAGCAGCTGATGGCGGTAAGGATGGGCAAAGCGCCACAGGCGCAGCAGCACCCAGGTTGAAGGTGGCGTATGCAGCTCGCGGGCACAGGCCGGGCATTCTTCGCTGTCCGGCGGCAGCGGCAAATCGCATTCCGGGCATAAAGCGGCTTCGGAGGCGGCTTCATCGGCCAGGCCATGCCCGGCGCCGGAGACTGGGGCCCGAATCAGGGCGCGCTGCTGCACAAACAGCCGCAGCAGGCGCAGCGCCTGCACATTGGCAGCCAGGGTAAAGCGCCAGCTGGCAAGCCGTTGATGGCCCTCATGCAACTCCAGGGTGCCCACACCGGCGTGATCGAAATGACGCAGCTCCAGTGCTGGCAGCGGGGCTCCAGCGGCGTCAAAAACAGGCCAGCTGGTCCAGTTGCCCTCCGGGCTGCGGGCCAGCAGGCGGCGTTCTGTCAAGGCCAGCAGACCCTGGGCAAAGCGAAGTTGCGCATTCAGGTCAACCACCAGTGTGGCCAAAACGTTCTCTTGGGTTACGAGTTGTGAACGAAGCCCTGCCAGCGCAGGGTCGGTTTGGCTGGAGTCGTCCACCGGGGGCTTATGTTGCATTGTGATTTTGAATGGCTGGAGTCTGGTACTTGGCGCGGCCTGCCTGCAGGCAGGTACTCCCGCTCCTGGCGGGGCTTGGGTGTCGCGGGCAAATTGGGCAGAAACAGGGATTTTCGCCGAAGCTGGCCCACCCCCGTTTATGCTTGACCCTTTTTGCCCCAAGAATTGCTTAAAGCTGCAAAATCAGATCCTGGCAACCGGGTCTTTCCCTAGCCGCACAACAAAATAACAAGACACAGGCAGGACCCCGCCAAGACCCGTTGCCGGCATCTACCGATACCGACCGGGTCGGATTCAAAACTTCACACCGGCAGAGCCGAAAAACCTTTAACGGCCAACAATCTGCCGACAATTTGCCGAAAATTTTGCAAACCATGAGCAAACAGGACGACATCAAGCTGCTGCGCATCAATTACCTGCGCGGCCCCAACATCTGGACTTACCGGCCCGTGCTTGAAGTATGGCTGGACCTCGGCAGCCTGGAAGACTTTCCCAGCAACCTGCTGCCCGGCTTCAATGAGCGCCTGGTCGCGCTGCTGCCCGCGCTGCTCGAACACCACTGCGGCGTGGGCGAGCGCGGCGGTTTTCTGCAGCGACTCAATGAGGGCACCTGGGTTGGCCATGTGCTGGAGCATGTGGTGATCGAGCTGCTGAACCTGGCCGACATGCCGACCGGCTTTGGCCAGACGCGCAGCACTTCCCAGCGTGGCGTCTACCGCATGGTCTTTCGGGCCAGGGACGAGCAGGTGGCCCGCACGGCTCTCGCCGAAGGCCACCGGCTGCTGATGGCTGCCATCAATGACCAGCCCTACGACGCGGCCGATGTCCAGGCGGCCGCCCAAAAAATCCGCGCCAAGGTGGACGATTGCTATATCGGTCCCAGCACGGCCTCCATCGTGGCGGCCGCCACCGACAGGCGCATTCCCCATATCCGCCTGAACGAGGGCAACCTGGTGCAGCTCGGCTACGGCGCCAGCCAGCGCCGCATCTGGACCGCCGAGACCGACCTCACCAGCGCGATTGCCGAAGGCATTGCCCACGACAAGGACCTGACCAAAAGCCTGCTGGCCACCTGCGGCGTGCCGGTGCCCGAGGGCGAGATCGTCAACAGTGCCGAAGAGGCCTGGGAAGCCGCCCAGGAGATCGGCCTGCCGGTGGTCGTCAAGCCCTCTGACGGCAACCATGGCCGCGGCGTCTCGCTGGATTTAAACACCCGGGAAGAAATCGAAGCCGCCTTCCGCGTGGCCGAGCCGCATGGCAGCGAGGTGATGGTCGAGCGCTTTGTGCGCGGCCATGAGCACCGCCTGCTGGTGGTGGGCGGCCGCGTGGTGGCGGCGGCGCGCGGCGAAACCGCCTCGGTCGTTGGCGACGGCAGCTCGACCGTGGCGCAACTGGTGGAGGCCCAGCTCAACACCGACCCGCGGCGCGGCGCGGAAGAAGACTTTCCCTTGAGCCTCATTGACACCGACCAGGACGAAGCCATTGCGCTGGACCTGCAGCGCCAGGGCCTGAGCCCGCAAGCCATACCGGCGGCCGGCCGCGAGGTGCTGATCCAGCGCAACGGCAATGTGGCCATGGACTGCACCGACCAAGTTCATCCCGAGGTCGATCACATCGTCTCGCTGGCCGCACGGGTGGTGGGCCTGGACATTGCGGGCGTTGATGTGGTGGCGCAGGACATTTCGCGCCCGCTGCACGCCCAGGGCGGCGCGATTGTGGAAGTCAACGCCGGCCCCGGCCTGCTGATGCACCTCAAGCCTGCGGAGGGCTCGCCCCGCCCGGTGGGCCGCGCGATCTGCGACCACCTGTTTCCCGATACCCCGGACAATCTTCACAATGGCCGCATCCCGATTGTCGGTATCGCCGGCACCGAGGGGAGCCAGCATGTTGCGCGCCTGGTGGCCTGGCTGCTGCAGCTGTCGGGCCGCTACACCGGCCTGGCCTGCCGTGACGGCCTGTTCCTGGACCAGCGCTGCGTCGACAGCACCGACAGCGCCCACTGGGAAGCCGGCCAGCGCCTGCTGATCAACCGGAGTGTGCAGGCTGCCGTGTTTGAAAACGGTGCTGACACCATTTTGCGCAGCGGCCTGGCCTATGACCGCTGCCAGATCGGCGTGGTGACCGACCTGGGCGGTGCCGACAGCCTGGCCGAATTCGACATCACGGATGACGACCAGATGTTCAAGGTCATGCGCTCGCAGGTCGATGTGGTGCTGCCAGGCGGCGCGGCTGTGCTCAATGCTGCAGATGCGCGCCTGGTGGAAATGCAGGAGCTGTGCGATGGCGAAGTCATTTTCTACAGCACGGACCCCGAGGCGGCCGCCATCGCCGCTCACTGCGGCAAGGGCGGCCGCGCGCTTTACCTGCAGCAGGACCAGGTGATGCTGGCCACCGGCACCTCGGAAGCCTTTTTGCCCGGCCTGGGCAAGCTGGCGGCGTGGCGAAAAAAACACGAAAGGCGCGGCTTGTCCGAGGAAACGCTGCTGGCCGCCATCGGCGCCGCCTGGGCGCTTGGCATTCCGCTCAACCTGATTGGCGCAGGCATGGAAGCCTTTAACCTGGAAAAAACCAGCGAACAACCTGCCGGGAGGGCAGCGTAATGGAAGTGTCCCGCATCCGGGCCCTGCGCGGGCCCAACCTCTGGAGCCGCCACACGGCGCTGGAAGCCATCGTGGCCTGCAGCGCGGACGAATGTGCCGTCGACAAGCTGCCCGGTTTCGAGCCCCGCGTGCGCGCGCTGTTCCCCGGCATGGGTGCACTGCGCCAAACAAATCATGGCGGCCCGGTCTCGCTGGCGCATGTGCTTGAGGCGGCCACGCTGGCCTTGCAAGCAGCCGCCGGTTGCCCGGTCACCTTCAGCCACACGGCGGCCACGGTGGAAGCCGGCACCTACCAGGTCGTGGTGGAGTACAGCGAGGAGGCCGTGGGCCGTCTGGCGCTTAAACTGGCCCAGGCCCTGATTCATGCAGCCCTGCGCGAGAACGCCTTCGACCTTGACGCCGCCATCAGCCAGTTGCGCGACCTCGATGAAGACGAGCGGCTGGGCCCCAGCACCGGCGCCATTGTGGATGCCGCCGTGGCGCGCGGCATTCCCTACCGCCGCCTCACCAAGGGCAGCATGGTGCAGTTCGGCTGGGGTTCGCGCCAGCGGCGCATCCAGGCCGCCGAACTCGATGCCACCAGCGCCGTGGCCGAATCGATTGCGCAGGACAAGGATCTCACCAAAAAGCTGCTGCGCGCCGCCGGCGTGCCGGTGCCGCTGGGCCGGCCCGTCAGCGATGTCGACGACGCCTGGAGCCTGGCCCAGCAGATCGGCCTGCCGGTGGCGGTCAAGCCGCAAGACGGCAACCAGGGCAAGGGCGTCACGGTCAACGTCGCCAGCCGCGAACACCTTGAGACGGCCTTCCGCGCGGCGGCCGAGCATGGCGAGGTCATGGTCGAAAAGTTTCTGCCCGGCAGCGACTTCCGCCTGCTGGTGGTCGGCGACAAGCTGGTCGCGGCCTCGCGGCGCGACCCGCCGCAGGTGGTGGGCGACGGCCTGCACACCGTGCGCGAACTGGTCGAAATCGTCAACCAAGACCCGCGACGCGGCGAAGGCCACGCCACCTCGCTGACCAAAATTCGCTTTGACGACATCGCCGTGGCCCGGCTCGACGCACAGGGCCTCACGCCCGAATCAATTCCGGCCAAGGGCCACCGCGTCATCCTGCGCAACAACGCCAACCTGAGCACCGGCGGCACCGCCACCGATGTCACCGACGACGTGCACCCGGCCGTGGCGGCGCGCGCCGTGGCGGCGGCGCAGATGGTGGGCCTGCACATCTGCGGCGTCGACGTGGTGTGCGAAAGCATGCTGCGGCCGCTCGAAGCGCAAAGCGGCGGTGTGGTCGAAGTCAATGCCGCGCCCGGCCTGCGCATGCACCTCTCGCCTTCTTACGGCAAGGGGCGCGCCGTCGGCGTGGCCATGATCAACGAACTGTTCCCCGCCGGCGACAACGGCCGCGTGCCCGTGATTGCCGTCACCGGCACCAATGGCAAGACCACCACCACGCGCCTGATCAGCCACCTGCTGGCCGCCAGTGGCCTGCGCACCGGCATGACCAACACCGATGGCGTCTGGGTCAATGGCCGGCAGACCGACAGCGGCGACTGCAGCGGGCCCAAGAGCGCCCGCAACGTGCTGATGCACCCCGATGTCGATGCAGCGGTGTTTGAGATCGCGCGCGGCGGCGTGCTGCGCGAAGGCCTGGGTTTTGACCGCTGCGAAGTGGCCGTGGTCACCAACGTGGGCAGCGGCGACCACCTGGGCCTGAACTACATCACCACGGTGGAAGACCTGGCCGTGCTCAAGCGCGTGGTGGTGCAGAACGTAGCCCCCACCGGTTACGCGGTGCTCAATGCCGCAGACCCCATCGTGGCCGAGATGGCCGCGACCTGCCCCGGCAAGGTGATCTTTTTTGCGGCCGACCGCCACCACCCGCTCATGGCCACCCACCGTGCCCAGGGCCATCGGGTTGTGTATGTGGACGGCCCGGTGCTGGTCGCCGCCGAAGGCGCGCGGGTAGAGCGCATCCCGCTGCAGGGCATTCCCATCACGCGGGGCGGCAGCATTGGCTTTCAGGTGGAAAACGCCATGGCCGCCGTCGCGGCGGCCTGGGCCGCCGGCGTCAACTGGGACACGCTGAAAAGCGGGCTCGCCAGCTTTGTCAACGACGCGCACAACGCACCGGGCCGCTTCAATGTGATGGACTTGCGCGGCGCGACCGTGATTGCCGACTACGGCCACAACCCCGACGCCATGCGTGCGTTGGTGGCCGCCGTGGACGCCATGCCCGTCACGCCGGGGCAACGGCGCAGCGTGGTGATCAGCGGCGCCGGCGACCGGCGCGACAGCGACATCCGCGACCAGACCGTCATTCTGGGCGCCGCGTTTGACGAGGTCATTCTTTACCAGGACGCCGCTCAGCGCGGCCGCGCCGACGGGGAAGTGATGGCGCTGCTGCGCGAAGGCCTGGAAGGATTGAACAAGGCCAGTCGCACCCAACGCATTGACGAAATTCGCGGCGAGTTCCTGGCCATTGACACCGCGCTGGCGCGCCTGCGGCCCGGCGACCTGTGCCTGGTGCTGGTCGACCAGGTGCAGGAAGCGTTGGATCACCTCGCAGCACACGTCAAAACCGCGCAGGACGAGATGCATAGCCCCAAAACGGCTGCCGGCGGCAAAGTTTAGAATGAATTTAGAATGAAAAGTGCTTCTAGCCCCTGTAAATAGGGCGCAATAAGCTATCGAAATAATAGCAACTACCCGCTTTCCCGCACCTTAAACTCGGCCCATGACCTGGCACGCGACCCTGGCACTCGACTACACATTGCAAGCCGGGAAGACGGTCGCCCACTTCCGCCACGACGGGCCCTTGCGCATTCTGCAAAGCCTGTATCCCGAAGGCGACGCCGTTTGCCACAACGTCATCGTGCACCCGCCCGGCGGGCTGGTGGGCGGCGACACGCTGGACTTGAAATTCACCGTGGGCGCCGGGGCCCATGGCCTGGTGACCACGCCCGGCGCCACGCGCTTTTACCGCTCCACGGGCGAGCCCGCGCTGCAGCGCACCCACCTGGCACTGGAAGCGGGCGGGCGCATGGAGTGGCTGCCGCTGGAGGCCATCTGCTATAGCGGCTGCCTGGCCGAAAACCGCCTGAGCATGACGCTGGCGCCCGGCGCCGAGCTGATCGGCTGGGACGTCACCGCGCTGGGCCTGCCCGCCGCCAGCCTGCCTTTTGAGCAAGGCAGCTTCTGCCAGCATATTGAAGTGCCCGGCGTGTGGCTGGAGCGCGCGCGCCTGCAAGCCAGCGACACCCTGCTGATGAACAGCCCGCTGGGCCTGGCCGGGCAGCGCTGCATGGCCACCCTTTTCTTTGTGGCGGGCAGCAAGCTGGAGCGCAACCGTAGGCAGGAAGCCCTGGACTGCGCACGCCAAGTCATTGAAGCGCACCCGCTGTGCGCCATGGCGGGCGCCACGAGCCCTGATGGGCAGATCGTGGTCGTGCGGGTCCTGGCACCCGTGGTTGAGCCAGCCATGGCGCTGCTCAGGCAGGTCTGGCAAGCCTGGCGCGCCCATTTCTGGCAGCAGGCAGCCTCCAGCCCGCGCATCTGGTCGATGTAAACGCCTCCTGGCCGCTTTTCTTTCCTCTTTCCTCCTTGCTGGCTGCCTTTTTGTAGCGTTTTGTAGCGCTTGTTGCATCGGCTTTCAGCCTTTGAGCGAATGGGGGTAATTGAGGGCCAGGTTGCCTCCGTTGAAAGACCTGTCCTACAGCCGTTTTCCGTATGAGGTACGGCCATGCTGGCCTTTTGCCTTCATGCCGGGCACGCGCAACGGTCCAGACTGAAGTCATCCAGTTTCAAACAAGGAGTTTGACGATGACTTTATCGACTCATTTGCACCACCATCTGCGCTACCTCAACCACCTGAACAAAGGCGCCAAAGGTGCAGCCTGTTTCGGCCTGGCAGCCCTCTTTGCCATGGGCACGGCAAGCGCGCAGATTGCATCCGGCACCACTGGCATTGACGCCACGGGCAACGCCAAAAGCGAGATGGCCGCCTGCAACAGCGGCAAGACCCAGCAGGACCGGGCAACCTGCAT
>DASXRN010000049.1:0-2846 GCA_036506595.1 Polaromonas sp. | reverse complement strand
TGGGCCGCCGCGAGAGCAAGGTCTATGAAGACACCATCAATGGTGGCCGCACCTCATTCCTGTCGGCACCGTACATCCACGGCATGCTCGAAGGCGGCGTGCCCATCATGAAGGATGGGCAGTGCATCGGTGCTGTCGGTGTGAGCGGTGTCAAGTCCAATGAAGATGCGCAGATTGCGCGTGCGGGCATCGCCGCCATTGGCTTGTAATCTGGTTTCCAATACGCCAGCGACGTAAAAAAGCCGACTCAAGGGTCGGCTTTTTCAATTCAAACAAGCGTTACATCGCAAAAAAAAAGCCTGGCTAATCGACCCGGAGGGCCCGTGGCTGGCAAAAACGACCTTGGAGGCTTTGTTCAAGCCCCGGATCGCCCCACGATGAAACTGCTGATGGAATGAATGGCTTCTGACGCCAAAGCGGCTGCTGCGCTTACTTCGTCAGAATCAATTTGCCCAAGCGCGTCGCTTGCAGGCGGTAGGTGAAGCCGTTGTGGTTGATCTCCACCGCTTTTTGGCCGCGCAAAATTTCGGTGCTGTTCAGGCAAGCGGCTGACGCGCTGGCCGCATTCGGGCCTGGAGCTGCCTCTGCATGAGGCGCTGTGCGGACAGCGGAGCGGGTGGGCAAGCTCAAGGTCTGTGACAAGGTTGGTGAAGCGGGCAGCGCGATGGACATGATGGTTAAACCGGTTTGGGTTTCGTTGTATGAATGATAACCATTCTCATTTAAAAATCAAGCCAATTTGCCTGGTATTTAAAATTTTTTCGTGAATTTGTTAAAGCCTACCTGGCAATGCCCAGGTGTTCAGTTTTTTGGCTCGGTGATGAAGCCAATCTTGCGCAAGCCTGCCTGCTGCGCGGCCGCCATGGCTTGCGCCACGCGTTCGTAACGCACCGATTTGTCACCGCGGATGTGCAGGTCAGGTTGCGGTTCTTTAGCCGCCGCCGCCTTCAACTGGGTCACCAAATCGTCGTCTGCAATTTTTGCTTCATTAAGGAAATAGCTGCCTTCGGCATCGACACTCAGGCGAACCGTTTCCGGCTTGATGTTTTGCGCCTCGTTGGTGGCGCGTGGCAGGTCAATGTTGACCGAGTGCTTCATCACCGGCACGGTGATGATGAAGATGATGAGCAGCACCAGCATGATGTCCACCATGGGCGTCATGTTGATCTCGTTCATCACGTCATCGCTGTCGTCTTGGGTTCCAAAGGCCATGTTCTGCTCCCGTTTGTGTTCTTGCCCCGATCAGGCTTTTTTCATGGGCACAACATTGACCTGGCCGCCGGCGCTGACGCGGGCACCGGTCACAAAGTAGGCGTGCAGGTCATGGGCAAAACGGTTGAGCTTTTGCGAGATGCCCTTGTTGCCGCGCACCAGTGCGTTGTAGCCCAGCACGGCGGGAATGGCGACGGCCAGGCCCAGCGCCGTCATGATCAGCGACTCGCCAATTGGCCCGGCCACCTTGTCGATGGTGGCCTGGCCTGCCGCGCCTATGGACAGCAGCGCATGGTAAATACCCCAGACCGTGCCGAACAGGCCCACAAACGGGGCGGTGGAGCCGACCGATGCCAGGATGGCCAGGCCTGATTGCAGCTTGGCGGTGAATTCGTCGATGCAGTTGCGCAGCGTGCGCGTGACCCAGTCGCTCACGTCCAGCGTATCGTGCAGGTGCGCCTTGGTGTTGCGGTGATGGAGCGTGGCTTCACGGCCTTCCAGCGCCAGCTGGCGAAAAGGGTTGGCCGGGTCGGCGCCGAGTTTGGTCAGGCCCGCCGCAAAATCCTCGCTGTGCCAGAAGTCTTCGGCCGCCTTGGCAATCTTTTTGTACTTGATCAGGTCCAGCGTCTTGATGATGATGACCATCCAGGAGGCGAGCGACATGACCAGCAGCAGCAAGGCGACTGATTTGGTGACGATATCGCCCTGGCTCCAGACGTTGGCAAGGCCGAATTGGGAATTCATTTAGTTAGTCTCCGCAAGATAATTTACAGGTAATTCATAGCCCTTTTCGATGGGCACGCCGGCCTGCATGGCAGGCCTGAACTTCAGTTTTCTGGCGCCTTGAATGGCAGCATTGTCCAGACGCGGGTAGCCACTGGACTTGATTAAAGTGACGTTGCTAGCAAAGCCGTTGGTTCCGACCGTGACATTTAGCAAGACCTTGCCAGATTCTCCAAGCCGAACCGAGGTGTCCGGTTTGCGAAACACTCCTTCATTCGCCCTGTAATCTGCATCGATCACGGGGGCTTCAATCCGTGGGGGGGCTGGCGAGGCTGGAGTTGCTGCCATTGGAGCCACCGAGGCTACAGCGGTGGCTGCTGGCGCGGCGGGGGCTTGTGGCAGGGCCATTGCCGTGGGCGCATTCGGCGCTGGGTTGGGGTCTGCAATGGCCACAAGCTGGGGTGTGGGCAGAGTAGGGGCCGGGGCTTTGGCGACGGCTTTTTTCATCGGCACGGGCGGTGCAGGCGGCGCAGAGGGTACGGGCTCCACCTTGGGCGCGGGCGGGTCGACAAACTGTGTCAGGATTTCGGCCGGAACCACAATTTCAGCGGCGCGCATCAACAGGCCGCTTTGCAGCGCCCAGATAAATCCGACATGCAGCGCCACTACCGCGAGGGCAATGACGGTGTTGCGGCTAAGTGGCAGGCTGGAATGGGTCGCGGGCGATGAAGTGGGGCTTGAGAGTGCAGTAGCGTTCATCGGAGGATTGTTCGGGGAGCGCATGACTGCCAAGCGTGCCACATATTCAGATTTAGCGGCGGAAAATCCACCACGCGCAGCCGATCACCAGGATCAGGCTGACGGGGAGCGCTGCAAAGAGGCTTGTGAGGTGTTCCATGGGCTGCCTTCCT
>DASXRN010000048.1:0-3979 GCA_036506595.1 Polaromonas sp. | reverse complement strand
TCAAGGCGATGCTGCCGCCCACCAGCGCCATGGCCTTGGTGCGTACTTCGTTGCGGGTGCAGTCGGCCAGCAGCGCCGTGACGGCGGCAGAAATGGCGCCCGCGCCCTGCAGCGAGCGCCCGGCCACCAGCCAATTCAGGTCAGGGGCCCAGGCGGCCACAAAGCTGCCCAGCGCAAACAGCAGCAGCCCGGCAATGATCACGCGCTTGCGGCCCCACCAGTCCGAGGCGATGCCGAACGGAATTTGTAACAAACCCTGGGTCAGGCCATAAATCCCCATGGCCAGGCCGACGCGGGCCGGGTCGTCACCGCCCGGGTATTTGGCCGCTTCCAACGCAAACACGGGCAGCACCAAAAACAGCCCCAGCATGCGCAAGGCAAAAATCGAGGCCAGCGAGACGCTGGCGCGCCGTTCGGTGGCGGTCATCGGGAACGACAGAGGGGTGGAAGGCGCGGTCAAGGGATGAAAAAGGCTGGAAAAGGGTCTAAAAACAGGGAAATCCGGTCAAGTCAGCCGGCTGCCCGGCCGGCACACAGCCATCTATTGTGCTTGAAACGCTGCTTCGGTCTATGATGGAGAGTTTTGCAGCGCCCCATTTCAGTGAACTCTCCCGACGATAGCAAGTACCTTGCCAGTGTGATGGCCGCCCAACGCATCAGCATTCGTGGGGCGCGCACGCACAACCTCAAGAATATTGACCTCGACATTCCGCGCAACCAGCTGGTGGTGATCACCGGCCTGAGCGGTTCGGGCAAGTCCTCGCTGGCCTTCGACACGCTTTATGCGGAGGGCCAGCGCCGCTATGTGGAGAGCCTGTCTACCTACGCGCGGCAGTTTTTGCAGCTGATGGACAAGCCCGATGTGGACATGATCGAGGGCCTGTCGCCCGCCATTTCCATCGAGCAGAAGGCGACCTCGCACAACCCGCGCTCCACCGTGGGCACCGTGACCGAAATCCACGACTACCTGCGCCTCTTGTTTGCGCGCGCCGGCACGCCGTTTTGCCCCGAGCATGATTTGCCGCTGCAGGCGCAAAGCGTCAGCGAGATGGTCGATGCCGTGCTGGCCCTGCCCGAAGATACCAAGCTGATGGTGCTGGCCCCGGTCGCGCGTGAGCGCAAAGGCGAATTCACCGATGTGTTTGCCCAGATGCAGGCCCAGGGTTATGTGCGCTTTCGCGTCGATGGCACGGCCTACGAATTTGATGACCTGCCCGCGCTGAAGAAAACCGAGAAACACAATATTGATGTGGTGATTGACCGCATCAAGGTACGGCCCGACATGCAGCAAAGGCTGGCCGAAAGCTTTGAGGCGGGTCTGCGGCTGGCCGACGGCAAGGCGATTGCGCTGGAGATGGATTCCGGCAAGGAGCACCTGTTCAGCGCCAAGTTCTCCTGCCCGGTCTGCAGCTACTCGCTCAGCGAGATGGAGCCGCGTCTTTTCTCCTTCAACTCGCCCGTGGGCGCCTGCCCGAGCTGCGACGGCCTGGGCCACATGGAGTTTTTTGACCCGGCGCGCGTGGTGGCCTTCCCTTCCCTGAGCCTGGCCAGCGGCGCCGTCAAGGGCTGGGACAGGCGCAATGGTTATTACTTTTCCATGCTCGAAAGCCTGGCCAAGCATTACCAGTTCGACATCGACACGGCCTTTGAAGACCTGCCCGAAAAGGTGCAGCAGGTGGTGCTGCGCGGCTCGGGGGAAGAAGAGATCAAGTTCAGCTACGTGATGGATTCGGGCAATTCGGCCGGCAAAAAAGTCAGCAAAAAGCACCCGTTTGAAGGCGTGATCACCAACTTTGAGCGGCGCTACCGCGAAACCGACTCGGCCGCCGTGCGCGAAGAGCTGGCGCGCTACCGCAGCCTGCAGCCCTGCCCCGACTGCGCGGGCACGCGCCTGCGCAAGGAGGCGCGCCATGTCTACCTGGTCAGCGCTTCTGAACCCGAAGGCGGCGCCAGCCAGCGCAAGGCGATTTACGAAATCAGCCACGTCACCCTGCGCGAAAGCTTTGACTATTTCCGCACCCTGAAAATGCAGGGCGCCAAGGCCGAGATCGCGGCCAAGGTGGTGCGCGAAATCGGCCTGCGCCTGAAGTTCCTCAACGACGTCGGCCTGAATTATTTGAGCCTGGACCGCAGCGCCGAGACGCTCTCGGGCGGCGAATCGCAGCGCATACGCCTGGCCTCGCAGATCGGCTCGGGCCTGACCGGCGTGATGTATGTGCTGGACGAGCCCAGCATAGGCCTGCACCAGCGCGACAACGACCGCCTGATTGGCACCCTGCAGCATCTGCGCGACATCGGCAACAGCGTGCTGGTGGTCGAACACGACGAAGACATGATTCGCGCCGCCGACCATGTGATCGACATGGGGCCGGGCGCCGGCATCCATGGCGGACGCGTGATGGCGCAGGGCACCTATGAAGAAGTCAAGGCCAACCCCGATTCGCTGACCGGCCAGTACCTGGCGCAAACGCTCAAGATCGCCGTGCCCAAGCGCCGCACGCCCTGGCTGCCCACGGTCAAATCGGTTGAAGCCGCAGAAAAGAAAAAGGCCTCGCGCTTTCCGCAAAGCCCGGCGGCCGAGCGCCGCGCCGCGCGCGAAGCCCTGCACCAGGCCACGCAGGGCGACATGCAGGCGCTGCGCGTGGCGGGCGCCACCGGTCACAACCTCAAGGGCGTGAGTGTGGAGTTTCCCGTGGGCCTGCTGACCTGCGTGACAGGGGTCTCCGGCTCGGGCAAATCGACCCTGGTGAACGACACGCTCTACGCGGCCGTGGCGCGTACGCTGTACCGCGCGCATGAGGAGCCCGCCGCCCATGAAAGCATCGAAGGCATCGAGCATTTCGACAAGGTCATCAACGTCGACCAGTCGCCGATAGGCCGCACGCCGCGCAGCAACCCGGCGACCTACACCGGCCTGTTCACGCCGATTCGCGAACTCATGGCCGAGATGAACACGGCGCGCGAACGCGGCTATGGCGCCGGGCGCTTCAGCTTCAACGTGGCCGGCGGCCGCTGCGAGGCCTGCCAGGGCGACGGCGTGGTGAAAGTGGAAATGCACTTCCTGCCCGATGTCTATGTCCCCTGCGATGTCTGCAAGGGCATGCGCTACAACCGCGAAACGCTGGAGGTGCTGTACAAGGGCAGGAACATCGCGCAGATTCTGGACCTCACGGTCGAAGACGCGGCCGAGTTCTTCAAGGCCGTGCCGACGATTGCGCGCAAGCTGCACACGCTGCTCGACGTCGGCCTCTCCTACATCAAGCTGGGCCAGGCGGCCACCACGCTGTCGGGCGGCGAGGCGCAGCGCGTCAAGCTGGCGCTGGAACTCAGCAAACGCGACACCGGCCGCACGCTTTACATCCTCGACGAGCCCACGACCGGCCTGCATTTTGCCGACATCGACCTGCTGCTCAAGGTGCTGCACCAGCTGCGCGACGCCGGCAACACCATCGTGGTGATCGAGCACAACCTGGACGTGATCAAGACCGCCGACTGGCTGATCGACATGGGGCCAGAGGGCGGCGCCGGCGGCGGCACCGTGGTGGGCGTGGGCACGCCCGAAGACATTGCCGCCAACCCGGGCAGCCACACTGGGCGTTATCTGGCACGGCTGCTCTGAGCGTTTCCTTTCACGGCCTCCTGCGGCTCACCGAGGAAGAGAAGCCGGCACTTCGGCGACGAGAGGCGCTATTGTTTTGATAGCTTCATGCGCCCGCATCGCCTGGGCTACAGGTCAAAATCACCTGAAGATTTGCGCCGCACAGCAATGCCGAGAGCCCGGACCCCAAGGAATTCAGGCCGCCAGCCCCCGCCAGCTGCGCGGCAATCGCTATGTTGTTGATAGCAATCACCTGAAACCATAGAGCTGCGCCGGATTGTCCACCAGGATTTTCTGGCGCGCCGCGTCGCTGTCGGTCCAGGAAAACAGCAGCTCGTACAGGGCCACGCTGGAGGGCGCGGGCTTACGCCCGGGATGCGG
>DASXRN010000047.1:0-7507 GCA_036506595.1 Polaromonas sp. | reverse complement strand
TGGCGCTCAATGCCCAGCAAGTCTCTGGCGTGAAGGCCGACCGGGAGCTTCCCGTGGTCTGGGCGGTGGCCAAGGGCTCGCTCCTCAACAAGGCGATTTTGGTGCCTGCGGCCCTGGCCATCAGCGCCTTTGCGTCCTGGGCCGTCACGCCGCTGTTGATGGTGGGCGGTGCCTTTCTTTGCTTTGAAGGCTTTGAAAAACTGGCCCACAACTTTCTACACAGTGCGCACGAACAGGCCGCTCACCATGAAGAACTGGTGACCGCGCTGGCAGACCCCACGGTCGATTTGCAGGTGCTTGAAAAAGACAAGATCAAGGGGGCCGTGCGCACCGACTTCATCCTGTCGGCTGAAATCATTGCGATCACGCTGGGCACGGTGCAGGCCAGCCCTTTCATCACGCAAGTCGCGGTGCTGACTGGCATCGCCATCCTCATGACGGTTGGCGTGTATGGCCTGGTGGCGGGCATTGTCAAGCTGGACGATAGCGGGCTCTACCTGAGCCAGCGCACGGGCGAAGGCGCATGGCCTGGCCTGCAGCGCGGCCTGGGCAGCGGCATTTTGCAGGCGGCGCCGTGGCTGATGAAGGCTTTGTCAGTGGCGGGCACGGCCGCCATGTTTCTGGTTGGTGGCGGCATCTTGACGCATGGCATCACGCCGCTGCATCACTTGATTGAACAACTGGCTGAGAAGGCGGGGGGTCTGCTGGCGCCGCTCGTTCCTTTGCTGATGGATGCCGTGGTAGGCGTCATCACTGGCGCGCTGGTGCTGGTGGCCGTCAGCCTGCTCAAAAAGGTCTGGCCGGCAAAAAGTGTTGCTATTAATTAAGTAGCTGGAGATGCCCGTATCCTATGGGCTACAGGTCTTTTTTGTCTATGAACGGGCCGGAAGAGGCCTCTTCGGGCTGAACGCGGCTTTACACGCTTTCGGCGGTCTCCCGGGTTGTTGGGGCCTTGCTTGCCTCGCTGATGATGTCTGCTGGCGAAATCGCGGCCGCCCAGCCGCGGCACATCTCGGCGGGCAAGGAACTTTTGCGGTTCATCAAATCATGTTGGGCAAACAGCTCGGCAATCCAGTCCACAAACACGCGCACCTTGTTGCTCAGGTGCCGGTTGGGCGGGTAGACGACAAAGATGGGCTTGGCTTCGGTACA
Source organism: Polaromonas sp. (assembly GCA_036506595.1). Lineage (GTDB taxonomy): Bacteria > Pseudomonadota > Gammaproteobacteria > Burkholderiales > Burkholderiaceae_C > Polaromonas. The sequence goes on along the minus strand of DASXRN010000047.1, from coordinate 6,355 downwards.
CCAGCCGGGGAACAGCGGCTCCAGCGCGCCGTTGCTGATGTGGTTTTGCACCAGAAATGTCAGCGTAAACAGCACGCCCAGACCGGCCAGCCCTGCCGCCACGCCGGCATTGGAGTCATTGACCGCGAGCTGGTGGCGCCCCTCGACCTCAATCACTTCGCCATCCTTGTGCATTTTGACGGTGTACAGCTTGCCGTTGCGCGGCGACATATAGCGGATCAGCTGGTGGTTGTCTTCGAGCTCGTCCGGGTGCCGCGGCACGCCGTGGCGCTGGAGGTAGGCCGGGGAGGCACAGGCCATGATGTAAAACTCGCCAATGCGCCGCGCCACCAGTGACTGGTCGGTGATCTCGCCGGCGCGCACCACGCAGTCCACATTTTCGGTAATGATGTCTATGGGCCGGTCGCTGACGCCCAGCTCCAGCTGGATGTCGGGGTAGCGCGCATAAAAATCCGGCAGTGCGGGAATGATGACTGCCAGGCCCAGTGAAGACGGAATATCCACCTTGAGCTTGCCGCGCGGGCTGGCCTTGGCCCGTGACATGCTTGACTCCAGTTCATGCACCTCGCCCAGCAGGCGGCTGGCCTGCTCGTAATAGGCCGCGCCATCGACCGTGACCGTGACTTTGCGCGTGGTGCGGTTCAGCAGTTTGGTGTCCAGCTCCTTTTCCAAATCCTGGATCAGACGGGTAACGGTCGGTTTGGGCATGCCCATCGAGTCGGCCGCCTTGGTGAAGGTGCCGGCTTCCACGACCCGCACAAAGGCCTGCATTGCAGAAAACTTGTCCATAAAAATCCTGTTCCAGGCAAAGCCTGTTTCGTTGGTGATCGCGCAAGAGCGGGCCGATTTTTTGTTGATTGTTGCGCCGGTGAAATAAAGTATAAGCAAAAGGGCTATTTATTAAGTGGCGAGTGTCCTTTATCTTCTGTTGCATTGCAACAATTCCGCGCCGCCGTTGGCCGCAAGAAGATGAAAACCGATCCGTCGAGAAGCCTGGACTCTGGGAATGCCTCCAAAGAGTCGCCCCACTGGGCGGCAAAAAAGATCCTGATTGCGCCTGAAAAGGCGCTGGATGTGCGCTTTTACGGCCAGCGCAGCAGTCGTGGCGTGGGTGCGTCGCCACTGGTGGTGCATTTTCATGGCGGGGCGTTTGTGGGCGGTTCGCTGGAAGCCGGCTCCTGCGTGGCCCGCATGCTGGCCGATGCCGGTGCGGTGATCATGTCGCTGGACTACCCGCTGGCCCCGGCCCACCCCTTTCCAGAGGCTGTTGAGGCAGGGTATGCCGCGCTGCTGTGGGCCTGGAAGGCCCGCCACAAGCTGGCTGGCCACGAGGCCGCGGTCTTTGTTGCTGGCGAAGAGGCCGGCGGCAACATCGCCGCCGCCGTCGCGCTGATGGCGCGTGACCGCCAGGAGCTGGCGCTGGCCGGGCAAATTCTGCTGTCACCCATGCTCGACCCCTGCCTGGCAACGGCTTCCTTGCGGGATGCCGAAGCGGGACCGGTCGGCTGTGTCTGGGCCGATGGCTGGCATCAGTACCTGGCCCGCCTGCAAGACGCCAGCCACCCTTATGCGGCGCCGGGCTCGGCCCTGCGCCTGACGGGGCTGCCGCCCACCTTGCTGCTCACCGCCGACGATGATCCGCTGCGCGACGAGACGCTGGCCTATGCCGAACGGCTGCGCGTTGCCGGCCTGGCCGTGCACGACGCGGTGCTGCCCATGACGACCGGCTGGCCTTCCAGCTACCAACAGCCCGTCAGCTCCGACCCTGCCTGGGCGCCCGCCGTGCGCCAGCAGCTCGCTGATTTCTTTCGCCAGCACCGCAGCGCCTGAGTTGGCGTGAGGCGACATGAGACGACATAGAGCGGCGTATCCCATTTTTTCTTCAGTTTCCTAAATCTTTTTTTGAGGGAGTTCACCATGCAAGCTATCCAACTACATACCCCCAAGCGCCGCCTTCTGGCGGTGGCGCTGGCCGTGCTGGCCGTCACCGGCATCTCTGCCGCGGTCTTCGGCGTCTCCAGTTCCAGGGCGCAGCCCGGTGCGGCTGCCGAGCCGCCGGCCACGCCCGTGTCCGTTGCCACCGTCGTGCAAAGCGATGTCGCGGCCTGGGACGAGTTTTCGGGCCGGCTCGAAGCGGTTGAGCGGGTGGACATCCGCTCGCGCGTCGCCGGCACCATTCAGGCCGTGCATTTCCGGGAAGGCGCACTCGTCAAAAAAGACGAGCTGCTGTTGACCATTGACCCGGCGCCTTATGCCGCCGAGGTGGAGCGTGCCGACGCCCAGGTGGCGGCCGCGCAGGCCAGGGTGGCGCAGGCCAAGGGCGAGCAGGACCGCTCGCAGCGCCTGTGGAGCGAGCAGGCCATTTCAAAGCGCGAGTTTGATGAGCGCGTCAATGGCCAGCGCGAAGCCGATGCCAACCTGCGTGCCGCGCAGGCCGCCCTGCAAACGGCCAAACTGAGCCTGGGCTACACGCAGGTCCGCGCACCGGTGGCCGGCCGGGTCGGCAAGCTCGAAGTCACCGTGGGCAATCTGGTGGCTGCGGGCCCCAGCGCACCGGTGTTGACCACGCTGGTGTCGGTGAGCCCGATTTACGCCAGCTTTGATGCCGACGAGCAGATGGTCGCCAAGGCGCTAAAAGACGTGAAGGGTGGGGCGGGCGGGCGCAACCTGGACCGCATTCCCGTGCAGATGGGCACCGCCGCCAGTACCGACACGCCCTATGAAGGCCGGCTGCAGCTGGTCGACAACCAGGTTGATGCCAAAAGCGGCACGGTCCGCGCGCGCGCCCTGTTTGACAACGCAGATGGCCAGCTGATGCCGGGCCAGTTTGCCCGCATCCGCATGGGCCAGGCCACCAAGGCCACGGCGCTGCTGATCAACGAACGCGCCGTCGGCACCGACCAGAACAAGAAATTTGTGCTGGTGGTGGGCGCCGACAACAAGGCGGTGTACCGCGAGGTCACGCTGGGTGCGTCTGTCAACGGCCTGCGCGTGGTCAAGGGCGGCCTTGCGGCCAACGAACGCATCGTCGTCAACGGCTTGCAGCGCATTCGCCCCGGCGCGCTGGTGGCGCCGCAGATGGTTGAAATGTCAGCCAAAGCAGAGCTTGTGAGTCCGGACAAGCCCGTCAAGGTGGCGGCGAAGTCCTGAGCTCGCGCCTGACTTTTTGAACAAGAAGTAATCACATGAATCTCTCCAAATTTTTCATTGACCGGCCGATCTTTGCCGGCGTGCTGTCGCTGCTCATGCTCATCTCCGGCCTGATCGCGCTGCGTTCGCTGCCGATTGCCGAGTACCCCGATGTGGTGCCGCCCACCGTGGTGGTGCGCGCCCAGTACCCGGGCGCCAACCCCAAGGTGATTGCCGAGACCGTCGCCACGCCGCTGGAGGAATCCATCAACGGCGTCGACGGCATGCTCTACATGAGCAGCCAGGCCACCACCGACGGCCTGATGACGCTCAACGTCACCTTCAAGCTGGGCACCGACCCCGACAAGGCGCAGCAGCTCGTGCAGAACCGCGTGGCGCAAGCCGAGCCGCGCCTGCCTGAAGAAGTGCGCCGGCTGGGCATCACCACGATCAAGAGTTCGCCCGACCTCACCATGGTGGTGCACCTGCTGTCGCCCAATGACCGCTATGACATGACCTACCTGCGCAACTACGCGGTGCTCAATGTCAAGGACAGGCTGGCCCGCATCAATGGCGTGGGCCAGGTGCAGTTGTTCGGTTCGGGCGACTACTCGATGCGCGTCTGGCTGGACCCGCAGAAGGTGGCCGAGCGCGGCCTGTCCGCCGGCGACGTGGTGCGCGCCATCCGCGAGCAGAACATCCAGGCCGCTGCCGGCGTGGTCGGTGCCTCGCCCGGCCTGCCCGGCGTCGACATGCAACTGTCCATCAACGCCCAGGGCCGGCTGCAGAGCGAAGAAGAGTTCGGCGACATCATTGTCAAGACCGACAAGGCGGAAAAAGGCGGTGCGGTGACGCGCCTGCGCGATATCGCCCGCCTGGAACTGGGCGCCGCCGATTACGCGCTGCGCTCGCTGCTCGACAACAAGCAGGCCGTGGCCGTGCCGGTGTTTGCCGCGCCGGGCTCCAACGCCATCCAGATCTCCGATGACGTGCAGGCCGTGATGAAGGACCTCAAAAAGAACATGCCCGAAGGCGTGGACTACGAGATCGTCTACGACACCACCCAGTTCGTGCGCTCGTCGATTGAGGCCGTGGTGCATACCCTGCTCGAGGCCGTGGCGCTGGTGGTGCTGGTCGTGATCATCTTCCTGCAGACCTGGCGCGCCTCCATCATCCCGTTGCTGGCCGTGCCGATCTCGGTCATAGGCACCTTCGCGGTGATGCACCTGTTCGGCTTTTCGATCAATGCACTCAGCCTGTTCGGGCTGGTGCTGGCCATCGGCATCGTGGTGGACGACGCCATCGTGGTGGTGGAGAACGTCGAGCGCAACATCGAGGCGGGCCTGAGTCCGCGCGAGGCGACCTACCGCGCCATGCGGGAAGTGTCCGGGCCCATCATCGCGATTGCCCTGGTGCTGATCGCCGTGTTCGTGCCGCTGGCCTTCATCACCGGCCTGTCGGGCCAGTTCTACAAGCAGTTCGCGCTGACGATCGCGATTTCCACCGTGATCTCGGCGATCAACTCGCTGACCCTGTCGCCCGCGTTGGCTGCGCTGTTGCTCAAAGGCCATGACGCACCGAAAGATGCGCTGACCCGCGGCATGGACAAGGTGTTTGGCCGCTTCTTCAACGCATTCAACAAGGCGTTCAGCCGCGGCTCTGACAACTACAGCCGCGGTGTCAAGGGTGCGATCTCGCGCAAGGCCGTGATGCTGGGTGTGTACCTGGTGCTGGTGCTGGCCACCGCAGGCATCTTCAAGGCCGTGCCCGGCGGCTTTGTGCCTGGCCAGGACAAGCAGTACCTGATCGGTTTTGCCCAGCTGCCCGACGGCGCCACGCTGGACCGCACCGAAGACGTGATCCGCCGCATCGGCGAGATCGCGATGAAGCAGCCGGGCGTGGAGCATGCGATTGCCTTCCCGGGTCTGTCGATCAACGGCTTCACCAACAGCTCCAACTCCGGCATCGTGTTTGTCTCGCTCAAGCCGTTTGACCAGCGCAAGAGCGCGGACCTGAGCGCGGGCGCCATTGCCGGCCAGCTCAACGCGAAGTTCGGCGGCATCCAGGAAGCGTTCATCGCGATGTTCCCGCCGCCGCCCGTGCAGGGCCTGGGCACTACCGGCGGCTTCAAGCTGCAGCTGGAAGACCGCGGCTCGCTCGGCTACGCTGCATTGGACGCCGCCACCAAGGCCTTCATGGCCAAGGCCTACCAGGCACCTGAACTGGCGGGGCTGTTCTCCAGCTTCCAGGTCAACGTGCCGCAGCTCTATGCCGACATCGACCGCACCAAGGCGCGCCAGCTCGGCGTGCCGGTGACGGACGTGTTCGACACCATGCAGATCTACCTGGGCAGCCTGTATGCCAACGACTTCAACAAGTTTGGCCGTACTTACTCCGTGCGGGTGCAGGCCGATGCACCTTACCGCGCCCGTGCCGAAGACATCGGCCTGCTCAAGGTGCGCTCGACCACGGGTGAGATGGTGCCGCTGTCGGCGCTGATGAAAGTCACGCCCAGCTTTGGCCCGGAACGCGCCATGCGCTACAACGGCTTCCTGTCTGCCGACATCAACGGCGGCGCTGCCCCCGGCTACTCGTCGGGCCAGGCCCAGGACGCCGTGGCGCGCATCGCAGCGGAGACCCTGCCGCCCGGCATCAGCTACGAGTGGACCGATTTGACCTACCAGGAAATCATTGCCGGCAACTCGGCCATGTGGGTGTTTCCGCTGGCGCTGCTGCTGGTGTTTCTGGTGCTGGCCGCGCAGTATGAAAGCCTGACCCTGCCGATCGCCATCGTGCTGATCGTGCCCATGGGCCTGCTGGCCGCCATGCTGGGGGTGAAGCTGACCGGCGGCGACAACAACATCTTCACGCAGATCGGCTTGATTGTGCTGGTGGGGCTGTCGGCCAAGAACGCGATTCTGATCGTGGAGTTTGCGCGCGAGCTGGAGTTTGCCGGGCGCACGCCGCTGCAGGCCGCCATTGAAGCCAGCCGCCTGCGCCTGCGCCCCATCCTGATGACCTCGCTGGCCTTCATCATGGGCGTGCTGCCGCTGGTGCTGTCGACCGGCGCCGGTGCCGAAATGCGTCATGCCATGGGCGTGGCCGTGTTCTCGGGAATGATTGGCGTCACGGCGTTTGGCCTGTTCCTCACGCCGGTGTTTTATGTGACCCTGCGCCGCCTCACGGGCAACCGCCCGCTCAAGCTGCATGGCGAGGTGCCGCACCT
>DASXRN010000046.1:0-18398 GCA_036506595.1 Polaromonas sp. | reverse complement strand
GATCCAGCGCGATCTTCTGGTCAAAATGCATCGCCACGTGCGTGATCGCGGGATGCGTTCTTTCGTGCCTGCCCGGGCCATGCAGGGCCGGCAAGGCCTCGCCGCCTTGCGGCGGACGCGAGGTTTCGAACGCAGGCCCTGGCCCGCGCCGACGCGTCAACTCGATGAGCGTGGCGATGCGTTGGCTAAGCTCCCCGATCGAAACCGGCTTCACCAGCAAGTCCCAGACCCGGATGCGCAGGGCCCATAGCGCCACGGCCTCGGAGTGGCAGCCCGTGATCATGAGGATGGGCAGGCTCGGGTACGCGTGCCGGGTGTGGGTGAGTGCGTCTATACCCGGCGCGTCCGGCTCGTCAAACTCGAAACACAGAAAAGGCGGGGCGTGGACCTGGATTGCACCTCGGATCTGCGTCGGCTCACTTACTCGACGTATGTCAAATGCGCCGTCGAGGGCATCGACCAGTGCTGTGCCCGCTTCCCGCGTCAGGTTCACCCAAAGAAAATTAGCATCACGCGGCGCACTCGCAGCATCGAATGAATCGTGCATTGTTGTTGTTCTTCCCTGATCTGCGCCGTTCGGCGCGCTTCTTCTTGATCCGCCACAAGACCATGGCGGACGACCTTCCTGGGCGCTCCTGCCAGTTCATATCGCCGCTTGCGGGATGAATCGCGTTCATCCCTGGCGATCACCGTTCGGCTGGCGGTCCAGCAGGGCCCGGATATGCTGGCCCAAGTGTGTTGCCGGCTGTCAGCGCCAACAATCCCCAAAACGCGGTAGCCTGTTCGGGTGGGCCGGCCTCGCCCGACAAGCCCTGCCCACTTGTTCCCTTCACTTTTTCGAAGCGGAATCATGTGCTTTCTGCCTTCCGGAGCGCCCCCATGCGAGGGGAGGACAAAAACAGCTGTTTGTTTTGTTGTGTACCAAATGAAAGTTAATATCGAGAGTTCATGCGAGTGCATTGGCAGCACCGGCAAAATGCAACCAGCATTTCATGTCCGGCCAGAAGAGAGGTTTTGGCACTCGCAGTCGCCCTGCCCCGTGGCCGTGCAGCTGGAGAAAATGCCAGCCGTGACCATGCAAGGCTGCCCGACGGCTCGGATGACCACCCCATCAATGCGCCCGGCTAAGTGCCGCTGCTCGAACTCGACGATGGCGCCCGGGTGCGCGAAGGCCCGGCCAGACAGAAGTCAACTCGCAGATCGTCAAGTGCGTGCTGGAGGTCATGCGCTACGCACGGCACTTGCAAAAAGGAAGCTTTTGAAGCACCAAAACACCTCTGAAGAGCAGAAACCTGGATATGATTGGGTTATACTCTTAGGCTTTGCTAGCAAACCCGCGCCTGGCCTGATCCTGATCAGATCAATTATGGCGCACCAAATTTGGATCAATTCATCAATGACCACTATCCGTGTAAAAGACAACGAGCCCTTTGACGTGGCTCTGCGCCGTTTCAAGCGCACCATCGAAAAACTCGGCCTGCTGACCGACCTGCGCGCCCGCGAGTTTTACGAAAAACCAACGGCCGAGCGCAAGCGCAAGAAGGCCGCGGCCGTCAAGCGTAACTACAAGCGTATCCGCGCCATGCAATTGCCCAAGAAGCTGTACTAATCCATATATTTAGTACTGCCTCACGGCACCGCAAAAAGCCCGCAAGAGGACGCTCTGGCGGGCTTTTTTGTTTCCCCTATGCCCCCTTTTCCCTACCGCTGGAGAACGCAATGTCACTCAAAGACCAGATCACCGAAGACATGAAAACCGCCATGCGCGCCAAAGACACGGAGCGCCTGGGCACCATCCGCCTGCTGCTGGCCGCCATCAAGCAAAAAGAGGTGGATGAGCGCGTGGTGCTGGACGACGTGGCCGTGGTCGCCATCGTCGACAAGCTGATCAAGCAGCGCAAGGATTCCATCGAGGCCTTCCAGAAGGCTGAGCGCACGGATCTGGCCGACAAGGAAGCCGCCGAGCTGACCGTGCTGCAGGCCTACCTGCCCGCGCGCCTGAGCGCCGAAGAAGTCACGGCAACCGTCAAGGCCATCGTGGCCGACCTGGGGGCAGAACTTGGTCGAAAGGTAGGCCCCGGCGACATGGGCAAGGTCATGGGCGCCGTCAAATTCCAGCTCGCCGGCAAGGCGGACATGGGCCAGGTGTCCGCCGCTGTGAAAGCTGCGCTGGCTGGCTGACGGCAACCAGGGGCGCAAACGCTACACCATTGATAGCTGCCTGCGCCCGCTGTTATTGAGCTACAGCCTCAGAAGGCTTAAAAAACTGAAGAATCAGCTCCCCGCCACCTTCATGCGGTTGACCAGGATCGAGCCCACGGTCTTGGCACCGTAGTTGTAGGCGTCGGCCCCCACGGCTTCAATGCCCATGAGCATGTCCTTGAGGTTGCCGGCAATGGTGATTTCTTCGACCGGGAAGGCGATCTGGCCGTTTTCCACCCAGAAGCCGGAGGCACCGCGCGAGTAGTCGCCGGTCACATAGTTCACGCCCTGCCCCATCAGCTCGGTCACGAAGAGGCCCCGGCCCAGCTTGCGGATCATGGCGTCCAGGTCGTCGTCCGCACGCGTGCGGCGGCTGGTCAGGACCAGGTTGTGCGAGCCGCCGGCATTGCCCGTGGTGCGCATGCCCAGCTTGCGGGCTGAATAGGTGCTCAAGAAATAGCCCACGACCCGTCCGCCATCGACCACGGTGCGCGCGCTGGTTTTTACGCCTTCCTCGTCAAACGGCGCGCTGCCCTTGCCTTTGAGCAGGAAGGGGTCTTCGGTGATGTTGATGTGTTTGGGGAAGGCGGCCTTGCCCAGGCTGTCGAGCAAAAACGTGCTCTTGCGGTACAGCGCACCGCCGCTGACGGCCTGCACAAAACCGCCCAGCAGGCCGGCGGCCAGAGGCGACTCAAACAGCACCGGACACTGGGTGGTCGGGATTTTGCGGCTGTTCAGGCGCGCCAGGGCGCGTTCGGCGGCATAGCGGCCCACGGCTTCGGGATCGGCCAGCTCGGCCGCGTCGCGCATGGAGCTGTACCAGGCGTCGCGCTGCATCTGCTTGCCCTTGCCGGCGATGGGCGCCACCGAGATGCTGTGGCGCGAACTGGCATAACCGCCGCGAAAGCCCTTGGTGTGGGCACTGAAAAAATGGCTTTGCTGGGCCGACACGCCAGCGCCTTCGCTGTTGGTGATCAGGCGGCTGGTGTCCAAAGCCGCGGCTTCGCATCGCAGGGCCAGCCGGGCGGCCTCTTCCGACGTGATGGCCCAGGGGTGAAACAGGTCCAGTTCGCGATGCTCGCTGGCAATGTCGCGGTCGTCGGGCAGGCCCGAGGTCTCGTCTTCCGCCGTGAAGCGGGCAATGTCGTAGGCCGCTTTCACGGTCTGCTGGATCGCCGCGATCGAAAAATCGCTGGTGGCCGCGTTGCCGCGCTTTTTGCCGATGTACACCGTGATGCCCAGCGACTTGTCGCGGTTGCGCTCCACGTTCTCCAGCTCGCCCTTGCGCACGCTGACCGACAGGCCGCAGCCCTCCGACGCTTCGGCCGCAGCATCGGTGGCGCCCAGTTTTTTGGCGTGAGCCAGCGCGGTGTCGACCAGCCCCTCAAAAAAGTCACGGCGGTAGCTGAAGCCAGCTTCGGGCTGGCTGCTTTCACTGGCTTTGCTGGTGTTGGCGCTGGAAGGATTGCGGGATGAACGGATAGAAGGCTTTTGGGTCATATGGGTAGCTATGATACTGACTGCCATGAACATCAAAACTACTAAGGCCATCAAAGGCTACTGGTCCAACGGCCGTTTCGTCAAACCCGAAGAGATCGCCGCCGAAGAAGTCGGCCCACCCAGCAAGACCCAGCTCAAGGCCGAGGCCGATGAAAAGCAGGCGCTCGGTGAGGCGCTGCTGACCTTGCGTGCCGACCTGATGGCGCGCCTGGACCTGCCCGAAAAGCTGCTGCAAGCCCTCGCCGACGCCAAAAAAATCACCAACTTCGAGGGCAGGCGCCGCCAGATGCAGTTCATCGGCAAGCTGATGCGCCCGCTCGATGCCGAACCGATCCGCGAAGCCATCAACGAGCAGCAAAGCGGCTCGGCCGAGCTGACACTGCAATTGCACCTGGCCGAACAATGGCGCGACAAGCTAATCGCCTCCGACGATGCGCTGGGCAGCTGGCTGACCGAGCACCCCGACACCGACTCGCAGCAGCTGCGCGCCCTGATCCGCCAGGCCCGCAAGGATGCCAAACCTGAAAAACCCGGTGAAGCACCACGCCACGGCAAGTCTTACCGCGAGATTTTCCAGCTGGTCAAACAGGCCCTGACCGAGGAGCCCGACGCATGAGCACGGCTTACGAGGCAGTCAAGGTGGGCATCGTGTCGGTCAGCGACCGTGCCTCGACCGGCGTCTACGTTGACAAGGGCCTGCCGGCCCTCAAGGACTGGCTGAGCCGCGCCCTGCTCAACCCGATCACGTTTGAAGAGCGCCTGATTCCCGACGAGCAGGACCGCATCAGCGCCACGCTGATTGAGCTGGTCGATGCCGGCTGCTCGCTGGTGCTGACCACCGGCGGCACCGGCCCGGCGCTGCGCGACGTGACGCCCGAGGCCACGCTGGCCGTGGCGCACAAGGAGATGCCGGGGTTTGGCGAGCAGATGCGGCAGATCAGCCTCAAATTCGTGCCCACGGCGATTTTGTCGCGCCAATGCGCCGTCATTCGCGACAACAGTCTCATCCTCAACCTGCCCGGCCAACCCAAGGCGATCCAGGAAACATTGGAAGGCCTGAAAAATGAAGCCGGCGAATCGGTGGTGCCCGGCATTTTTGCGGCGGTGCCCTACTGCATCGACCTGATTGGCGGGCCTTACCTCGAAACGCACAACGAGGTCTGCAAGGCATTCCGGCCCAAAAGCGCAATTCGCGCCCCGAAAACCCCGTAAAACCAGCCTCCAGCCCCTGCAAACAGGGCATCAACAGCTATTGAATTGATAGCTGACCGGGCGCGGACTACTTGCCCATCAACTGGTTGAGCTTGTCGGCCTCAAAGGTTTCCTCCAGCGCGGCGTCCTTGGGCACGCACTCCTGAGTACTGGTGGTTTGCCGGCTGGAGAGCTTTTCAATCGCATGCCAGAGCAGGGCAATCTGATGTTCCTGGCCGGCCGCATTGTCAATCAGGCCGCGCATGGCCAGCGACACCGGGTCGTCGTTTTGCGTCACGCCGTAGGCTGAAAAACCCATCTGGCTGGCAGCTTTCTCGCGCCTCACATCGGCATCGGCCTGGATCACGCGGGCCGGGTTGCCCACGGCGGTGGCGCCCGCCGGCACCGGCTTGACGACGACGGCGTTGGAGCCGATTTTGGCGCCATCACCCACGAGAAAGCCGCCCAGCACCTGCGCCCCCGCGCCGACCACGACGTTCTGCCCCAGGGTCGGGTGCCGCTTGGCCCCTTTGTACAGCGAGGTGCCGCCCAGCGTGACGCCCTGGTAAATCGTGCAGCCGTCACCGATCTCGGCGGTTTCGCCGACGACGACGCCCATGGCATGGTCAAAAAACACGCGCTCGCCGATTTTTGCGCCGGGGTGGATTTCAATGCCGGTGAGCCCGCGCGAAATATGCGAGATGAAGCGGCCCAGCCATTTAAAGCCGTTGTTCCAGCACCAGTGCGCGCGGCGGTGCAGCACCTGCGCATGCACGCTCGGGTAGCAGGTCAGCACTTCCCAGGCCGTGCGGGCGGCCGGGTCGCGGTCAAGAATGCACTGGATGTCGGAGCGGAGTCTGGAGAACATGATGCCAAGTCTACTGGCGGTCCAGCGTGTCTGCTGGCGCGCTCGTTTTGCCCGCAGCCGGCAAGGCTTTTTTTGCGGCATTCTGTGACATGGCCTTGGCCACGCCGCGCAGGATGTGGATTTCTTCGGGGCTGAGCTGCGCGCGGTTAAACAGCTGGTTCAGGCGCGGCATCAGCTTTTTGGGCGAAGCCGGGTCGAGAAAGCCTATGTCGGTGAGCGCCTCTTCCCAGTGCCTGAGCATGCCGGCGACTTCGGCGGCGTCGGCCAGCTTGGCCTCGGCGGTGGCGGGCTGCACGCTAAAGCCGCCCAGCGCCTGGCGCCAGTCGTAGGCAATCAGCTGCACCGCAGCGGCCAGGTTGAGCGAGCCAAACTTCGGATCGGTCGGAATGCTCAAGGCCACGTGGCAGCGGTACACGTCGTCGTTCTGCATGCCAAAGCGCTCGGAACCGAACAGGAAGGCAACCGAATCGGGCTTTAGCCCAGTAACTGCGGGCGCAAGAGGCTCTTCTTTTGATAGCACATCGGTTTGCCCCAGCAACTCCGCAAAATGCGCGCGCGGCGCTTTGGTGGGCGGGCCGAAGTCGCGCGGCGTCATGGCGGTGGCGCACAGGTGGACCATGCCGTCGAGCGCCTCATCGAGCGTGGCCACGATGCGGGCGTTTTTGAGCACATCGAGCGCGCCACTGGCCCGCTGTATGGTTTCTTCACGGTTGAGCACATTGGCCCAGCGCGGCGCGACCAGCACCAGGTCGTCAAAGCCCATGACTTTCATGGCGCGGGCCGTGGCGCCTACATTGCCGGCGTGGCTGGTGTTGATCAGGACAAAACGGGTTTTCATCGGTAAAAGTTGGGCTTTCAGGCCGAGCCGGTAAAATGGCGCTATTGTCGCCTGCCCCGGTTACCGGGCCGCAGTCCTGGTCGCAGTTCTTCTGCCTGCTCTTTCTTACCCTTTATGTCCAGCAATCTACACCCCATGCTCAACGTGGCCATCAAGGCTGCGCGCGCCGCCGGCGCCCTCATCAACCGCGCCGCACTTGATGTCGAGGCGGTCCGCGTTTCGGTCAAGCAGACCAACGATTTCGTCACCGAAGTTGACCAGGCCGCCGAAGCCGCCATCATTGAGACCCTCCTGACCGCCTACCCCGGCCACGGCATCCTGGCCGAAGAGTCGGGCAGCGAGCATGGCGCCAAAGACTCCGAGTTTGTGTGGATCATCGACCCGCTGGACGGCACCACCAACTTCATCCACGGCTTTCCGTTCTACTGCGTCAGCATCGCGCTGGCCGTGCGCGGCAAGGTCGAGCAGGCCGTGGTGTACGACCCCACCCGCAACGACATTTACAGCGCCAGCAAGGGCCGCGGCGCCTACGTCAACGACCGCCGCATCCGCGTGGCCAAACGCAGCCGCCTGCAGGAATGCCTGATCTCCACCGGTTTTCCCTACCGCCCCGGCGACAAGCTCAAACCCTACCTCAACATGCTCGGCGAAGTCATGAGCCAGTGCGTCGGCGTGCGCCGCCCCGGCGCGGCGGCGCTGGACCTGGCCCATGTGGCCGCAGGCAATAGCGACGGCTTTTTTGAAGCCGGGCTCCAGCCCTGGGACGTGGCGGCCGGCTCACTGCTGGTGACCGAGGCCGGCGGCCTGATTGGCAACTTCACCGGCGAAAGCAACTTCATGGACCAAGGCGAATGCGTGGCCGGCAACCCGCGCATTTACGGCCAACTGGTGACCACCCTGGGCAAGTACAGCAAATTCGCCGGCGCCGGCGACAAGGCCACGGTACGCCAGGCCGCACTGGATGCGGCGCCCACAAAAACCAGCGCTGAAGAGGATGCAGCGCCAGTTGCCGCAAAGCCCACGCTCAAGGCCAAACGCATCAAGGCGGGGGGTGAGTCAGCTCCCGCCCACAAGGCACCCGACGCGCCGTTTTGATCTGCCTTCAGCGCCCGCCTTGCGGCGCTGAGGGGTTTCGGTACAGTGTGTCTGGCGCACCATGAACCGACACCGGCCTGCTTTGACTATCCCACCGACGCTGACAGCCCGGCTGTACGGCAAGGCGCACAGCTGGCTGCAAAAAGGTGTCTATGTGGCACTCAGCCAGTATGTGACCAACGGTCTCACCGTCTCGCTCGGTCTGGTGCTGATCATGCTGGCCATCTTCGAGCTGGCAGGCCTGGCGGCCGCCTCCACAGCGGCGGTGGGCGTGCTGATCACCAGCCTGCCCGACGTGCCGGCATCGCGCAAACGCAAGATCATGCAGATGCTGCCCGCTCCGCTGATGGGCGCACCGCTGTTCATGCTGGTCCAGCTGGTGCACCAGGACAGCTTTTTGCTGGGCGTGGTGCTGGTGGCGGGCACTTTTCTGGCCGTGATGATGATGGCCTGGGGCAAACGCGGCGGGCCGATCTGCTTTTCGCTGCTGTTTTCCATGCTGTTTTCCATGGCCGCGCCACCAGCCGGCTCGCTCGATCAGATCGCGCTGCACGGCGGCTGGTTCCTGGTCGGCGCCGCGCTGTATTTGCTGTGGGCCGTGTTCACCACCCACCTGCTCAACCAACGCTTTCGCGCCCAGTTGCTGGCCGAATGCCTGCACAGCTTTGCGCAGATCCTGCGCACGCAGGCGCAGCGCTTTGGCCCCCTGCCCGATCACCAGGCGCTGCTGGCGCGCATGCTGGAGCAGCAGGCCACGCTGGCAGACCACCTGCAAAACACCCGCGACGTCGTGCTGGAGTCACCCACCAAGCCACAACGCCAGCGCCTGGCCGCCATGCTGCTCAGCCTGCTGGAGGCGCGCGACCACCAGCTGGCCTGCGACCTCGACCTGGACTTCCTGCTGGACCACAGCGCCAGCGCTACCACCCTGCCTGCGCTGCAGCAAGCGCTGGACACCACAGCGACCCGGTTGGAAGCGCTGAGCATGTCACTGCTGCTGGGCAAGTCAGGCCAGGCGATTGCGCCCATAGAGGACCTGCGCCCCCAGCTGGCGGGCGTACTGCCGCAGCGCACCGATCCGGCGAGCCCGCTGGTGCCGGAGCCGCTGCAAATGCAAGCGCCCAACGCCATCG
The DNA here is from genome assembly GCA_036506595.1 of Polaromonas sp. Classification (GTDB taxonomy): domain Bacteria; phylum Pseudomonadota; class Gammaproteobacteria; order Burkholderiales; family Burkholderiaceae_C; genus Polaromonas. The sequence continues at coordinate 9,571 of DASXRN010000046.1, read as the reverse complement.
CCTTGCTGCACAACATGGCCGACCGCATCGGCCACATCAACGACGAGGCCGTGAAGATGGCGGCTCTGGCGCGCGGCGACCTGGCGCCGGAGCTGGCCGCTGTTCGCACTCAGTGGCAGCTGTTTGTCAGCGCCACCACTTGGTCCTGGAAACCGCTGCTGGGCCAGCTGACCTGGCACGCCCCGACGCTGCGCTACGCCCTGCGCGCGACGCTGGCCGTGGGGGCGGGTTACATGGTGTCCACGCACCTGCCGTGGGTGGCGCACGAGTACTGGATTTTGCTGACCATCGTGGTGGTGATGCGCGGCAACCTCGCGCAAACCGTGCAGCGCCGCAATGCCCGGGTGGCCGGCACATTGATGGGCTGCGCGCTGGTCATGGCCATTTTGGCCACCCACCCCGGAGCCCGCAGCATCTTCCTGGTGGTCGCGTTGAGCATGGGCCTGGCGCACGCCTTCGCCCTGCGCCGCTACCTGTTCACCTCGATTGCCGCCACGGTGTCCGGCTTGTTGCAGGCACACCTGCTGCTGGTGGGTGTGCAACCCACCTTTGCCATGGGCGAACGGCTGGCCGACACTTTGCTAGGGGCCTTGATCGCCTGGCTATTCAGCTATGTATTGCCGGCCTGGGAGCGCAACCAGATTCCGGCACTGGTGCGGCGCAGTGTGCAGGCACAAAACCGGCATGCACGCCTGGCGTTGGCCTTGCTGGGTGGCCCACAAACCTCTGACTTGCCCTGGCGGCTGGCCCGCCGTGAAGCGTATAACAGTCTCTCGGATTTGACCCTGGCCACGCAGCGCAGCCTGGCCGAACCGCGCCAGGTTCGGCCCCCGCTGGAACCGCTGGAAGCCCTGCAGGCACGCAGCTACCAATTGCTGGCCCAGCTCACGGCCGTCAAATCATTGCTTTTGCTGCATCGCACGCAGCTTGACCTGGCAGTTGCCGCCCCCGCGCTGGAGGAAGCCGCCCAACGCATTGCGGCTGAACTGTCGGACGCAGCCGTGCCGCCCCCTTCAACCGGCACGCCCGCTGCCACCCCGCCTATCGCAGGCCAGCCTTTCCAGCCCCGTCCTGACCCGCTGGTGGCGGCTGACCTGACCCCGTGGCTGCTGCGCCGCCTGGCACTGGCCTGCGCAATGGCGCAGGAACTGCGGCTGGCGATGGCCCGTGCCCTGGCTTAAATCAGGCCGCACTGATAATGCTGGATTGAGCTGCGCGACCCCCCCCCCAAAACATGAGTGAAACAACCCCGGTGACGACCGAAACCGCCAATCCCAGCAAACCGCTGGAGCGCCATACCCCCATGATGCAGCAGTATTTCGCCCTCAAGGCGGACTACCCCGACACGCTGGTGTTCTACCGCATGGGCGATTTTTATGAGGTCTTTTTTGCCGATGCCGAGAAGGCCGCGCGCCTGCTCGACATCACGCTGACGCGGCGCGGCCAGTCGGGTGGCGAGCCGGTGGTGATGGCCGGCGTGCCCTTTCACTCGCTCGAAGGCTATCTGGCCAAGCTCATCAAGCTCGGCGAGTCGGTGGCGATTTGCGAGCAGGTCGGTGATGTCGCCACCAGCAAGGGCCCGGTCGAGCGCAAGGTCGTGCGCGTGGTCACGCCGGGTACGCTGACCGACACCGAGTTGCTCAACGACAAGGCCGAATCGATTCTGCTGGCCGTGCACCAGGGCGCGCGCAACACCTGCGGCCTGGCCTGGCTCAGCGTGACGCAGGGCGAGATTCACCTGGCGCATTGCGCCAACGACGAACTGGAGACCTGGCTGGCCCGCATAGCGCCCAGCGAGCTGCTCTACAACATCGATGTGCCGCCGGCCTTTGAAGAGCGCTTGAAGGGCCTGCAAGGCCAACGCTGCGCGGCCAGCGCCCGCCCGGCCTGGCAGTTTGATGCCGCGCTGGGCGCGCGCCGCTTGCTGGAGCAGCTCAAGGTGGCCTCGCTGGCCTCGTGGAATGCCGAAGCCCTGGGCGAAGCCCATGCGGCCGCCTCGGCGCTGCTGGGTTATGCCGAGCACACGCAAGGCCGGGCGCTGCCCCATGTGCAAAGCCTGCAGGTGGTGCGCTCGGGCGAGCTGATCGAGCTGCCGCCCGCCACGCGGCGCAACCTCGAACTCACGCAAACCCTGCGCGGCGAAGACTCGCCCACGCTGTTTTCGCTGCTCGACACCTGCACCACCGGCATGGGCAGCCGGGCGCTGAAAAGCTGGCTGCTGAGTCCGCGCCGCGACCGCGCCCATGCCGCCGCACGGCTAGCAGCCATTAGCGATTTGCGCGCTGGCGCGCAGCAAATCCTTCGTGCCAAGCTCAAGGGCTGCAGCGACGTGGAACGCATCACCGCCCGCATTGCGCTGCGCCAGGTGCGGCCGCGCGAACTCGTGGCGCTGCGTCAGACGCTACAAAAAACAGAGCTGCTGGCGCCCGTGGATAGGGGGCTAGCGCCACTTTTGACCAAGATTTTTGAAGACTTGCAACCACCGGCGGGTTGCGCCGAGCTGCTGGCTCATTGCGTGCTCGACGAACCCGCCGCACTGATTCGCGACGGCGGCGTCATCAACCACGGCTGCGATGCCGAGCTGGACGAGCTGCGCGGCATCCAGACCAACTGCGACGCGTTTTTGCTGGACCTGGAGGGCCGCGAAAAAGCCCGCACCGGCATTGCCAACCTGCGCGTGCAGTTCAACAAGGTGCACGGGTTTTACATCGAGGTCACGCAGGGCCAGACGGGCAAGGTGCCCGACGACTACCGGCGCCGCCAGACCCTGAAAAACGCCGAGCGCTACATCACGCCCGAGCTCAAGGCCTTTGAGGACAAGGCCCTGTCGGCGCAGGAGCGGGCGCTGGCACGCGAGAAATGGCTGTACGAGCAACTGCTGGACCAGTTGCAGGACTTCATTCCGGCACTGAGCCGGCTGGCCCGCGCCCTCGCTTCGCTCGACGCGCTGTGCGCGCTGGCCGAGCGCTCGCTCACGCTGAACTGGGCCGCCCCGGTGTTTGTCAAGGAACCGTGCATAGAGATCGCCCAGGGCCGGCACCCGGTGGTTGAAGCGCGCCTCGCCGAAACCGGTGCCGGCTCCTTCATTGCCAACGACTGCGACATGAACGGCAAAAGCCGCATGCAGGTCATCACCGGCCCCAACATGGGCGGCAAGTCGACCTATATGCGCCAGGTCGCGCTGATCGTGCTGCTGGCCAGCGTCGGCTCCTACGTGCCCGCCAGCCGCTGCCGGCTCGGGCCCATAGACGCCATCCACACCCGCATAGGCGCTGCCGACGACGTGGCCAATGCGCAGTCCACCTTCATGCTGGAGATGACCGAAGCGGCGCAAATCCTGCACAGCGCCACGCCGCATTCGCTGGTGCTGATGGACGAGATCGGCCGCGGCACCTCGACCTTTGACGGTCTGGCGCTGGCCGGCGGCATTGCCGCTTACCTGCACAACAAGACCCAGGCCTTCACCCTGTTTGCCACGCATTACTTTGAGCTGACCGAATTTCCGGCCCGGCACCATGGCGCCATCAATGTGCATGTCAGCGCGGTGGAGTCGGGATCGAACATTGTGTTCTTGCACCACATCGAGCCCGGCCCCGCCAGCAAGAGCTACGGCATTGCCGTGGCCAAGCTGGCCGGCGTGCCCACGGCCGTCGTCAGCCACGCCCGCCATGCGCTGAATGCGCTGGAGACCCAGCAAAGCGAAACGCGCGCCCAGGTCGACCTGTTTGCCGCACCGCCGGAAACGGCGGCGCCCGAACCGTGTGCCACCCTCAGGGCATTGGGTACCATGGACCCCGACACGCTGAGCCCGCGTGAAGCGCTGGAGGCGCTCTACCAGCTCAAAAAACTCTCGCTCCAGTCCTGAATACTTATTCACCCAACATCCAAACTGCCATGACCTACTGCGTCGCCATCAAACTGAATGCCGGCCTGGTGTTTCTATCGGACTCCCGCACCAATGCCGGACTCGACGACATCAGCACCTTCCGCAAAATGATCGTCTACGAAAAACCCGGCGACCGCTTCATGGTGCTGCTGACCGCGGGCAACCTGTCGATCTCGCAATCGGTGCGCGAAATTCTTCAGATCGAGCACCTCAAGGACGCCGAAACCGGCGAATCCATCACCATCTGGAACGCCAAGAGCATGTTTGATGCCGCCCGCGTGCTGGGCTCGGCCATACGCCACGTCTATGACCGCGATGCCGACGCCCTGAGAAAAGCCGATGTCGACTTCAACGTCTCACTGATCTTTGGCGGCCAGATTCGCGGTGAAGGCATGCGCCTGTTCCAGATGTACTCGGCCGGCAATTTCATTGAAGCGACCGGCGAGACGCCGTACTTCCAGGTCGGCGAGTCGAAATACGGCAAGCCGGTGCTGGACCGCGTCATCACCCCCGAGACACCGCTGGCGGAAGCCGCCAAATGCGCACTGGTGTCGATGGACTCGACCATGAAGTCCAACCTCTCGGTCGGCATGCCGCTGGACCTGGTGGTGTACGAGGCGGACAGCTTCCAGAGCGACAAGGTGGTGTGCATTGACAGCAGCAACCCCTACTACTCGATGCTGCACAACAACTGGGGCAGAAAGCTGCGCGAGGTGTTCGACAGCATTGAAGACCCGGTGTGGGACGACGCGCACACCGACATTCCGCTGAAAATGCCCGCCAGCCGCAACAAGCCGCTCAAAAAAATCTGCAGCCCCGACGATAAGCTGATTTAACTTCGTGCCGTCTTCTACCTCCTCGACCAAGCCCCTCATCATCTTTTCGCACGGCAACAGCTTTCCGGCCAGCACCTACGGCGTGCTGTTCAAGAGCCTCCGGGCCCGTGGTTTTCAGGTCAAGGCGATTGAAAAATTTGGCCACGACCCGCGCTACCCGGTCACCAGCAACTGGCCGCACCTGGTGCAGCAACTCGCCGACTTCAGCAGCCAGGAGGTCGAAAAATCCGGCCAGCCGGCGTTTCTGGTCGGCCATTCGCTGGGCGGTTTTTTAAGCCTGATGTGCGCGGCCCAAAATCCGGTACTCGGAGGCCAGCCCGTCAGGGGCGTGCTGCTGATTGATTCGCCGATTCTGGGCGGCTGGCGCGCCAAGGCGCTGAGCGTGGCCAAACGCGCCCAGCTGGTGGGCTCCATCTCGCCTGGTGCCATCAGCCGCAAACGCAAGCACCAGTGGCTGGGCCGCGACGAAGTTCTGGCGCATTTTCGCAGCAAAAAAGCCTTTGCCCAGTGGGACGAGCAGGTGCTGATCGACTACATCGAGCACGGCACCCACGACGACCCGGCCGGACAGCGCCTGCTGAGCTTTGACCGTGACGTGGAAACCAGCATTTACAACACCCTGCCCGACAATCTGGAACGCCTGCTAAAAGCAAATCCGCTCAAATGCCCGGTGGCGTTCATTGGCGGGCGGCAGTCGGCCGAAATGAAGCAGGTGGGCATGGCCATGACCGAACGGGTCACCAAGGGCCGCATCATGATGCTGGACGGCAGCCATTTGTTTCCGATGGAAAAGCCCGAGGCCACGGCCGCTGCGGTTGAGGCGGCGCTGCGCAACCTGATGGCTTGATGCCGGCCCCGGCCGGCATCAGCTGACGAGACTCAGGCGGCCCAGGTGACCAGCCCGCTCCACGCGGTGGCCAGCACCACGAGGCCAAACGCAATGCGATACCAGGCAAAGGGCACAAAGCTGTGCGAAGAGATGTAGCGCAACAGCCAGCGAATGCACAGCCAGGCACTGAAGAACGACACCACCAGCCCCACGCCGAACAGCGGCAGGTCGGACATAGACAGCAAAGCGCGCTCTTTGTAGAGGCTGTAGACACCCGCGCCTATCAAGGTGGGAATGGCCAGGTAAAACGAGAAATCGGTCGCCGCCTTGCGCGACAGGCCCAGCAACATGCCGCCAATGATGGTGGCACCGCTGCGGCTGGTGCCCGGAATCATGGCCAGGCACTGCACCAGGCCCACCTTGAGCGCGTCCAGCGTGCTCATGGCCTCTACCTCGTGAATGCGCGCCGTGGCCGGATTGGCCTGCTGGCGCTTTTCCGCCCACAAAATGATGAGACCGCCAATGATGAAGGTGCTGGCCACTACCACCGGCGTGAACAGATGCGCCTTGATGGCCTTGCCGAACAGCAGCCCCAGCACCACGGCCGGCACAAAGGCCACCAGCACATTGAGCGCAAATTGCTGCGCCTGTTTTTCGTTGGGCAGGGCGACCAGCGTGTCGCGGATTTTTTGCCAGTACACCAGGATGACGGCAAAGATCGCGCCGGTCTGGATGGCGATGTCAAACACCTTGGCCTTGTCGTCGTCAAAACCCAGCAGCGACCCTGCCAGGATCAGATGGCCAGTGGAAGAAATGGGAAGAAACTCGGTCAAACCCTCGACGACGCCCATGATGGCGGCTTTGATTAGCAGTGCAATGTCCACTTGAACTCCATAAAACGATGGCCGATTATCGCTTTGGAAAGTCTGCGGCAGGCCGCGCTGCGTCTCCGGGCGGCCGGCATTCACGCCACCAGGCTGCAGGTCGCGCGTCTCGCCCGGCATTTCGTCGCAAAGCGCTGGCAGGCTCCGCCCTGGCCCCGCAAAATCCCTATCACCGATTCACACTGATTCAACCCACCACCAGCACGCCATGGAACTCACACCGCTCATCGCCGTTCACATGACAGCCGCCATCACCGCCACCGCCATAGGACCGGTGGCCCTGTGGGCACGCATGGGGCGCACCCAGCGCCCGCGCCTGCACCGGGCTTTTGGCTACGCCTGGGTCACGCTGATGATCATTACCGCCGTCTCGGCCATCTTCATCCGCGACTTCACGCTCCCCAATATTGCCGGCTACACGCCCATCCACCTGCTGGTGCCCTTTACCCTGTTCGGCCTGCTGGGCGCCATCGTCTACATGCTGCGGGGCAACATCCCCCGTCACCGCAAGACCATGCAGCAGATCTATATCGGCGCCTGCCTCGTGGCCGGCGTCTTCACCCTGCTGCCGCAGCGCTATGTGGGCAAGCTGCTCTGGACCCAGCTGGGCCTGCTCTGACGCCTGACGCGCTCCAGGCGACGGCATACTCTAGCCATGCCAGTCCCTACCCTTCCTCCCATGCTGCTTCACGCCGCACAGGTGGCCGCCCTGAACAACCTCATCGCGCTGGGCATCACCCTGAGGTGCGGGAACGTCTGGCCACCGCCTACGGAGACCGTTCCGCTATTGATTTCATAGCTACTCCCGCAGGTGGTACGCGGGCCAGCATTCGATTTCCTCTACAAGCATGAGCCCAAACCGCGTTGCCACCGCCCTGATTGCCGAAGACGAGCCGCTGCTGGCCCAGGCCCTACAAGACGAGCTGGCCCGCGCCTGGCCCGGGCTGCGCATTGTTGCCACGGTAGGCGACGGCGTCTCTGCCGTGGCGCGGGCCCTGTAGCTGCAGCCCGACCTGCTGTTTTCGACATCCAGATGCCCGGCCTGAGCGGGCTGGAAGCCGCCGCCGAGCTGGCGGACGCGTGGCCTGTGTCTCAAACGGGCGCCCGGCCCTTCCCGGCGCTGGTGTTTGTGACCGCCTACGACCAGTACGCCGTGCAGGCCTTTGAAGTCCAGGCGGTCGACTACCTGCTCAAGCCTGTGCAGGCCGCCCGCCTGCAAAAAACCGTGTCAAAACTGCAGCTAGCCCTTTCCCAACGTGCGCAGGCAGCTATCAATTTGGAAGCATATTTGGACCACACCCTGAACCAGTTGAGCCAGTTGCGCCAGCTGCCGGGCCCCGGCCAACCCCCGCTGCAGGTCATTCAAGCCAGCGTGGGCAACAGCATCCGCATGGTGCCGGTGGCCGAAGTGATCTACTTTGAAGCCGCCGACAAATACATTCGCGTCTTGACGGCCCACGGCGAATACCTGATCCGCACGCCGCTGAAGGACTTGTTAGCCCAGCTGGACGCGCAAACCTTCTGGCAGGTTCACCGCGGCACGGTGGTTCGCGTCAGCGCCATTGAAGCCGTGGCGAGCGATGAAAACGGCAGGCTGAGCCTGTCGCTGCGCGGCAGTGCCGACAAGCTCGCCGTCAGCCGCCTCTACAGCCACCTGTTCAGGGCGATGTAGCGCTTAGAACATTAGCCCCGCTAATCGCCGCAGACATCCCTTCATGGCGAGGTTAAACCCGCTCCTTGCTTCATGCGGGTGAAACATACATTCGGCTGCACCTCTTTAACGAAGCGCATCCCAATGAACCCTGCCTCTTCACACCGCCTTGCCGTGGCCGCTTTGGCGACCGGCCTTTTTGCCGGCACCGCCCTGCTCACGGGCTGCGACAACCCGCCCGACACCATCAAGATTGGCGTTGCCCAGCCCTTGTCGGGCAATATCGCGGCGCTGGGCCAGGACCTGCACAACGGCGTCAAGCTCGCCGTGGCGGAACTCAACAAGGAAGGTTTCAAGATCAAGGGCAAGCCTGTCACCATCGAAATTGTGGCGATGGACGACCGCTCTGACGCCGCCACCGGCAAGGAAGTGGCCCAGCAACTGGTGGACGCCGGTGTGGTCGCCGTCATCGGCAACCTCAACTCGGGCGTGAGCATTGAGGCCGCACCGATTTACGCCGCCAAAGACATCGCCCAGCTGGCGATATCGACCAACCCCAAATTCACGCAGCTGGGGCTGGCAACCGCCTACCGCCTGGTGGCCAACGACACGCTGCAGGCCAAGGCCATCGGTTCGTTTGCCGCCAACCAGCTCAATGCCACCAAATTCGCCGTGCTGGACGACGGCACGCCTTATGGCAAAGGCCTGGCCGATGGCGCGACCGAACAGCTCAAGCTGGCCAAAAAAGAGGTCCCGCTTCGCCAGTCGTTTGACGACAAAACCACGGCCTTTGACGAGCTGGCCGGCAAGCTCAAGCAAGGCCATATCGAAGTGGTGGTCACCACGCTGAATGATTTCCAGGTGCTGGCCCTGCTTGAAGCGCTGAAGAAAGCCGACTACACCCAGCTCAGCATCCTGGGCGGCGACACCATCAAGACCACCACCATGCTCAAGGGCATAGGCATGGTCAAAGGCCTGTACGCCACCTCGCCGATTCTGGACGCCAAGGAGTTTGTCAACGGCAAACAGTTTTTGAGCAAATACCAGGACGCCTACAAGATGGAGCCGGCCTACGGTGGCCACTACACCTACGACGCCATGTACATCCTGGCCGGCGCCATGCGGCGCGCCAATTCCGTCCAGCCCAAAAAGATCACGGAAACACTGCGCACCTTTGACGGCTATGCGCCCATCACGGGCTCCATGAAATGGGACAACGTGGGCGAACAGCGTTACGGTGTGGTCGGTGTTTACGCGGCCCGCAAAGGCACTTGGGACTTGCAGCTGCGCTCAGACCGCTGGTAATTCCATTTCTACTTCAATGCGATATGTCGTTGCTCCGCCTTGGCCGTTACAGCACTGTCTGCAGCGGAGCGCCTAATCTCGCATCGAATTAGAAACGGAATAATTGAGGCACCATGACCCAGCCCGCAATCAGCAGCAACCCTAGCGACAGCAACCCCGCCACGCCCGCCGAGATTCTTG
>DASXRN010000045.1:0-3935 GCA_036506595.1 Polaromonas sp. | reverse complement strand
GGGCTGGTGCAAAAGTGGCAGATTGACGAGCAATGGGCCGCCGACTTCGGCATCGACCGCTCGCAGACGCTCAGCGGCGTCGCGGCCAACCCGTTCAATGCTGCGCAGCCGCTGGCCTCGGGCACCCCGGCCAGCACTTCGTCCAGCCTGACGTCCGGCACGGCGACGAGCGCCGGGCCCAGCCTCGTGACCGGCGACTACACCGCGCTGTTTGCGGGGGCGGCCTACAGAACCAAGGACTGGAGCAGCAACGCCCGCATCGAATGGCGCAGCAGCAACACCGACACCAAGATCAACCTGCTGCTGGGCGCGCAGCGCAACCTTGACGACGACGGCCGTACCATGGCGGCAGGCCTGACCTACAGCCGGGTCAACGGCACCGTTGACAACACCAAGGTCGATGCCCGTCTCAGTTACGCGCACCGGCCGCTGAACAGCGAGTGGATCTGGCTCGACCGGCTGCAGTACGTGCACGAGTCCACGCAGGATCTGGCGGGCCGCCTGCTCACGCGCAAGCTCATCAACAACCTCAACGCCAACTGGATGCCGAACCGGCACACCCAGATCGCGCTGCAGTACGGCGCCAAGTATGTGCGCGACAGCATCGACAGCGTCGCCTACAAGGGCTTCACCGACCTGATTGGCATTGAGGCGCGGCAAGATCTGGGCGAGCGCTGGGACATAGGCCTGCATACCGGCATGCTGCACTCGTGGCAGACCGGCGCGCGCGACTACCATCTCGGCGTTTCAGTCGGCTTCAAACTCACCGACAATGCCTGGCTGAGCGTGGGCTACAACCAGCTCGGCTTCGTCGATGCCGATTTCGCCGGCGCGGAGTACCGGGCCCGTGGCCTGTACCTGAACCTGCGCGTCAAGTTTGACCAGGACACCTTCAACCTCAACGACCGGAACAAGGCTCAGTTGTCACTCAAGCCCTAGGCATCCCATGCGACTTAACGACTTCATCAGGATTTTTCTGGCCTTGTGGCTGGCTCTGCTCATGCCGGGTCTGGCCCATGCTTTCGGCGCGACCCAATGCGCGGCATCGCGTTTCGGGTCGGACCTCGGCTGCACGGCCAACGACGTCAGCATCACCAACATCGTCGTGGTGGGCGGACCGGCCTCCTGCACTGGCGGGCAGAACATCACGCTCGATCTGGATGTCACGGTCCAATTCGCGTCGCCTGATCGTTGGGACATTGGCATCTTCATTTCGAACGACGGCAAGAGTCCGCAGTTGCTCCCGGCCAATGGCGGAGCGGCTTCTTGCTCGGTGGAAATTCTGCCCACATCCTCGCCCTTTCTCGACCTGGACCCCGGGCCATGGAGCGGTACGCGCGACACCTGCGGCGACGGCAACGGGGCCATCCGGGGCGGCACCGGTAACGGCGTGTTGCGCATGACCGGCGTCAGCGTGCCGTGCCAGGCGCAGGCGACCACGGGCAAGCTGTTCATCCCGTTCGTCGTGAGCTGGGACAACCAGTCCAGCCCGTCGGGTGCCACCTGCACCTCGATCAACGATCCGGTGCCCAACACCAAGTCGAAATGCAACGCCCCCACGGTCGCCCAGGGCTCGGTTGATGTGATCGTGCTGCCCACCATCAGCAAGACCGACGGCATCACCAGTATCACGCCGGGTGACGCGACGACCTACACGATCACCATCAACAATTCCACCGGAATCACTTTGTCAACTGCCAACAGCAATGCCGCCGTATTCAAGGACCCGGCGGTGAGCAACCTGAACGTCAGCAGCGTGACCTGTACGGCATCGGGTGGTGCAACCTGCCCGGCCGCCGGTACGGCCTTGACGGTGGCCAACATGCAAAGCGCGTCGGGCGTCACGATTCCCGCGATGCCGGCGAACAGCACCGTGGTGTTCACGGTCAATGCACAGCTCACCGGCAACCCGACCGGGACCCTGACCAACGTCGCCACCGTCACCGCCAACAGCCAGACCAACAGCGCCAGCGACGCGGACACCATCGTCTACCCGGGCCTGCTCAACATGAAGACCGTCTCGGTGATCAGCGACCCGGTTAACGGCACGACCAACCCCAAGAACATTCCGGGCGCGGAGGTGCTCTACACCATCACCATCAGCAATACCGGCCTGGGGACGGTCAACCCTGATGTGATGACCATCAGCGATGCGATTCCACCCAATCTGGAGCTGTACGTAGGCGCCGCGGGCGGTCCGGTGACGTTCACTGATGGCCTGATTTCGAGCAACCTCGCGTACACCTTCACATCGCTGGCGAACGCCACGGACGACATCATGTTCTCCAACAACGGCGGCAGCAGCTTCACCTACACACCGGTGCCCAACGGTGCCGGTTACGACGCCGCAGTGACCAACATCCGCATCAATCCCAAGGGCAAGATGGCGGCCTGGAGCGGTTCTGGTTCGTATCCCTCGTTCAGCCTCGGTTTGAAGGCGCGCATCAAATAATCGGCATTTTTCTGCGCCAGTCCGGCAAGGCAAAAGCAACTTCATCTGGGCCGAATAGCGTGCGCCAGGCCCTGGCCGTGGCGCGCCTTCTCTTTGCTTGTTGACTCTGGGCTAGCCTTGATCAACCACGTGGCTCTCTTGTGTCCCCCATGGCCACCTCTATCGCACCTTTGTCGCTCGGAAGATACGCGGATGCTGCCCGTGGTCTGGCTGCATGCTAAATTACGGCCATCATGAGTTCACCCACACCTTCAGGGAGCTTCAGCGACCTGTACGCCCATCTGACCCCCGAATTGCGCGCGCTGGCTTTGCGCGGCGTGGTGCGCAACTACCCCAAAAAAGCGGTAATCATCAATGAGGCAGAGCATGGCGACAGCCTCTTCGTGCTGCTCAAGGGCAGTGTCAAGGTGTTTTCCATGGATGAAGATGGCCGGGAAATCACCTACGGGAACATCCATGGCGGCGACTACTTTGGTGAAATGTCGCTCGACGGCGGGCCCCGCTCCGCCTCCGTCATGACGCTGGAGCCCTGCACCTGCGCTGTGCTCAGCCGCGCGGACGTGAGCGAGCACCTGGCCGCAGAGCCCGGGTTTGCCATCAATCTGGTGGTGCAGGTCATTCGCCGCGCGCGCGCCGCCACGGAGGCCGCACGCAACATGGCGCTGCTGGATGTGTATGGCCGGCTGGTTGTTGTGCTGGAAAAGCGTGACGGCGTTGGCGCCGCAGCGGACGGTATGACGCTGGAATCCATCACGCACCAGGAAATTGCCGGCCGCGTAGGCGCATCCCGCGAAATGGTCAGCCGCCTGCTCAAGGACCTGGAAAAGGGCGGCTTCATCGAGATGGGAACCCGGCGGATTACCCTGCTTAAAAAGCTGCCTACGCGCTGGTAGGCAGGCCAGCGGTTCTACAGCCCGTTGAATACCTTGCGGGTGACCTGCGGTGCCGCGTCGCTGGTGCCAACCAGTCGCGCCACGCCACCGCTTCGGGTGCCTGCAGCCTTGAGCCCAACCAGTACAGGATTTTCGTCGCTGTCCGCGTGAGTAGCCGGCATTTTCACGACACCCGGGCGCTCCGGCCTGCTCGCGTCTGGATCCGGCTTGCGCGGCGAATAGTGCGCCCACATCGGTCCTGCCTGACGAACACCACCTACCGATATCGTTTTGGCGCCGGTCGCAATGCTGTTGAAGCTGCCGCTGCGGCGAATGGTCGAGGGGTTGTCCGGGTGATCGACAAATGAGTCGGGGTTGCCGCTGGTGTCATACCACTGGTCTTCGAAGTGCGACTGGCGCGCGCCACTGCGGGTGCCGATAACCACGTCGTCCCGCTCCACATAGGCGTCTATCGTCACGGCCTGCTTGCCGCTATTGGTCAGCGTGATCTGCCATACCCCGCTGGGTACGGTCGCCGTCTTCGGGTCGAAGCTGAACGTGGGTGCCAATGCGAGCAGGGCGCAGGTGCCGCGCCGGCCGGTCGCGACCGT
>DASXRN010000044.1:0-2415 GCA_036506595.1 Polaromonas sp. | reverse complement strand
ACCGACGTGAGCTACCTGGCCTGCGCCCGTGCGCTGCTGGACGCGCCCGACGCAATCTACCCGCAGTTCGCCACCCACAATGCCGCCACAATTGCCGCGATTTTGCAAATGGCGGCGCGCAGCGTGAAGGCGGCATCGCCGGGCATGGGGCCCCAGTTCGAGTTGCAGCGCCTGCACGGCATGGGCGAGGGCGTGTACCGCGAGGTGCTGAAGAACCCGCTGATCAGCTGCCGCGTCTATGCGCCCGTCGGTGCGCACCGCGACCTGTTGGCCTACCTGGTGCGCCGCCTGCTGGAAAACGGCGCGAACTCCTCCTTTGTGCACCAGCTGGCTGACGAGTCGGTGGGCATGGGCGAACTGCTGATCTCGCCGCTGCGGCTGGAGCCTGAGTCGTCCTTGCCGCTGCCGCTCGACCTGTACGGCCCCGGCCGGCCCAACAGCCGGGGGCTGGATTTGACGGTCGAGGGCATGCGCGCGCCGCTGTTCGCCGCCTTCAAGGCCGTGCAGGTTCCGAACGTGCCGGAGTTTGATGCCAAATTGGCCGCCAGCGCAGTCGCCACGGGCGCAAGCAGCTATCAAAAATGGAGCAAGGTTGACGTGGCCGAGCGCACCGCCGTCCTGCGCCGTGCCGCCGAGGCACTGGAGCAGCAGATGCCGAAGTTCTGCGCGCTGCTGGTGAAAGAGGCCTTCAAGACCTGGGGCGATGCCGTGTCGGAGGTGCGCGAGGCGGTGGACTTTATGCGCTACTACGCCAATGAAGCCGAGCGCATCATGGCGCCCGTCGCGCTGCCCGGGCCGACCGGTGAAAGCAACGAGCTGCGCCTAACGGCACGCGGCGTTTGGGTCTGCATCAGCCCCTGGAACTTCCCGCTGGCGATTTTCATGGGCCAGGTGGCGGCCGCCCTCAGCACCGGCAACGCCGTGCTGGCCAAGCCGGCCGAGCAAACACCGGGCGTGGCCTGGGAAGCGGTGAAACTGCTGCACCAGGCCGGCGTGCCCGAAGGTGCTGTGCAGCTGCTGCACGGCCCCGGCGAAACCGTGGGCGCCGCGCTGGTGGCCGCGCCCGGCGTGGCCGGCGTGGTGTTTACCGGCTCCACCCAGGTCGCCAAAATTATCAACCGCGCGCTGGCCGCCAAGGATGGGCCCATCACCCCGCTGATTGCCGAGACCGGCGGCATCAACGCCATGCTGGTCGACAGCAGCGCGCTGCCCGAGCAGGTGGCCGATGCCGTGGTGCAAAGCGCGTTTCGCTCGGCCGGCCAGCGCTGCTCGGCGCTGCGCCTGCTGTGCGTGCACGAAGGCATTGCCGACGGCGTGATTGAAATGATCGAAGGCGCCGCCCAGGAGTTGGTGGTAGGCAACCCGGCCGAGCTGGCCACCGATGTCGGCCCGGTGATTGACCGCGAGGCCTTTGACAACATCCAGAAGCACCTGCAGCGCCTGGCTTCAACGTCAAAAGTGCTGCCAGCCCAAAAAGAACGGGCACAGGCAGATCCTGATTTGATAGCGAACAGCATTCAACCCGCGGCCTTCGAGGTAAACAGCCTGGCCGAGGTCAAGGACGAAATCTTTGGCCCGGTGCTGCAAATCGTGCGCTGGGGCAGCGGCGAACTCAAAAGCCCTGAAGCGGTGATCGCCCGGATCAACGCCCTCGGCTACGGCCTGACGCTGGGCATCCAGACGCGCATCGACTCCCGCGCGCAGGCAATGGCCGCCGCCGCGCATGTGGGCAACATCTATGTCAACCGCAACATGATTGGCGCGGTGGTCGGCGTGCAGCCCTTTGGCGGCGAAGGCCTATCGGGCACCGGCCCGAAAGCCGGTGGGCCGCACTACCTGCTGCGCTTTTGCGCCGAGCAGACGGTGACGGTGAACACCACGGCGGTGGGCGGCAACGCCGTGCTGCTGGCTGGCGCTTGACGAGGGCATGGCCAAAACGAGGCAACGGCCATGCCGCTTCTTCAGCCGGTGGCGTGAAGGTGCAACGCCATTGAAGCGCTTGTAAAGCCAGCCGGACCTCGAGCCCAATCAGCTCGCTCTCCTCTGAAGAACGTTGGGACACTACCGATGGGCTATCTACTATCTATTTAGCAAAACCTCGCCGCTGAATCCTGTTGCCTCACCACATCCGTATCCGGTTGAACGGCTGGTCATGCTCGCTGGACACGGACGCCGCGCCGTCGATGCGCTCCGGCTTGCCAGTGTCCAACAGCGCCAGCCAGTACCCATTGAAGGTTGGGTTCAACGACGACTCCTGCCAACGCATCTCGCCAAGGCATGAGAAGCCGCACGATCTTCGTGACGGAATACCCCCGCGTTAGGCCAACTTGGCGAGCGCACGAAGCGCACCGACGACATCTGCTTCCGTGTTGTAGACATGCGGCGCTATGCGGATAACATCATTGCGTGCAGAGA
>DASXRN010000043.1:0-6922 GCA_036506595.1 Polaromonas sp. | reverse complement strand
GTGCAGAACTCGCCGTTTGGCATAGGCGCGCCGCGCGGCACGCCGCCGGCGGTGGTCAAGCGCCTGCACGACGCCTTCAAGCAGGCCATGGAACAAGAGGCCTACAAAACCACGCTGGGCCGCTACGACATGGTGCCCATGTACATGAGCACCGCTGGCTACAGCAAGTTTGCGCAGGACACCTTCGCGCGTGAAAAAGCGCTGGTGGAGAAGCTGGGGCTGGCCAAGGGGCAGTAGCGCTGCGCAGAGTGGCGAGGCTGAGTGGTTGACTTGCAGGTTCACCATTCAGCTGGAGATGCCACGGGTGCGCTTTGCGGGTTTTCGCAAGAATGAAGTGACGCTGTGGCGTGTCCCTTGGGGACCTCAGATCGCAAGGTCAGTCGAGAGCGTGCGCGCGCACTGGATGAACGCCTCGGCCAAGGGACTCAGCGTGCGGTGCGCAAGCGTCACGATCATCGTGGCGGTGTCCCAGCGTGGCAGTTCGATGGGCAGCACCTTCAACGCGGTGCGAGGCTCGCAGAACTTCAGCACGGTTGACGGCACCACGGTGAGGTACCGCCCGGTGGCCAGAAGGCTGTAGCGCAGATTGAGCGAGCCTGACAGGATGAGTTTGGGCGGCAAACCCGAGCCGATGGCATTGAATGCGTCGACCACCGGTGATCCGGGTTTCACTTCGACGTGCGAGAGCACCCAAGGCTCGTTCGCCAGATCCTCCAGCCCGAGCTTGCGACGCTTGGCCCAGGGGCTGTGCGGGCTGGCCACGACGAAGATGCGCTCGTGAAAAAGCGGTTCGCTGTGAAGATCCGGTTCTGCGAGCGCCGCCCAGGGCCGCAGCAGCACCAACTCACAGATCCGCTCACGCAGAAAGTGGTTCAGAAGCACCGGGGGGTCGCCCGACTCCGTCTTGAAGACCAGCCTCGGGTGCTGGCGATGCAGCTGGTCGATGACGGCCGGCGCGAGACTGGCCATCAGGCTCTCGCCACAGCCCACACTCAATTCGCCCACGCCCGAGTCAGCGAGAAAACCTATCTCGTTCACACCCTGCCGCAGCTCGTCGAAGATGACGGTACTGCGCCGCAGCAACGCGCGGCCATAAGCAGTGGGCTCCACTCCTTTGGGACTGCGGTCGAGCAGGCGCACGCCCAGCGCGTCCTCCAGTTCGGCAATGGCTTTGGATACCGCCGGCTGGGACATGTGCAACTGCTCGGCCGCCTTGCGAATGCCGCCCGTCTGCGCCACGGCCATCAGCGTGTCGAGATCGCGCAGCTTGAGTCGCCGCCGGAGCTGGTCGGGGGAAGTCATCGCTTGGGGGTGATTCGATTTCGTGATCATGGTATCAATAAATCGAACTTTTCGGTGATGTCCATCGCCTTTATGCTGAAGCCATCTGAACCACAGTCGCGTGAAGCCTGAGCAATGTCCCGCGACCAGCCTGCCCGGAGGACACGAGCATGAACCACTCCCGCAACCGTCGCCACTTTTTGCGGTCGACATTGGGTCTCGGCGCATCGGCCGCGCTGGGCATATCGTCCATCTCCCGGGCGCAGCAGCGTCTGGACACCGTCCGTGTCCTGTGTGGTTATCCACCCGGTGGCTCGGTGGACGTGGTGTCGCGCAAGCTGGCCGAGCGTCTGGGCAAGACCTACGCCAGGGTCGCGCTGGTCGACAACAAGACCGGTGCCGCCGGTCGCCTGGTGTTCGACGCCTTGAAGGCCTCCCCGCCCGACGGCTCGGTGATGCTGGTCACTCCTGGTTCAGCGGTCACGATGTACCCGCACATTTACCGACCCCTGTCCTACGATGTGTTCAATGACCTGACACCGGTGGGGATGGTCGCTGGCACCGAATTCTGCCTCGCCGTCGGGCCCGCTGTGCCCACGTCGGTGCGCACGCTGGATGATTTCAGCGGGTGGTGCAAGGCCAACCCCGCATTGGCCAGCTGCGGCAATGCCGGCGCGGGCTCGTTCCCGCACTTCATGGCGCTGCTGGTGGCGCGCGACACCGGCCTGCCCCTCACCCATGTTCCCTACCGCGGCGGTTCGGCGGCGATGCTCGCGCTCATAGGCGGGCAAGTCACTTCGGCGATGGCCACCGAGAGTGCCGCATTGCCATTGGAGCAATCCGGCAAGCTGCGCGTGCTGGTCACCACGGCCGCCGAGCGATCGGCCTTCTTCCCGAAGGCACCCAGCTTCAGCGAGCTTGGCTACAAAAATTTGGCTCAGCGCGAATGGTTTGCGGTGTTCATGCCACGCCACGCGCCCAGTGCATTGGCGGCGACAGTGGCCGAGGAGGTGCGATCGATGCTCATGGAGGCCGAGGCGCGCGAGACCTGGGCGCGAATCGGGCTCTCGACGATCAGCTCAACCCCGGCGGAGCTGCAGGCTGCGCTGCGCAAGGAGTACGACTTCTGGGGGCCTGTCATCAAGGCCAGCGGGTTTACCCCGGAGAGCTGATTTTTTCGCGAGCATTGACCCGCAGTGCAGTTACTCGTTACTTGCTACTCGTTCTGATCAACGCCTGCGCCACCTCGCAAAAACCCGCGTCACGTTCGGTGATCGTGATGTAGCGGTGGATGCCGGGCAGCTCGCGCTCCATGCGTTGCAGCACGGCCTGCACGACGCGTTCAAGAAAGCGATGGAGGAACCCAGCTACGTCGCCGCCCTGGGCCGCTACGACATGCGGCCCAACTACATGAGCTCGGCCGACTACACGAAGTTCGCGCAGGACACCGTGGGCCGCGAAAAGGCGCTCATCGACAAACTGGGGCTGGCCAAGGGCCAGTGACTTTCAGCGCCCGGCGCGTTCGATGCGGGCCAACACAAACAGCTCGTCAGCCAGCTGGTCGGCCAGGCCCGGCTGTACGCCGGAGCCAAAAATCAACCGATAGATGATGGGGGCCATCATGTGGTCCAGCACCTGCTGCACGCTGGGTGTGGCGTCGCCGCGTGCCTGGGCCCGGTTTACCAGCACGGTGGCTTCGGCGCGGCGGTTTTTCAGGCAGTTGGTGTCTTCCGAGCCGGCCAGCGCGGCTGCCGCCTTCAGCATCGAGGTGTTGCCGGCCTTGTTGAGGTGGGTGATCAGCTCTTTGGCCCAGGCCGCGAGCTCGGCTTTCAAATCCCCCGTCTCAGGCAGGGGTCGGTTCGGGTCCAGCCGCTCGGTCGCGGTTTCGCCCAGCAGGCCGTTCACATCGCCCCAGCGCCGGTAAATGCTGGAGGCGCTGACGCCGGCGCGCTCGGCCACGGCAGGCACGGTGACCTTGTCGCGGCCTTCCTGAGCAATCAGTTCTTCCAGCGCCTTGCGCACCACGGTTTGCACTTGGGCGCTGCGGCCGCCGGGGCGTTTGGCCTGGGTTGTCAGGGGGGTGTTCATGGGCTGATTTTAGCTTAAAGCAACGATGTTTGCGTTAATTTTGAAGTCGGCGTAGAATTCACAAACGCAAATAAATTTGCTTTAAGAAAGTCGAGCGTTTCCCATGATCGCACCTGCCGCCACCTCTTTGCAACCATCGTCCTCCTCCACGGCCGCCCGCCGGCAACTGCCGCCGGCAGCCGCTTTCCCGCTGCTGGCGATCCTCTTGTTCGCGTTTTTCGTGGCGGGAAGCGCGCCTTCGCCGCTGTTTGTTGTGTTCCAGCAGCAGTGGGGCTTTTCGCCGGCGCTGCTGACGGTGGCGTTCGCGATTTACGCGGTTGCGCTGCTGGCCTCGCTGCTGGTGGCCGGCTCGCTGTCCGACCACATCGGCCGGCGCCCCGTGGTGTTTGCCGCACTGCTGCTGCAGGCCGGCGCGATGCTGACCTTTTTGCTGGCCGAGGGCATAGGCGGCATCATTGCGGCGCGCATCGTCCAGGGCGTCGCCACCGGCATGGTCAGCGGCGCGCTGACGGCGGCGGTGGTGGAAGCGGCCCCAGCGTCGCAAAAACGCCTGGGCGCGATGATAGGCAGCGTCTCGCCGCTGGCGGGGCTGGCCGTGGGCGCGCTGCTAACCGGCATCGCGGTCAAGTTCGCGCTGCACCCGGTGCCGCTGGTGTTCGGCGTGCTGGCCGCCATCTGCGTGACGGGTGCGGTGGCCACGCTGTTCCTGCCGGAAAGCGTCACGCCGCGCCCCGGCGCGCTGGCCTCGCTGGTGCCGCGCATTTCGGTGCCGGTGCCGGCACGCGCTGAATTTGTGCGCGGCGTGCCGACGATGCTGGCGGTATGGTCCTTTGCGGGCCTGTACCTGTCGCTGGTGCCTTCCGTGCTGCAGCAAATCTTCGGCATCCACAACGGCATCGTCAACGGCCTGGCCATTGCGACCTTTTTCGGCCTGGGCGCCGCTTCGCCGACGCTGCTGAGAAGCCTGTCGCCCGTGCGCATGAGCGCCATCGGCATGAGCTTGCTCGCCCTGGGCGCGGGCCTGGTGGCGCTGTCGCTGGCCAGCCGTTCCGTGGCGTTGTTTTTTGCGGGAACGGCGCTGGCCGGTTTCGGTGGCGGCTCGGCTTTTTCCGCGCAGGTGCAGACGCTCGCGCCCCTGGCGCAGCCCCACCAGCGGGCAGAGTTGTTTGCCGCGCTCTATGCCACCAGCTACCTCGCCTTCAGCGTGCCGGCCATGCTGGCCGGCCGGTTGATTGCGCCGCTGGGCCTGCCGGCCACGGTGGAGGGGTATGCGACGCTGGTGCTGGCGGTGGCCGGCCTGGGCGCCTGGCTGCGCTGGTCCTCGCTGCGCCGCGAGGCGGCACTGGCGGTGCGCTAAGCCCGGTTCAGCACCGCGCGCACCACCTCGGTAAAGCCGGCGCCGCGCTCGCCCCGCGTCACATAGCGCGGCAGGTGCGCCAGTTGCGCCGCAAAACGCGCGATGTTGGCCACGCCCACGCTGTTGGCAAAGGTCTTGAACATCAACTGGTCGTTGGTCGAGTCGCCCACATACACCCAGCGCTCCATCTCGGCGTCCAGGTCGCGCTGCCAGAGTTCGCGCACTATCCAGCGCGCGCCTTCGAGCTTGTTGTGGCCGCCGTACCAGCCGTTGATGTGGATGCTGCTCACGGTGGCATGCATGCCTTCGCTTTTCATGAGCGCCACGACGGCGGCGATCTGCGCTTCACCCAGCTGCGCGAACTCGCTGTGGTCAATGGCGATGTCGGTTTCCCGGCCCGGCGAATCGGTGGCGCGGTGAACCCCGGGCATCTCGCGCTCGATGCGCGCCAGCACGGCTTGCATGTGGGTGAAGTGGGCCGCGCGTGTCGGGGCATCCTGCTGATACAGTTTTGATAGCTGCCCGCGCCCGATTGACGGGGGGCACAGGCCTTTTTCATGCGAAGGAAGCAGCGCGACGGCGCCGTTTTGGCGAAACAGGGCTACCGCCCCGTTTTCGGCCACGATGGCATCGACCGGCCAGCGGGCGGCGAAGGGCTCACTCCAGCCCACCGGCCTCCCGGTGATGGCCACGACCCGCAGGCCGGCGGCTTGCAGCGCGCCCAGCGCGGCCAGTGCATCGGCGGTAATCGCGCCTTCAGTGGTCAGCGTGTCGTCAATGTCGGTGAAAACGCCGGTGACCAGGCGGCGGTCTTCAGCCGGCCAGTTGTTGAGTTCTTGCATGGTGAAATTTTCGCATGCCGGTTTCAGGCGTTGGTGCCGCCTGGCGGGCTTCGGTACAATGGCGGCTTCCTGAGGAGCGTTGCAAGCCACACCATGTGGACCAGGCTCAGGACTCATATTTGCAACCACGCTCACCCGCATGTGCTCTCAAGCCGGGTGAACGACCCCTAGTTCCCCGTTTTTTTGAAAGCCTCATGCCCGTGGCGATTTTGCCCAGTTTGATGTTTGATTTGGAGAACCGTATGAACGCCGTCCTGAAACCTGCCCTGAATACCGCCGACTACACGATTGCCGACCTGTCGCTGGCCGACTGGGGCCGCAAGGAACTGAAAATCGCCGAAACCGAAATGCCCGGCCTGATGGCTATTCGCGAGGAATTCGCGAAAGCCCAGCCGCTGAAGGGCGCACGCATCACCGGCTCGCTGCACATGACCATCCAGACCGGCGTGCTGATTGAAACCCTGCAGGCGCTGGGCGCCGACGTGCGCTGGGCTTCGTGCAACATCTTCTCGACGCAAGACCACGCTGCCGCCGCGATTGCCGCCAAGGGCACGCCGGTGTTCGCCATCAAGGGCGAAACCCTGGCCGATTACTGGGACTACACCCACCGCATCTTCGAATTCAGCGGCGCCAAGGGCACGCCCGAAGAAGGCCCCAACATGATTCTGGACGACGGCGGCGATGCCACCTTGCTGATGCACCTGGGCACCAAGGCCGAAAAAGACGCCAGCCTGCTGGCCAACCCCGGCAGCGAAGAAGAAATCTGCCTGTTCAATGCCATCAAGGCCAAGCTGGCGCAAGACCCGAGCTGGTACAGCCGCCGCCTGAAAAACATCATCGGCGTGACCGAAGAAACCACCACGGGCGTGTTGCGCCTCAACGAAATGTCGGCCAAGGGCACGCTGGCGCTGCGCGCCATCAACGTCAACGACTCGGTCACCAAGTCCAAGTTCGACAACCTCTACGGCTGCCGCGAATCGCTGGTCGACGCGATCAAGCGCGCCACCGACGTGATGATCGCCGGCAAGGTCGCCTGCGTGGCCGGTTATGGCGACGTGGGCAAGGGCAGCGCCCAGGCCCTGCGCGCCCTGAGCGCCCAGGTCTGGGTGACCGAGATCGACCCGATCAACGCGCTGCAGGCCGCGATGGAAGGCTACAAGGTCGTGACCATGGAATACGCCGCCGACAAGGCCGACATCTTTGTGTCCGCCACCGGCAACAAAAACGTCATCACCTATGAGCACATGGCGAAGATGAAAGATCAGGCCATCGTCTGCAACATCGGCCATTTCGACAACGAAATCGATGTCGCCTCGCTGGAGAAATGCCAGTGGGAAGAGATCAAACCGCAAGT
>DASXRN010000042.1:0-9590 GCA_036506595.1 Polaromonas sp. | reverse complement strand
GCAGCCCACGATTTTGGGCATCAAGGCCACCGATACGCTGGCACAGGAAGAAATCTTTGGCCCGGTGCTGGTTGTGATTGCGTACCAGGATGAAGACGAAGCCGTGGCCATTGCCAACAGCACCATCTACGGTTTGGGTGGCGCTGTCTGGAGCGGCACTGACGAGCACGCCCTGAAAGTGGCGCGCCGCATTCGCACGGGCCAGGTGGATATCAACGGCGGGCCTTTCAATGGCAATGCGCCGTTTGGCGGCTACAAGCAGTCAGGTAACGGGCGCGAAAACGGTGTCTATGGCTTTGAGGAATTTCTGGAGTTCAAGGCGCTGCAATTCAAGCCCAGCGCGGGCTAAAACCGTACCAGCACACGCTGTTTTTTTAGTTTCAAACTCAGTGCGTATGATGTAATCACACGCAATAACCACAGGCAGTCGCAACAGTCTCCATGGCAGAAGTCACCGTCGTTTTTGCCGATCTCACAGGGAGCACAGGGGTTTTTGAATCTTTGGGCAATGCCAAGGCGACCCGCGCCATCACGCGCCTGACCCAGTGGATAGACAAAGTCTGCGTCGAGCACCGTGGGCGCGTCGTTAAAAACCTGGGCGACGGTGTGCTTGCGGTGTTTCCCGTCAACAGCGATGCGCTTGACGCGGTGACCGAGCTGCAGCGCGTGCACCTGGAGCGTATTCGTACCTGGCCAGCCCCGCTCAAAATGCGGCTTCAGGTCGGCATGGCACGCGGAGATATTGTCGAGCAAGACGGCGACTGCTTTGGCGATGCGGTCAATGTGGCCTCGCGCCTGAGTGACCTGTCCGGCGCAGACCAGATTCTTGCCACCGATACGGTGATCAACCAGCTCCCCGATGACAGCCTGGTGCGATTTCGCAGTCTGGGCGCCATGGACCTTCGGGGGCGCAGCGAAGCTTGCATGGTGCATCGGGTTGAGTGGCAAAACGAGCTGCTGTCGGAGTATTTCACCGTGCCAGCCAACCTGGCCCCATCGCCTTTTGCCAAGCTGGTCGCGGCCCCTGCCGCCATTGAGTTGTGCTGGCTCGACGTCACTGAGGTATTTAGCACCGCCCAACTGCCCATTTTTCTTGGCCGCGACGCAGATGCGCAGTTTGTGTTGGAAGATCCGCGGGTTTCGCGCAAGCACGCCAAAATCGAATGGCGCGCCGGCAAGTTTTACCTTCAGGATGTCAGCAGCTACGGCACCAGCGTGCGGTTTGCCGACAGCTCCGCCGTGGTGACGTTGCGCAGGCAAGAGTGCGTGTTGCTGCGAGAAGGCGAAATTGCAATGGGTGGGCTCTTTGAGGATTTCACCGTCCCGACCATCAGCTTCAAATTTTCTTCGAACGCCGCAGGGCGGAGAAAATAGCAGCGTTTGCAAGCCCGCTCGCTTACTGAGTGCCGAGCCCTGGAACAACGCTGGCCATTTACCAGGGGAAACGATTTTGATCTGGTTTAAACGCGTTACTGCGGCCCTGCTCCTGCTGGTGCTGCTGCTCATCGCTGCTGCAGGCGCCTACAGTTACCGGGCTTTTCCGGCACTGGACGGGGAACTGCAAGCGCCCGGCCTGGCCAGCCGCGTGACCTTAGCGCGCGACAAGGCCGATGTCACGCATATTCAGGCCCAGTCAGCCCACGATGCCTGGTTTTCGCTGGGCTATGTGCATGCACAAGAGCGCGGCTGGCAGCTGGAGTTCAACCGCCGCGTGATGCATGGCGAGTTGTCCGAGGCCCTTGGTACGGCCACGCTGGAAACCGACAAACTGATGCGCACGCTGGGCATTGCGCAAGCGGCTGAGCGGCAATGGCAAAGTCTGCCGGCCGAGGGGCGCGATGCGATGCAGGCCTATAGCGACGGCATCAACGCGTTTTATGCCAGCTCATCGCAAGCACTGCCGCCCGAATTCCATATCCTGGGCATCAAGCCCGGCGGTCCTTCGGGCAAGGCCTGGTCGCCCACGGACAGCCTGGGCTGGTCGCTGATGATGGCCCTCGATTTGGGCGGCAACTGGGGCACCGAATTCGCCCGCCTGTCTGCCGCCAAGGTGTTGGGAACCGGGCAGCTCTGGCAACTGTTTCCGCCGTACCCCGGCGAGCCGCCGGCCTCCCGGGTTGACTTTGCCAAGCTTTACGCGGATTTAGGCGTGTACCGCACGGTCTTGCCAGATGCTATAAAAACAATAGCTTCTCCCGCCCGTACTTCCTGGGCTGAATGGCTATTTGATACACAAACATCGCAAAAAATGACGCAGGCCCTGGCGGCTGACATCAATGACTGGGCCGCCAGTTTCGGCCATGTCGAAGGCAAGGGCTCCAACAACTGGGTGGTGGCGGGTACGCACAGCGCCAGCGGCAAGCCGCTGCTCGCCAATGACCCGCATTTGGGCCTGTCGGCACCGGCCATCTGGTACTTTGCACGGCTGCAGGCGCCAGCGGGCAGGGCGCCGGACGGCAAAATGAATCCGGCGCTGGATGTCATGGGGGCCACTTTGCCCGGTTTGCCTTTCGTGGTGCTGGGCCGCACCCGTCAAGTCGCCTGGAGCTTTACCAACACCAACCCCGATGTGCAGGACCTGTACCTGGAGCAAATCAACCCGGCCAATCCCGGCCAGTACCGGGTGCCAGCCGCCAATGGCGAAAAAGCCTGGGCCAATTTCAAAACCCGTATGGAAGTCATCAAGGTGAAAGGCCAGGCCGACCAGCGCTTCATGGTGCGCGAAAGCCGCCATGGCCCCATCCTCAGCGATGCCCAGAAGTCACACGCGGAACTGCTGGACACGGGCAAATACGTGATGGCCCTGCGCTGGAGTGCGCTGGACGAAGACAACCAGACCGTGCTGGCCGGGCTCAGGGCCAACCAGGCAGAGTCTGCCGACGATCTGATTGCGGCTTTTGCCGCCCATCACTCGCCTATGCAAAACGTCGTGACGGCCGATACGGCGGGCCGTGTGGCGTTCAAGGCCGTCGGCAAAATACCGCTGCGCAAAGCGGACAACGACATTCTGGGCATTGCGCCTTCACCCGGCTGGGATGCCCGCTACGACTGGGCCGGCTGGCTGCCGTATGCGCAAACCCCGCAAACCGGCGATGCCGCGATCGGGGCCAAAGGCTGGTTGTCCACGGCCAACCAGCGCATCACGCCGCCCGATTACCCGCTCTTCATGGGTCAGGACTGGGCCGTGCCTTACCGCTACGAGCGGATCGAGCAGCTGCTGGCGGCCACGCCAAAGCACGATGTGGATTCGATGCAAAAAATCCAGGGCGACCAGCTTTCGCCCGCCACCGTGCGACTGCTGCCTTTTCTGCAGAAAGCCTTGGCCGCGCCGTCGTCACATCCACTGGCGGGCGCGGCCCAGGGGGCGATGGCTGGTTTTGATGGCAGCATGCGGGCCGACCGGGCGGCCCCACTCATTTTTGCAGCCTGGGCGGACGAGCTGACGCGCAGCGTGATTGGCGGCAAACTTGGCGACGCAAGGTTCAAGGCGCTTTACGGCAAGCGCCATTTCAGAAGCGCACTCGAAGACATCCTGGAGCGCAACGATGCCGGCTGGTGCGGCAGCGCGGGTTGCCCGGCGCAGTCGGTGGCCGCACTGGAGCGGGCGCTAAGCCGGCTGCAGGCGGCCTACGGCGCAGACGTCGGTCACTGGGCCTGGGGTGAGGCGCACAACGCTTTGTCGGCGCACAAACCATTCGGCAATGTGCCTTTGCTCGCACGGTTTTTTGATGTGCGAGTGCCTACGGGCGGTGACGCCTTCAGCATCAATGTCGGGCAGTATTGGGCCAATAACGACAAAACGCCGTTCGCCAATCGGCATGCTGCGTCCTTGCGCGCCGTGTACGACCTGGCCGATCTCGAAAATTCCCGCTTCATTTACCAGACCGGGCAGAGCGGGCTGGTGTTTTCCAGTCGCTACCGTGATATGCGTGACAGCTGGGCGCAACAGGGATATCGGCCTTTGCAAATGAGCCCGGCAGGATTTGCACACCAGCTGGCGCTGAAACCCTGACCTGTTCAGCTTCAACGGCTCAGGCCGGGATGGCCTCGACGTTAAGCCGGTCCCAGTGGCGGTGCAGGGCGATGGCTGCCATGAAGTCTTGCGACACCTGGCCGTCCAACACCTTGCCTGCATCGGCCAGAATGACGCCTGCTGTTGGCGCTGTCACCAGCTCCGGGGTTTTTCCTGGGGCAAAGCCCAGAGTGCTTAGCAACTGGCCGCCTTCGTTCACCGCGCAAATGGTTTTGCAATGTTTATAGGCCTCCAGCACAAAATGGATGGCATCGCCGAGCCCGCACAGCGTCGTCGCGCTGGTGGTGCCACCGGGAATCAGCACGGCATCAAACATGACGGACGGCATGTTGGCAAAGGTATGGTCCACCGCGAGTTGCCGGCCACTGGTGGTGCTGACGGTGCCCAAGTGCGGCGCAACGAATTTGCACACGGCGCCAGCCTCAAGCAGATCCTGCTGGATGCGCTTGATGCCGGCCGGATCAACCCCATCAGCCACCAGAATGGCGATCTTGCGGGTTCTCACGCTGCCACCGGGCCCGCCTGTCATGCGCAGGGCAGGGTCTTCATCCACCTTGTTGGTGATCCGGTAGTCACGAAAACCGAGACGGCCTGCAGCGGCTTTGGCGTCCGGGGCCTTGATGCCTAGCGGCGTGGCGACGCGCATGGCAAGCTTCGGGTCCACATGGGCCAGGTTGTCGACCATGCGTTGGCGAATATCAGGCCGCTCGACCTTGGACAGCTCAAACCTGAAAGCTGCCACGATATGGTCTTTTTCGGCGGCGCTCTGGCTGTTCCAGAACAGGGTGGCCTGGGAAAAATGATCGTCAAACGACGGGCTGCGTCGCCGGATTTTGGGGGATTCCAGCGCGTCGGGGAAAGACTGAAAGCCTTGCGCTGCGCCATCCATCCTGAACTCTGTGCCGTTGCTCAGCATGTTGGGTTCATAGGCCGCGCGCCCCTTGTTGATGGTCTGGCGGTGCAGACCGTCCCGCTGGAAGTTGTGCATGGGGCAGACCGCGCGGTTGATGGGTATTTCGTGGAAATTGGCCCCGCCCAGCCGTGACAGCTGGCTGTCGGTGTATGAAAAAAGCCGGCCCTGCAGCAGCGGATCGTTGGAGAAATCAATGCCCGGCACCAGGTGGCCGGGGTGAAACGCCACTTGTTCGGTTTCGGCGAAAAAGTTGTCGGGATTGCGGTTGAGCACCAGCTTGCCAATGATTTGCACCGGGACCTGCTTTTCGGGAATCAGCTTGGTGGGATCCAGAATGTCAAAGCCCAGCTCGTCCTCTTTGCCGGCATCGACGATTTGAACGCCCAGCTCCCATTCAGGGAAATTGCCGCTGTCAATCGCTTCCCACAGGTCGCGCCGGTGAAAGTCAGGGTCTTTGCCGGCAATTTTTTGCGCTTCGTCCCATGCCAGTCCGTGCACGCCAAGTTTCGGTTTCCAGTGGAACTTCACGAAGTGCGAATCGCCCCTGGCGTTGACGAAGCGAAACGCGTGAACGCCAAACCCTTCCACCATGCGCAGGCTGCGCGGCAGGGCGCGGTCTGACATGGCCCACATCAGCATGTGGGTGGACTCGGGCATCAGCGATGCGAAGTCCCAGAATGTGTCGTGCGCGCTGGCCGCTTGCGGCATGCCGTGATGCGGCTCGGGCTTGACGGCGTGGATCAGGTCGGGGAACTTGATGGCATCCTGGATAAAAAACACCGGAATGTTGTTGCCCACCAGGTCATAGTTGCCTTCTCCAGTGTAGAACTTGACCGCAAAGCCGCGCACATCACGCACCGTATCGGCAGAGCCCGTTGAACCTGCGGCCGTGGAAAACCGCACAAACACCGGCGTTTCAACCTCCGGGTCCTGCAAAAAAGCCGCACGGGTGTATTCCGCCATGGGCCTGTACACCTTGAAGTAGCCATGCGCGCCGCAGCCACGTGCATGCACCGCACGCTCTGGAATGCGCT
Organism: Polaromonas sp.; assembly: GCA_036506595.1. GTDB lineage: Bacteria > Pseudomonadota > Gammaproteobacteria > Burkholderiales > Burkholderiaceae_C > Polaromonas. The sequence continues at coordinate 3,610 of DASXRN010000042.1, read as the reverse complement.
CATGGTCAAAATGCGTAATTTTTTCGCGGAGGATGAAATCCTCCAGCAGGGCAGGGCCGCGAACACCGGCTTTCAGCGAGTTGTGGTTATCCGGAATTTGCAGGCCCTGGTTGGTCGTCAAGCCATGCGCCGAGCCCACCGTGAAAGCCTCAAGCTGGCTGTTTTTGCCCGCGGCACCGTCCACGGGCCTGGCAGGGCTTGCGGCTTTGCGCTTGGGTGGCGACATGCAGTTTCCTCGTTTGACCTGAAAAACCCGGTAGCTGAATGTCGGCGCCGCTAGCTTGACGGAGATGCCTGCTGACGCTGGTATTCATCCTTTTTCATCGTGACATAACTGCTTTTATCCACCTCATGCAGCTGCAGGGCGTACTCTTCCGTTGCGTCAAACCAATGCTGCAGACGCGCGTTGAATTGTTGTGCGGGAGGCTGTTCAAGTGAAGCCAGATAAGCCTCAATGGCGAGGTAGTAGCGCATGGTGTTGCGCTCGATGGCGCCTCGCATGCCGCCAACATAGACTGATTTTTGATCCTGCTGGATTTGTGTAAACCCGAGCTTGCCGCGTCCCAAGGTGGCTAGATAAGCCAGCATGGCCAAACGGCTGGCCGTTCCATAGCTGTACGAGTAGCCCAGGTGCATGAAGGTTTTCCCCCCGGGCAAAGAGACCGCTTGAAGTTCTATCCGGTAATTGCTGGTGCCCAACGGCCCCTTGACGGCATGGAGCTGAGCGGCCATGTAGTTCGATGAGGCGTCAACCAACCGATAGTTAAATTCAAGCGCAAAGGCATCATTCAGTGGCTGCGCAGTCTTCTTGCCTATGCTCATCATCAGCGTGCTTGGGCTGGTGTCTGCACTGGCGCGGCAATACTTGGTATTGAGATGCAGTATCAGCACCTCACACCATTTTGCGGGGCTCTTGAACGTGGCACTGACTGTATTGAAGGGCGAATCCAGCACGGCGTAAGCATGGCCGCTGACCGTATTGGTGCTTTCCGACGACTCCAGAAATAGCGGCCGACGGTACTGGTTTTGTGTCAATGCCTCAGCCAGCGTGGCATGCTTTTCCAGCAGCGCGGACGTGCTGGTTTCGGTGCTTGGCTCTGCAGAGGTTTGTGCGACTGCGTGACCAGCTACAGCAAATGCCAACGCCATGGCGCCAGACAAGCAGTGTTTGACAACGATGCCCTGGATGTTTTGCATTCAAGCAGTTTGCCATCGTGTCAAAGCCGTTTTTGCAGGATGCTCCGTAGTCCTACAAGAACTTGAGCTATCGGGTGCGAACCCTTTTTGAAGGGCGCGCCGCATGCCGGAATACGCGTTGAAAACGATCCCGCTGTATCCGAACCTGGATTGCCAGCCAGCCCGGAACCGTTGCACCGCCCTGGGGGGCAGGCGTGACGATTCCGGGGGCTACGGTGCGGATTTGAGCATGTACATGGACGGGCTGGCTTGCTGGCCTAAGTGCTCCTGCAAAAATTCGATAAAGCGCTGCGTCTTCGCCGGTAGCAAACGGGTTTCGGTGAGCGCGTAGACGGGAATCGGGTTGCCCTGCCACTCCGGCAGCACCCGACGCAGGCGGCGGGCCGCCAAGTCCTCGGCGGCAATCTCCTCGGCCAGCAGTATCACGCCCAAGTCCAGCGTCGCCAGGCGCCGGAACATGCCGACGCTGTTGACCAGAAACCGTCCCCCGACTTCCACCTCGACGGTTTCTGCTCCACGATGCAATGCCCACTTGCCTGCTTTGGGAAAGCCCAGGCACTCGTGCTGCGCCAGGTCGGCGGGATGCGTTGGCTCGCCGGAGAGCTCAAGGTAGCGCGGCGAGGCATAGGCCTGCACCGGCAGGCGGGCCAGCAGACGGGCGATCAAGTTCGAGCTCGCTAACTCGCCCATGCGGATCGCCACGTCGAACGGCTCGGTGACCAAATCCACCCGTCGGGGCGTGAGGTCGAAGTCAAAGGTGATGCCTGGGTAGCGGCGAGCGAATTCCGCCATCAGGGGCGCCATGTAGATGGTGGCAAAGTCCACCGGCAGTGACGCGCGCAACACGCCGCTGGGCTGCGCCAGCATCTCGCCCAGCTGCTCGTGAGCGATCCGCGCTTCGTCGACGATGCGCCTGCAGCGCTCGTAGTAGATCTGCCCGGCCTCGGTCAGCTCGACCTTGCGTGTCGTGCGATGCAAGAGACGCAGGCCGATGGCCTTCTCCAGGGCGCTGATTCGCCTGGAAATGGTCGAGTTCGGCACCCCCGTGGCATCGGCCGCACGACGAAAACTCATCGCACTGGCGACCTCGACAAACAAGGCCATGTCGTTCAGCAGTTCCATGCAGATTGCCCCATTTATGGATCAATGATTTCCATTTTACCGTCTTTATCTCTTCAGTAAATTAATCGAAGATACGTCCATCGCATTCACATCCAAGGAATTCACCATGAGCCAACTGCTCACCCCCGTTCGTATCGGCCGCTACATTGCGCCGAACCGTCTCGTCATGGCGCCGATGACCCGTTCGCGCGCCGACGGCGACGGCGTTCCCAGCGACCTGACGGTCACGTACTACGCCCAGCGCGCCAGTGCCGGCCTGATCATCTCCGAAGGCGTGTTCCCTTCGGCCATGGGCAAGGGCTATGTGCAGACGCCCGGGATCGAAACCGAGGCCCAGGTCGCCGCCTGGAAGAAGGTGACCGAGGCCGTGCATGCCCGCGGCGGCCGCATCTTCATGCAGGTGATGCATTGCGGCCGGGTCTCGCATCCGTCGCTGCTCGGTGGCGCAACGCCCGTGGCGCCCTCGGCCATCAAGCCCGAGGGCCAGGCGTGGACCCCTGCCGGCCAAGTTGACTTCATCACGCCCCGCGAGCTGAGCCTGGCCGAGATTGCCGGCGTCATTGACGACTATCGCCAGGCCACCCGCCGTGCCATCGACGCGGGCTTCGATGGTGTTGAACTGCACGCTGCCTCCGGCTACCTGCCCGAGCAGTTCCTCTCGTCGGGCAGCAACCAGCGGCAAGACCTGTACGGCGGTTCGACCGAAGGCCGCGCCCGCTTCGTGCTGGAGGTGCTGGCTGCGATGGTGGGTGAGGCCGGTGCCGACCGCGTCGGCATCAAGATTTCGCCGGAGATGAACTACAACAGCATCACCGATGCGGCGCCTCAGCAAACCTACACCTATCTCGTCGACCAGCTCCGTGGCCTGGGCCTGGCCTATCTGCATGTCGCCCTGTTTGGTACGAAGGTCGACTACCACGCCCTGCTGCGCGCGCGCTTCGACGGCACGTACCTGATAGGCGGCGGGCTGACCCAGGACAGCGCCGAAGCCGCTCTGGCTGACGGCAAGGCCGACGCCATGGTGTTCGGCAGCGCCTTCCTCGCGAACCCCGACCTGCCGGAGCGTTTCCGTGTTGGCGCTTCGCTCAACGCCCCCGATTGCAACACCTTCTTTGCGCCGCCAACCGCCCAGGGATACATTGACTATCCGGCGCTGGTAGGCACCGAAGCAGAAGCCGAAGCCGCCTGAGGCCGACTGTCATGACCACCACTGCTCGCATGCATCGCGCCAACCGGGGAAGCCATTTCCGGGCCTATGGCCTGCATGGCTCCGATCCCGCGCAGACCGATC
>DASXRN010000041.1:0-16019 GCA_036506595.1 Polaromonas sp. | reverse complement strand
TTGTTGAGCGGGGGCATGTCCAGCGTGACGAGCGCTGGGCCCTCCTGCGTGCCCGCCAGCGTGGCCTGGCGCGCTGTCGCAGACTGCAGGATCAAGCCTTCCTCGACGGCACTTCCCACCCGAAAAGGCCGGGCTGGCTTGCCATCCACGGCAATCAGTGCGGCCCCACCGTCGGGTGTGCCTGCCACCACGCCTTGGAGCGCAAAGCGACTGGCCATGCTGGCTTGTGGCGCGGCCACCTGAGGCCTGGCGCCCAGCACGCGGGCCACGGTCAGTGAGTCAACGGCCGTTGGGGCCGTTGCTACAGGCAGGTTTGCCACTTCGCCACGTCCTGTGGACAGCCGCAGCCCCCAGTACGCGGTGCTGCCAGCAGCCAGCGCCCACACTACCAGGGTGGTGGTCTGCAAGACCCATCTACTTTGTGAAACTGTCGCCATCCACGGATTATGATGGATGCAAACACCGCAAAACCAGCCCTTCATGACCACTTTCAAACTTTTCGCACGCCGCGGCCTGCAAGCCGGCTTTACCCTGATCGAGCTCATGGTGGTATTGGTCATCATTGGCGTGCTGGCCGCGCTGATCGTGCCCAATGTGCTGGACCGCGCCGACGACGCGCGCGTGATGGCCGCGCGCACCGATGTGAACAACCTGGTTCAAGCGTTGAAGCTTTACAAGCTGGACAACCAGCGCTTTCCGACCGCCGAACAAGGCCTGCAGGCGCTGATCGCCAAGCCCACCAGCGGCCCCATTCCGGCCAACTGGAAGCCTTACCTGGAAAAACTGCCGAACGATCCCTGGGGGCGTCCGTACCAATATCTCAATCCAGGCGTAAAGGGCGAGATCGACGTGATGTCTATGGGCGCCGACGGCCAGGCCGGTGGTGAGGGCAAAAATGCGGATATCGGTAGCTGGCAGTAGCAAGCGCCCCCACGTTTGCCCACCGCGTGTAGCGCTCTGCCTCCCGAGGGGGCTAATTTTCCTTGGGGCGGCACGGCGCAAAATTGCCCGCGCGCTCACCCTCTTTCCGTTCATCCGATGGTATCGAAGGATGCCTTCTCGCAATCTCCGAAGCAGGGGCTTTACCTTGCTGGAGCTTCTCGTGGTGGTGGCCATCATGGCGATGGCCGCGGCAGGCGTGAGTCTGGCGATGCGTGACAACTCCGAGACCGCGCTGGAGCGCGAGGCCCAACGGCTGGCCGTCTTGTTTGAGTCGGCCCGGGCGCAGTCGCGCGCCAACGGCACACACGTGTACTGGCACACGACCGCTGAGGGCTTTCGTTTTGAAGGGCTTCCTGCCAAGGCATTACCCGACCGGTGGCTGGCCGTAGGCACGGCGGTCCGCGGCAGCGCCAATGTGCAACTGGGTCCGGAGCCCATCATTGGCCCGCAGGCCGTGGATCTCGTCAGCATCAACCCGCCTGCAAACTCGCCTCATCGCATCATGCGCGTTGCCACGGATGGCTTGCGGCCCTTCGCGGTGCAAACGCTGGAGCCGCCGTGAGACCGGCTGTTCATTCGGTGTCGGGCTTCACGCTGATCGAGGTGCTGGTGGCGCTGGGCATCGTGGCGATTGCCCTGGTGGCCGGCTTGCAGGCCACGACGGCCTTGACCAATAACGCCATGCGCCAGTCCGATGTGCTGCTGGCTCATTTGTGCGCTGAAAACGAGCTGATCAAGGTTCGCCTGTCGCGGCAGATGCCCAGCATCGGCGACAGCACGGTCGCCTGCGAGCAGGCCGGGCGCAACCTGCAGGTGACGCTGTCGGTGCGGCCCACGCCCAACCCCCAGTTCCGGCGCGTCGATGCCCGCGTGAGCGATGGCAGCACGCCGGTGCTGCAGTTGTCCACGGTTGTGACGCAGTATTGATATGGCCCCCACTCTCGCCACTGCGTGTGTTTCGCGAGGCCTTGCAGGCCGCGGCTCGCGGGACGCTTCGCCTCTGTCGCCTGTCCATGCCTGCTCAAGCAGGCATGGAGCCGCAGGCTCCAGCCCCTCGGGGGCTGTTCCGGCTTGGGGCGGCCCGCACATTCGCCACCGCGGCTTCACGCTGATCGAGCTGCTGGTGGCCATCACCATCATGGCGTTGCTGGCTGTTCTCAGCTGGCGCGGTCTGGACGGCATGGTCCGTGCACAGTCGCTGACCAGCCAGCGTGCCGATGAAGTGCTGACCCTGCAGGCCGGGCTTGCACAATGGAAGGTCGATCTCGATGCCTTGACCCAGACCCCCAATGTCAACAGCCTGGACTGGGATGGTCGCGTGCTGCGCCTGACGCGGCGCACGGCCGCAGCCGGCGATGGCTTGCTGGTCGTGGCCTGGACGCGCCGCATGGATGCGGGTGGCCAGTGGCTGCGCTGGCAGTCACCGGTGCTGCGCACGGCAGCTAACTGGAACGAGGCCTGGAGCCGGGCGTCCCTGTGGGCGCAGAACCCTGGCGACGAGGAGAAAAAGCGCGAGGTGGCGATTACGCCGCTGGCCGAGTGGCAGATTTTCTATTTCAGAAGCAATGCCTGGACCAACCCGCTGTCGAGCAGCAACGGCAGCCCCGAAGCGGCCACGGTGGCCGCGGCGGTGGCGGTCGGCAGTTCGCCCGTTCCCGATGGCGTGCGGCTGGTGCTGACCTTGCCGCCCGGTCAGGCGATCAGCGGCAAGCTCATCCTGGACTGGGTGCGGCCCACGCTGGGAGGCGACAGGTGATCAACATGGTGCCCCCACGCTCGCCACTGCGTGTGCTTCGCGAGGCCTTGCAGGCCGCGGCTCGCGAGACGCTTCGCCTCTGTCGCCTGTCCAAGCCTGCTCAAGCAGGCTTGGAGCCGCAAGCTCCAGCCCCAGGGGGGCGAATTTTCCTGGGGGTGGCCCGTCGGAAAATTGGCAGGCCTTTCGTGGCGGTCGATGTCCCTCGGGCTGGCCGGCAATCGGGCGCGGCCTTGCTGGCTGCGATGCTCACCGTGACGCTGGTGGCCACTTTTGCAGCCGCAGCGCTGTGGCAGCAGTGGCGCAGTGTGGAGGTGGAGGCGGCCGAGCGCGCTCGGGTGCAGTCGGCATGGATGCTGACGGGCGCGCTTGACTGGTCGCGGCTGATTCTGCGCGAGGATGCCCGTTCCGGCGGGGCCGACCATCTGGCAGAGCCCTGGGCTGTGCCGCTGAATGAGGCGCGGCTGTCCAGCTTTCTGGCCGTGGACAAGAATGCCAGCACTATGGAGAGCGATAGCGAGCGCGAGGCTTTTTTGTCCGGCCAGGTGAGTGACCTGCAAGCGCGGCTTAACATCACCAACCTGATTGATGGCAACAAGGTTTCCGAATCCGCCTTGGCCGGTTTTGGCCGTTTGTTCACGCTGCTGGGCCTGCCGGTCCAGTCCTTGGACGCCTTGGCCGGCAAGCTGCTGGAGGCCTCTCAAAATACGGGTCAAGCTCCCTCGCCGTTCACGTTTTTGATGCCCCAGCGGGTGGATGAGCTGGTTTGGCTGGGCCTCAGCCCTGAGGCGATTGCCGTGTTGGCCCCCCACATCACGCTGCTGCCCACGCGTACGCCCGTTAACCTCAATACAGCCAGCGCCGAAGTGATTTACGCCAGCACGCCCGGCCTGGAGATGGCCGACGCGCAAAAGCTGGTGGCCGCGCGTGAGCGCAGTCACTTTCGCTCGCTGACCGATGCGAGCCAGCAGCTTGGCGGCCCGGTTGATCGCTTTGCTGAGGGGCGGCATTCGGTGACCTCGAGATTTTTCGAGGTGCGCGGCCGGCTGCGACTTGACCAGACGGTGGTTCAGGAGCGCTCAGTGCTGCAACGCGACGGCCTGTCGGTGCGCACGCTCTGGCGCGACCGCGGCGTGGTCACCGACTGGCCCGCAGCCGCGGCCCGGCCCTGACAAGAGACCAGGGCCGCATCGATCGTGGCCTTGGGGTTAGGCTCTATGTCAACATGCGGTCAAAACGCTACCCTACAATGATTCGCGAGCCCGCCCATGAGCACATTGATCATTTTTTTGCCTCCGACCCTGCCTGGCGTAACGCCGGTATACGACTACGCGCTCACGCCTGACGGGCGCACGCTGACGGACCATGCCAGTGTGCCCTTGGCGCTGCTGCCTGCTGCGCAGCGGGGTGGCGATGTGGTTGCGGTCGTGCCAGTGGCCTTGCTGTCGTGGCATAGCGTGGAATTGCCCAAGGGGGTGGGTGCCGGTTCACCACGGCTGCGGCCTATTCTGGAGGGTTTGCTGGAGGACCGGCTGCTCGATGAGTCGGCGCAGCTGCATCTGGCATTGGCACCGGGCGCCACTGCCGGTGGACGGGTTTGGGTGGCTGCCTGCGACAAGGCCTGGTTGCGCGGACACCTGCAAACGCTGGAGGCGGCGCAGCGCCCGGTCGCCCGTATCGTGCCGGAATTCACGCCCGAGACTGGCCCTTTGCAGCTGCATGCCGTGGGGGAGGCCGACCTGCCGCAACTGGTGGCGACCGGAGAGGCCGTTGGCGGCGTGTTGCGCGTACCGCTGGCCGCCGCCGCGCTGGCGCTGCTGCCGGCCACAAGCCCCGATGAAGATGTTCCGGCCCTGGCCGAACCCGGCGTGGCCGCACTGGCAGAGCAGCTTTTGCAGCGCAAGGTCAGTTTGCAGACTCGCCAGCAGCGCTGGCTGGACGCCATCCGCACCCCCTGGGATCTGGCGCAGTTTGACCTTGCCAGTTCGGGCCGCGCCCGCACGGTCAAGCGTCTGTCCGGCTTGGGCCGCGAGTTGCTGCAAGCACCCGGCTGGCGACCTGCGCGATGGGGTGCCATCCTGCTGCTGCTGGCCAATCTGATTGGTCTGAATGCCTGGGCCTGGAAAGAGCAATCAGCGCTGCAGGCGCGGCGTGCGGCGGTGCAGGGCATGCTCACGCAGACTTTTCCTCAAGTCAAAATAGTGGTGGATGCGCCGCTGCAAATGGAGCGCGAGGTCGCGGCCTTGCGGCAGGCCACCGGAGCCGCTTCGGGTCGCGATCTGGAAGCTATTTTGGCGGCTCTGGGCGCGGCCATACCGGCCGACCAGGCTGCCAGCAACATTGAGTTCGTGGCCGGGGAGGCCCGCATCAAAGGCCTGCAACTGAGCGCACAAGAAGCGTCCAGTTTGTCGGGTCAGCTCAGGAGCATGGGCTACAGCGTGCGCCAGGAGGGCGAGACGGTGCTCATCAAACAAGAAACCAGACAAGCGTTGGCGCCATGAAAATCCCTGCTGTCCTAACCCCGCTGCATACCCGCTGGCGTGCCCTCGATCAACGCGAGCAAACCTTGGTTCGCAGTGCCGCCATGCTGCTGGGCCTGGTGTTGCTCTGGTGGGTGCTGGTGGCCCCCGCGCTGCACATACTGCGCCAGGCGGACGCTCAGCAGCGCAGCCTGGACGGGCAGTGGCAGAGGATGCAAAGCCTGCAGGCCCAGGCGCAGGCTTTGCAATCGCAGCCCAGGATCAGCCATGACGATGCCCTGCGCGCGCTGCAAGCGTCGGTCAAGCAAGGTCTGGGCAACTCCGCGCAGCTGAATGTGGTGGGCGACCGCGCTACCGTCACGCTGCGCAACACGCCCGCCGACGCGTTGGCCCAATGGCTGGCGCAGGCCCGCGTGAATGCGCGCGCCATTCCGAGCGAGGCACGCCTGGTGCGCAACACCGCTAACCCGACCGAGCCGGCCGCTTGGGATGGCACGCTGGTGCTAAGCCTTCCGGCACAGTAAGTCAGCGACGCTTGAGTTCCACCATGCTGCGCCCCCAAGCTCCTTCCCGCCGTCTTGCCGTGACCACGGCGTGGCGCTGGGCGATCTTGGGTGCGCTGCTCGGGCTGATGCTGGCGTTTGTTGCGTATGCGCCTGCGATCTGGCTGGCTGCAGCGCTGCACAAGGCCGCCTCGGGGCAGGTTCAACTGGTCGAGGCGCGCGGCACGGTCTGGACCGGTTCGGCCCGCTTGCTGTTCACGGGCGGCGCGGGTAGCCGCGACAGCACGGTCTTGCCGGGATATGTGGACTGGCAATTGCGCCCGGGCTGGCTGGCCCTGAAGGTGCAAGTGAGCGCCGATTGCTGCATGACCACGCCTCTGCAGGGGCGCCTGGCTCCGCGCTGGGGCGGGGCGAGCCTGCAGATGGCCGACGGCGCTTCGCAGTGGCCAGCCGCCGTGCTGGCCGGACTGGGCACCCCCTGGAACACCGTGCAGGCCGAGGGCAGCCTGCGGCTGGTAACACAAGGCCTTTCGGTCGAATGGTTTGAGGGGCGGCTGGCGCTGGCAGGGCGTGCCGAACTCACGGCCCTGGCTTTGTCATCGCGCCTGTCTACCCTCAAGCCCATGGGCAGCTATCGCCTGACGCTGACGGGCGGCCCCATGCCCGCACTGGAGCTCGCCACGCTGGAAGGTAGCTTGCAACTCAGTGGCGGCGGTGGCTGGGTTGGTTCGCGCCTGCGCTTTGAAGGCGTGGCCAGCGCCGCCCCCGAACACGAAGCCGCGCTGGCCAACCTGCTGAACATCATCGGGCGCCGCAATGGCGCGCGTTCCATCATCACCCTGGGCTAAAAAACATGACAACTCGCCAGACACAAATCCTCCTGCCCCCGACCTTCATGATGCTGCCCAAGCCCAAGCCCAAGCCCAAGTCTGCTATTGTTTCGATAGCTGTTTGTGCCCTTTTGGCGGGGGCTGCAACCCTGTCTCAGGCTCAAAGTTCACGGGTGACCCCGGCCCCGGGCAACGGCGCGGCGCGGCCGGGCGGTCCTGTGACCCTGAATTTTGCCAACGCCGAAATCGACGCGGTGGCGCGCACCATGGCGGTTATCACCGGACGCAATGTGGTGGTGGACCCGCGTGTCAAGGGCACGATGACACTGGTGACCACCTCGCCGGTGTCGCCGGCGCAGGCGCTGCGCCTGTTTTCCCTACAGTTGCGCACGCAGGGCTTTGCGCTGGTGGAATCCGCCGGCTTGTACCTAGTGGTCCCCGAGGCCGATGCCAAGCTGCAAAGCGGCGCCGTGTCGGCGGGTGCCGTGCCGGCCGCGAGCGGGCAGATACTCACGCAGATTTTCCGGCTCAACCATGAGACGGCCAACAACCTGGTGCCGGTGCTGCGTCCGCTGATCAGCCCCAACAACACCATCAATGTAAACCCGGGCAACAACTCACTGGTGATTACCGATTACGCCGACAACCTGCAGCGCATCGGCACCATCATTGCCGCACTCGATGTGGCGAATGCCACGGGCGTGGAAGTCATTCGCCTGCAGCATGCCATCGCGACCGACCTGGCGCCGCTGGTGACGCGCCTGATCGACTCGGGAGGCGCAGCAGGGGCCGCGGGCCAGGCCGACACGTCTTTCAGGACCACACTGCTGGCCGAGCCACGCAGCAACTCGCTGATTCTGCGCGCCGCCAACCCCGCGCGTCTGGCGCTGGTCAGAACGCTGGTTGAAAGGCTGGACCAGGCCGCCTTGGGCGGAACGGCCGCGGATCCGGCTGGCGGCAATATTTATGTGGTCTACCTGAAGAACGCTGACGCCACCAAGCTGGCCGTCACCTTGCGCGCCGCGCTGGCGGCGAGTGCGGGCAGTACCGGCGCTGCCGGCCCCGCAGCCGCCATTCCCACGCTCCCCGTCGCTGCCACCGGAGCCGCCGCCGGTAGCGGCGTCGCCGGCGGTCTCGCCGCCGGTAGCCTCGCCGCCAACCAGCCGTCCACGGGCGGGCAAATCCAGGCCGAGCCGGCCACCAACTCGCTGATCATCACGGCGCCCGAGCCGCAATACCGCCAGTTGCGCGCGGTGATCGACAAGCTCGACGGACGCCGCGCCCAGGTGCTTGTGGAAAGCCTGATTGTCGAGGTCAATGCCGACAAGGCCGCCGAGTTCGGCATCCAGTGGCAGGGCGCACTGGGTAAGAAGGGCGACACCAACATCGGGGTGCTGGGCACCAACTTCAGCATTGGCGGCACCAACATCATTTCACTGAGCAGGGGCGTGGCCGACGGCACCACGGTCCCGTCCACCGGGGCCAATTTCGGCATCGCCCACCGCACCAATGGCATCTACGTGCTGGGTTTTTTGGCCCGCTTTCTGGAATCCAACGGCGACGGCAACGTGCTGTCCACCCCCAATTTGCTGACGCTGGACAACGAGGAGGCCAAGATCGTGATTGGCGAAAACGTCCCGTTTGTGACCGGCCAGTTCACCAACACCGGCAGCAGCGCCAACACCGTCAACCCGTTCCAGACCATCGAGCGCAAGGACGTGGGCCTGACCCTGCGGGTGCGGCCGCAAATCAACGAAAACGGCACGGTCAAGATGGTGATTTACCAGGAAACCTCTGCCGTGAAAGCGGGCACCGAAGCCGCGGCCAACGGCCCCACCACCACCAAACGCTCGATTGAATCGTCGGTGCTGGTAGACGATGGCGCGATTGTGGTGCTGGGGGGGCTGTTGCAGGACGACTACTCGGGCAACCAGGAAAAAGTGCCCGGATTGGGCGACATTCCGTTGTTCGGTAACTTGTTCAAGGGTGAGACCCGCAGACGCAAGAAATCCAACCTGATGGTGTTCCTGCGGCCGATGGTGGTGCGCGACGCGCCGACCAGCGACGCCCTGTCGATGGACCGCTACGACCTGATGCGCGCCATCCAGAAGGAGGCCCAGCCGGTGTCCAGTGTGCTGGTGCCGGTCAACGAGGCCGCAGTGCTGCCGCCGCTGCGCCAGGGGGCGGCCACGCCGACCACGCCAGTCACGCCGGTCACGCCGATCTCACAGCCTGCTGCGCCTGACGTGCCCGCCACCCCCCCCGCCCAGTAATGCCTTATGCGTTACCTCTTGCCTTACGCCTTTGCCCGCAGCCACTCCCTGTTGCTGGAAGAGAATGGCCGTGCGCTGACCTTGTGGCACAACGCCAGCCCCGACGCCGGCGCCCTGGGCGAGGTGATGCGCAAGTACGCGTCGCATAACCCGGCGCTGGTGCTGCAGCGCGCCGACGCGGGAACCCTGGCCCAGCGCATCAGTGCGGCCTATGCCGAGGGCGAGTCGAGCGCTGCCGCCGTGGTCAGTGAGGTGGAGTCCGATGCCGACCTTTCGCGCATGATGCAGGAGTTGCCGGCGGTGGAAGACCTGTTGGAAACGGCTGACGACGCACCCATCATCCGCATGCTCAACGCGCTGCTGACGCAGGCCGCCCGCGACGGGGCCAGCGACATCCACATCGAGCCCTACGAGCGCCATTCCAGCGTGCGTTTTCGGGTGGACGGCACGCTGCGCGAGGTGGTGCAGCCGAATCGCGCCCTGCACGCCGCCCTGATCTCGCGCCTGAAAATCATGGCCGACCTCGACATCGCGGAAAAACGCCTGCCGCAAGATGGCCGCATCAGCCTGCGCATTGGCACGCGCGCGGTGGACGTGCGCGTGAGCACCTTGCCGAGCGCTCATGGTGAGCGTGCCGTGCTGCGCCTGCTGGACAAGAGCGAGAGCAAGCTGAGCCTGGAGTCGGTCGGCATGCAGGGCGATGTGCTGAAGCGCTTCGAACGCCTGATTGCACAGCCGCACGGCATCATCCTGGTCACCGGCCCCACCGGTTCGGGCAAGACCACCACGCTGTACTCGGCCTTGCAACGGCTCGATGCCGACGCCTGCAACATCATGACGGTGGAGGACCCGATTGAGTACGAGCTGCCTGGCATTGGCCAGACGCAGGTCAATGCCAAGATCGATCTGGACTTTGCCAAGGCCCTGCGCGCCATCCTGCGCCAGGACCCGGACGTCATCATGATTGGTGAAATCCGCGACTTCGAGACCGCGCAGATCGCCATCCAGGCCTCGCTCACCGGCCATCTGGTGCTGGCCACACTGCACACCAATGACGCGGCCAGCGCCGTGACGCGCTTGACCGATATGGGCGTTGAGCCCTTCCTGCTGAGCTCCTCGCTGCTCGGCGCGCTGGCGCAGCGGCTGGTGCGCAGGCTGTGCACGCAGTGCCACGGCACCGGCTGCCCGCACTGCGGCCAGACCGGCTACGCGGGCCGTACCGGCGTGTTCGAGTTGCTGGTGACCGACGACGCCATCCGCGCCCAGATCCACAACCGCGCGTCTGAAGCCGATATCCGCAATGCGGCGCTCAAGGCCGGCATGGTGCTGATGCGTGATGACGGCGAGCGCCTGGTGGCCAGTGGCATCACCTCGCGCGAAGAGTTGCTGCGCGTCACCCGCGACTGAATGCACCAGTTGAACGTGCAAGAGAAACGTATAAACACAACGTACCAGCCAGGGTAACCAGCCACCATGCCCGCCTATTCCTTTGAAGCCATGCAAAACGACGGCAAGGTCCGTCGGGGCGTGATCGAGGCGGACACCGCCAAGGCGGCGCGCAGCCTGCTGCGCACCCAGGCGCTGGTGCCGCTGGTGGTCAATCCGGTGAATGGCGGCGGCCCTGCCGGCGCTTCGCAGTCGCTGCTGCAGACTCCCTTGTTTGGCGGGCGTGTCTTCAATGCCACGGGCCTGACGATCTGGACGCGCCAGCTTGCCGGACTGGTCGGCTCCGGCTTGCCACTGGAGCGTGCGCTGACCGCGCTGACCGACGAAGCCGAGGACGAAAAACAGCGCAACCTGGTGGCGGGCCTGCGTTCAGAGGTCAATGGCGGCAGCAGCTTTGCCAGGGCGCTGTCGCAGCACCCGCGCGAGTTCTCGGTCATCTACGCCGCCGTCATAGGCGCCGGGGAGCAAAGCGGCCACCTGGGGCTGGTGCTGGAACGCCTGGCCGATGACCTGGAAGAGCGCCAGGCGCTCAAGTCCAAACTCATTGCAGCGGCACTTTACCCGGCCATCGTGACGCTGGTGGCCATCGTGATCGTGATGTTTCTGGTCGGCTATGTGGTGCCGCAAGTCGCCAACGTCTTTGCGGGCACCAAGCGCGCGCTGCCATTCCTGACGGTGGCCATGCTGGCCCTCAGTGATCTGGTGCGCAGCTATGGCTGGGCGCTGCTGGGTACTCTTGTATTGATAGCGTTCTCCGCCCGTGTGGCCTTGAGGAATGAGGAATTGCGTGAAAAATTTGACGCCACGCTACTCACTCTTCCGGTGATCGGCCGCCTCGCGCGCGACTACAACGCGGCGCGCTTTGCCAGCACGCTGGCCATGCTGGCCGGCGCCGGTGTGCCGATCCTCAAGGCCTTGCAGGCCGCCGCCGAAACCCTGGCCAATCGGGCCATGCGCGTCGATGCGCTCGATGCGCTCTTGCTGGTGCGCGAGGGCGCTCCGCTGGCCTCGGCGCTGGCGCAAAAAAAGCGCTTCCCCGGCCTGGTGAGCATGTTCGCCCGCCTGGGCGAGCAGACCGGCCAGCTGCCGGTGATGCTGCAGCGCGCCGCGCGCCAGCTGTCAACGGAAGTGCAGCGGCGCGCCATGGCGCTGGCAACCATCCTGGAGCCCCTGCTCATCGTGGCCATGGGGCTTGTGGTGATGCTGATCGTGCTGGCGGTGCTGTTGCCGATCATTCAGCTCAACCAATGGGTGAAGTAACCTAAAGCGGATCGGGAAGCTTTCCCGTTCAGTGTCGGTTTTGGCGTAATTCTTGATGTGATGTTTGGGTAATATTTACATCGCCGATCAAGTGATGGCCGGGCGTTATTGCGCATATCCTGATGCGCTATTTACCGTTTTATTCGCACAAGACGGTTGAACATTTGATGCCGGTTGTCGCGCGCATCAACGGCAGGAATAAAAAATGAGCCTAACAAGACAATCACATGACGACCAGCTGCTGGGTCATCTTTACGATGCCGTCATGGCGCCCCAAGGATTTCAGGCTTTTATCGAGAAGCTCGCAGAGGTTTTCCGGCTCAAGTCCGTGACGATGATCACGCGGCACGTTGAAACGCATGAGGTCAAAGGCTTGTGGTTGTGCGGCATGACCCAGGAGTGGCTGGAGAGTTATGCCCTCGAGTACGCGCCCGAAGACATGCTGGCGCAGCACATCATGGGCTCTCCCATCGCCCATTTTTATGCCAGCAATCTCGATGTGCCGCACCCTGAGCGCTTTGCGCAAACCCGCTTTTACAACGAATGGGTGGTGCCGCAGGGCATGGCCTATGCCGCGGGTGCCATCGTCCTGCAGGAAGGGCCATGGCTGACCCAGTTGTTTTTGCAGCGCGCACCGTTTCACGCGCCGTTCGCGCGTGAAGAATTGGACCAGTTCGACCAGCTGGTGCCGCACCTGCAGCGCACGATTCAGATGCGCCAGCGTTTCGCCGAACTGCAGCTGGGTCAGAATTTTCTGGCTGGCGGCCTCGACGTGCTGGCCATGCCCACCCTTTTGGTCAACGAATATGGCCTGGTGGCGCACTACAACAAGAGCGCGGAGGCCCTGCTGAATGAACGCGGCGGCTTGCGGCTGGACAAGGGCCACCTGCAAGCGCAAGACAGCGCAACGACGCTTCAACTCAGCCTGGAGATTACCAAGGCCATACGCGCCAGCCGGGGCGACGGCAGTGATTTAAACAGCGTCGTTTTATTGCCCCGTGCCGACCGCTTGCCGCTGATGCTGATGATTGCCCCGCTGCAGCTGGCGGGTACCCCCCGGACCCATGGCGGGGCGTTGTTGTTTGCCTTCGATCCCGATGCAACGCCCAACGTCACCGTCGACATGGTTCGCCGCTTGTTCGTGCTTTCCGAGGCCGAGGCCGAACTCTCCGTGGCGCTGTGCTGCGGCAAAACCCTGGACGATGCAGCCAGGGAGCGCGGAACCTCGATCAACACCATCAAGAGCCAGCTCAAGAGCGCGTTTGTCAAAACCGGCACCAAGCGCCAGTCGGAACTCGTCTCTCTGCTGCTGGCGAGCCCGGCCTACTTTCTGGCGCAAAAGTAGCACCTCGGCTAAGCGGGTTCGGGCACTGCGCGTGTGCCGCGATGGCTTCACGCCACCAGCGGCGCCTCCTGCATGGCCTCAATCTGTTCTTCCAGCATGTTGACCTGGCCCTTCCAGTAGTCGCTGGTGCCGAACCAGGGGAAGTTGATCGGAAAAATCGGGTCGTGCCAGCGCTGCGCCAGCCAGGCGCTGTAGTGAATCTGGCGCAGGGTGCGCAGCGGCTCTATCAGTGCCAGCTCGCGCCGGTCGAATTCGCCAAATTCTTCGTAGCCATCGACCAGTGCGCCCAGTTGCCGGGTGCATTGCGCGCGCTCGCCCGACAGCAGCATCCACAGGTCTTGCACGGCGGGGCCCGTTCGGGCGTCGTCCAGGTCGACAAAATGCGGGCCTGCGCCCGGCAATCCTTCGGGGGTCCACAAAATGTTGCCGGGGTGGCAGTCGCCGTGCAGGCGCAGGTTTTGCACCTCGCCCACGCTTTCAAACACGGCTTGCGCCACCTGCATGGCTTCATCAAAGGCCTTGTGCCAGCGCGAGGCCATGTCCAGCGGCAAATAGTCGCCGGCCAGCAGAACGTCGCGCGACGCGTAGCCAAAGGTTTGCAGGTTGAGCACGGGGCGGTGCGTGAAAGGTTTGGCGCTGCCGACGGTGTGGATACGCGCCAGAAAACGGCCTATCCATTCCAGCACCTCCAGGTTGTCAAGCTCGGGCCGGCGTCCGCCGCGGCTCGGCGAGACGCTGAAACTGAAGCCGCCAAAATGGTGCACGGTACGGCCGTCCAACTCCAGGGCCCCGACCACCGGTATCTCGGCGGCCATCAGTTCGGCGGCAAACGCATGTTCCTCGGCAATCTGTGCATCGCTCCAGCGGCCAGGCCGGTAAAACTTGGCCACCACCACGTCGCCAGCCAGGTCGTCGGTGCCGACCGGGCTTTCAAGATGGACCTGGTACACCCGGTTTTCGTAGCTGGACAGCGCCATCAGGCGCCCATCGCCAGCCAGCCCCACGCTGGCCAGCGCGTCCAGCACCAGGTCGGGGGTCAGGGCCTCATAGGCGTGCTGCGCCGCGGCGGGCGTGGCCTTGGTTTTTTCAGTCATACCCGATTGTCGGTGCAGACAGTTCCCAGTAGTGCAGCAGGGTCTGCTGGTGCGCCATTCCTGTTGGGGATTGCTGGAGCAAGCGAGCGGCGCTTTTTTTAGGCGAAAAGTGTCGCTAGCCCATTAAATACGGGTGCAAGTAGCTACTAAATTAATAGCGAAAATCTGGGCGCATCAGAGCTTGAGGATATGCCCGATGCGTGGGTCGCCACCGCCTGCCAGCACCTCGTGGTAGACCGCTTCCACGGCCTGCCGGCCTTCGTGCCGCTGGACGATGAGCCAGGGTGATTCGGCCTGGCTGACGCGCCCGCTAAACGCCAGCCAGGCCCGCACCAGCCGCTCGCCCAAGCCTTGCGCGCCCCAGTCGGCACTGCGTTTTTTGATCTGCGCGGGCGCAAAAAACAGGATGGCCTTCGGGCCGACCAGGTCTTTGGCATTGCCCTTGGCCACCAGTGCCTCCAGGTGCGTGCCGCCAATCGCGCAGCTGTACTTGAGCTGGCTGAAGCGGCCGTGAATGCGATGCCGCAGTCCTGCGTTGCCCGCGAAGTCGATGTAAATGCAGGCGGTGTCTGCCGCAACCTGGTCCAACTGCTCGTAGCTCAGCACCCGGCTGTAGCAGCCCAGGCTTTCGCAAAAAGCCACGTTGCCGGGCGAGGTCAGCCCGACCACCTCCAAGCCGGGTCGCTGTGCCAGCTGAAAGGCCGTGCCGTAGGCGGTTTTGCTGGACGCGCTGGACAGCAGCAGGGTGGCCGGTTGTTCCGCCGCGCAGGCGCCAAAGAAGTCGTTGTCGGCCAGAAAATCATCAATCAGAAACGAGGTGATGAACAATGGGCGCAGCAAGGACTGCAGGTCTTCGGTACTGGCCGTGTAGAACGGGTCCTGGCTGCAACGCATGTACTGGTTGTAGGCGGCGTGCAGGGATTGCCGGTGGGGGCTGCCATCCACAAAGCCGGCCGGTGTGATGCGCTCGGCTTGCAGAATCACCTGGGTCGCCATGGGGTAGTAGCCGTAAAACTTCTCGCCGCTCACGATGCCGGCGCATTGCGATTCAATCACCCTGGCAAAACCCCACACGGGAATGCTGCCCCCAGCCTTCCTCACCGGTCGGGAAAAACTGCCAGTAGTTCATGGCATCACCAAACGTGGCGTAGGTGATGTTGTTGGCCGTCAGCGCAAAGGACTCCATGCCAAGGCGCACCTGGCCGGGCAGCAGGGCAGGCGGCTCGGTGACCCGCCAGCGGGTTTGGGCAAGCCGGTCTTTGCGAACCAGAAAATCGGCGTGTGAAGTGAGCGTTGTCATGGGCCACACCCTAAATGAAACGGCCCGCCGGCTCAACACAGGCGGGCCGCTTTGGCGACAGTTCAGCGCAACGCGGTGCTTATTTCAGAGTGATGGTCACATCAATGTTGCCGCGCGTGGCGTTGGAATAAGGGCAGACCTGGTGGGCGGCGTCAATCAGCGCCTGGGCCGCGGCGCGGTCCATGCCGGGCAGGCTGATGTCCAGGCGGGCCGCGATGCCGTAGCCGGCGGGAATTTTGCCCAGGTCCACGCTGGCGTCAATTGAGACATCGGCGGGAACGTCGATCTTTTTCATGCCGGCCACGGCCTTGATGGCGCCAATGAAGCAGGCGGAGTAACCGGCGGCAAACAGCTGCTCGGGGTTGGTGCCGGTGCCGGCCGTGCCGGGTGAGCTCAGGGTGACTTCGAGGCGGCCGTCATCGGTTTTGGACTTGCCGTCACGGCCACCGGTGGTGTGGGCATGGGCAGTGTAGAGAACTTTTTCGAGCTGGGTCGTCATGGTGCTTCCTTTGGGAAAAATGCCCCGGATTGAGGCGGGATTGAAAAACTAAAAAAACTGATGCGGTGAACAGGCCCTAGGCCACCAGGCGCTTGCGCAAGGCCTGCACTTGCTGCGTCAGGGCCACCAGTTCGGGAATGGAGCATTGGCTGGCGCGCAGGATGCAGCCGGGGATTTTGGCGGCTTTGGCCTTGAGCTTGCGGCCCGCAGCCGTCAGCGTGATGTGCACGCGGCGCTCGTCTTCCACGGCGCGAATGCGGGAGATGAAACCCGACGCTTCAAGGCGTTTGAGCA
>DASXRN010000040.1:0-1943 GCA_036506595.1 Polaromonas sp. | reverse complement strand
GGCCAGCACGCTTTCCTGCGGCACATCGCCC
Organism: Polaromonas sp.; assembly: GCA_036506595.1. GTDB lineage: Bacteria > Pseudomonadota > Gammaproteobacteria > Burkholderiales > Burkholderiaceae_C > Polaromonas. Next base: position 1,912 of record DASXRN010000040.1, on the reverse strand, counting down.
TCCATCGGGCAGCCAAAGCAGCAGGACAGTGAAACGTTGATAGGCGTTTTTCCATCAACCTGCTGAATCACTTCCGACAGCGCCGCGAAGCTGTGTGCCATCGGCATGCGCAGGTTGGCCAGGTTGTGCGTCTCGGAGGTGGACATCACCAGGTTGAGTTCGTCGGCGCGCGATTCGAGCGCGCGTTCGGCGCCGCGCAGGTTGGGCACCAGCACCGTGTACTCGACACCCGGCACGCGGCGTATGCGGCCCATCACCTCTTCGGCGTCGCGCAGCATCGGGATCGCCTTGGGTGAGGTGAACGAGGTCGCTTCGATCTTGGCATAACCGCACTCGCTCAGGGCATCTATCAGCGCCACCTTGGTGTCGGTCGGGATGAATTCTGGCTCGATCTGGAAGCCGTCGCGCGTGGCGACCTCATTGAAAAAAATCCGTGTCATGGCTGGGCTCCTGAAACAATGCCCCTGTCCTTGAGGCCCTGAATCTGTTCGGGCGTGAGGCCGAGTTCGTGTAGCACGGCGTCGGTGTCCTGGCCCAAGGTGGGGGCGTTGCGGCGGTGGCCGCCGGGCGTGAGCGAGAGCTTGGGCGTGATGCCGGGCACGGCCAGCCGGCTGCCGTCGTCCATCTGCACGCTGTCCAGCATGCCGCGCGCCTGGTAATGCGGGTCGGCTGCGATGTCGGCCACGCTGTAGATGCGGCCGGCCGGTACCGATGCTTGGTCCAGCGCCGCCAGCGCCTCGGCCACCGTGCGCTGCGCCGCCCACTGGCCTATGGCTTCGTCAATCTCGGCCACGCGTGCCACGCGGCCGGCGTTGTCAGCCAGCGCCGGATCGGCCCCCAGGTCCTCGCGGCCTATCACGGCCATCAGCCGCTTGAAAATACTGTCGCCATTGCCGGCAATCAGGACATAGGCCCCCACGCTCCCCGCTTCGCGTGGTTCGCTGCCCCCCGAGGGGGCTGGCCTTGCTTGGGGCGGCCCGGCGCTGGCGGCCGACGCTTCATCCTTGCAGCGGTAGGCATTGCTGGGCGCGATGCCGGGCAGGGCGCTGCCGGCCGGGCCGCGCACGGCGCCAAACGCGCTGTATTCGGGCAGCAGGCTTTCCATGCAGTTGAACACCGCTTCGTAGAGCGCCACGTCGATCACCTGACCCGGGCCTGAGGCATTGCGATGCTGCAGCGCCAGCAAGATGCCGATCACGCCGTGCAGCGCGGCCAGCGTGTCGCCAATGCTCACGCCCACGCGCACCGGCACGCGGCCGGGCTCGGCCGTCAGGTGGCGCAGGCCACTCATGGCCTCGGCCACCACGCCAAAGCCGGGGCGGTCGCGGTAGGGGCCGGTCTGGCCGTAGCCGCTGATGCGCAGCACGATCAGGCGCGGATTGAGCTTGAGCAGCTCGTCGGGCCCCAGGCCCCAGCCTTCCATGGCGCCGGGTCGGAAGTTTTCGATCAGCACGTCGGACTCCCGCGCCAGCTTGCGCACAATCTCTTGCGCCTGGAGGTCTTTGAGGTCCAGCGCCAGCGAGCGCTTGTTGCGCGACTGCACCTGCCACCAGACCGAGGTGCCGTCTTTGAGTAATCGCCATTTGCGCAAGGGATCTCCCGCGCCGGGCGCTTCGATCTTGATGACCTCGGCGCCGAAGTCGGCCAGGGTTTTGGCGGCAAACGGCCCGGCGATCAGCTGCCCAAGTTCGAGAACCTTGAGTCCTGCCAGCGGGCCAGGTGAAGAGGGTGAAGAAGCAATGTCCATGGCTGCGCAGTGTGCTGCAGCGGGCGGGCGGCGTCCATTACTCTTTGCGGCCTTGTGCCTTCGCGTTTTGCGAAGCCTCCTGCACCAAAAACGCTGCCAGTGAGGTGATGCCCGCATCACTTTCCCCGGCTGTGGTGGCCACCAGCAGGCGGCGCTGCGCCCAGG
>DASXRN010000039.1:0-2748 GCA_036506595.1 Polaromonas sp. | reverse complement strand
TTACCAGTTCAGCCTGAGCCTGCTGAAAAAATTCAAGGCCCTGCACCCTGATGTGCCGACCAAGAGCGGCATCATGGTCGGCCTGGGCGAAACCGACGAAGAGATTCTGCAGGTGATGCGCGACATGCGTGCGCACAACATCAACATGCTGACGATAGGCCAGTACCTGGCGCCGTCCACCAGCCACCTGCCGGTGCGCCGTTATGTGCACCCCGACACCTTCAAGATGTTTGAAGAAGAAGCCTACAAAATGGGATTCACGCACGCCGCTGTCGGCGCGATGGTGCGTTCCAGCTACCACGCCGACCAGCAGGCGCATGCCGCAGGCGTGGCGGACAAAGCAGACAACGCGGCCAGCGTCAGCCTTTGACATGAACACGCCGCAGGGCTCGCTGTCGCTGCGCCACTACGGCGCTTCGCACGGCAGCCATGCGCATGACCATTTTCAGGTGCTGCTGGGCCTGGAAGGTGTGCTCGAACTGGAAGTACAAGGCCGCGGCCAGCGCATTGGCGCAGGTGATGGCTGCGTGATTGCCCCCGGCGAGCGCCATGACTTCGAAGCCCGCACAGGCAGCCACTGCCTGGTGCTGGACACCGCCGACCAGGGCTGGGCTCGTTGTGCCTCTCAACCGGCCCGGCCCGCCCAGGCGCTGGCACTGGCCCGCTACCTGGCGCACGCCATGGAACAACCCGGCGCACTGACCCGGCACTACGGGCCGGCCTTGCTGCTGGATGCCTGGGGCGCTCCTTCGCTCGGTACCGTGCAGCGTGGCCAGCGCCCTGTTCGCCCCATTGACTGGCAGCAGCTTACCCATTGGGCGCAGCGCCATCTGCATGAAGCGCTGAGCGTGGCGCAACTGGCGGCGCAGGTGTTTCTAAGCCCCACCCAGTTTGCGGCGCGCTGCCGACGCGAAACCGGCCAGAGCGTGATGCAGTGGCTGCGCCATCAGCGTCTGGCGCAAGCCCGGCAACTGCGCGCCGGCGGCGTCAGCGTGGCCGAGGCCGCCCTGCGCTGCGGTTACCAGTCACCGTCGGCGCTGACGGCGGCGATGCGGCGGCATTGGCCGAACAGACGGCTCCCTTAAGCTTTTGCGCTGCAGGCCGTGGCGGTGCAAGACCGTCGTTGCGCAACGGCAAAGCGTGGTTGCGCGACGATGTGGCGCGCAATGAGTCTCAAAGGGCCTCTATGCTTGCAGCCATGCCAGCCAATCTTTATGCACTGGGCGCCATCACGCTGTGGGCCCTGCTTGCCTCGCTCGGGGTGTCGCTCAAACATGTTCCGCCCTTTTTGCTGACCGGTGTGGCGCTGCTGATCGGCAGCGTGCTGGCCCTGCCCTTTGTCTGGAAGGACAGGCGGCAATGGATGATTCCGGCCGCCACGCTGGCGCTGGGCGTGTACGGCCTCTTTGGCTTTCACTTCCTGCTCTTCATCGCCCTGCGGCATGCGCCGGCGGTCGAGGCCAACCTGGTCAACTACCTGTGGCCGCTTTTCATGGTGGTGCTGGCGCCGCTGCTCCTGAAGAGTGTGCAGTTGCGCACCGTGCATGTGGCGGCGGCCCTGCTGGGTTTTTCCGGTGCGGCCATTGCCATCCTCGGCGCCGGGTCCGGCAGCGGGCCCTCCGCGGGAGGCGGCTGGTCCTGGGGCTACCTGTCCGCGCTGGGTTCGGCGCTGGTCTGGGCGAGCTATTCGCTGCTGACACAGCGCGTGCCGACCTTTCCCACCGTGGCCATCGGGCTCTTCGGCCTTGTCTCGGGCGGGTTGTCCCTGCTGTGCCACTGGGCGCTGGAGCCCGAGGCTGCCCTGTCCTTGCGCGACTGGCTGCTGATGGCGGTGATGGGCGTTGGGCCCTTGGGCGCCGCGTTTTTCCTGTGGGACAAGGCGCTCAAGCGGGGCGATGCGCGGCAGATCGGCATCCTCAGCTACCTGACGCCGCTGGGCTCGACCGCGCTGCTGATGCTGGTGAGCGGCCGCGCACTGACCTGGAGCATCGGCCTGCTGGGGACAAGAACAAAATAAGCCCGTAGCCCTTTAGGGATGGGCGTAGTCAGCTACTTATTCCATAGCACCTGGACGCTCAAGCCCGGTGCCGCATTGCGCACCTGCAGCTGCGTGCCATGCGCCTGGGCCACCAGCCGGCACAAATACATGCCCAGGCCCACACCGCCCGTGGCGCGCTGGCGCGCACCGTCGGTGCGATAAAAGGGCTCGGTCAAATGGGCAAGCTGGGCCGCGTCCACCCCCGGGCCAAAATCGCGCACCTCCAGCATCACGCCGCCTTCGGCGGCATGCAGCGCCACGCGCGGCGGCTGGCTGGCGCCGGCGCTGTAACGCTGCGCATTGTCGAGCAGGTTGCGCACCAGCAGGCGAACGCGCATGCGGTCCAGCGCAAGCGGCGAAAGGCCGGGCGCCAGGTCCAGCACGACGTCTGCCGCTCCCGGCATTTCCGCCACCGTCTCGCGCACCAGCGCCGCCAGGTCGACCACCTCGCGCTGCAGGGCGGCATGCGGGCTGGCCAGGCGCTCGCTTTCCAGCAGGTCGCTGATCAAATCACGCATTTCACCCAGGTCGCGCAGCAGCGCTTCGCGCTCGCGCTCGCCCGCACCGGAGCCCTCGGGCGTGGTGGGCAGCAGCTCGGCATTGAGGCGCGCCCGCGTCAGCGGAGAGCGCAGCTCGTGGCTCAGGGCCAGCAGCAAGGTGCGCTTGGCGTCCAGCATGCCCTCAATGTCATGCGCCATGGTGTTGATGCG
>DASXRN010000038.1:0-16350 GCA_036506595.1 Polaromonas sp. | reverse complement strand
CGTGCAGGGGGTTGAGCCGGCCGGTGAATTTGCCGCGGCCATTTTGGGTAACCGCGAGACCCTGGATATTCAAAAGGCATCCTCCGATGTGGTCGCTGCGGCGAAGGCGCTGAAAAAGCGCGCGCCCACGCTGGCGTCCGTGGTGCTGGAGTGCACCAACATGCCGCCCTACCGGCAGGCGATTGAGGCGGCGACAGGTCTTAAAACCTGGGCGCTGACCGATGACCTGCGGCTGACTCAGCCCTGGCGATAGATAAGCACTTGCGGGCGCTCAGGCCTCAGCTGTCTTGGCCATCAGAATGGGCGATCACATCTTGCCAGGAAGCCAGGTCGCGATCTGCGGGAAAAACCACAGCAGCAGCACCATGCCGCACATCAGGAAGAAAAATGGCAGCGTGACCCGTGCAATGTAGGTAATCTCTTTTTTGGTCATGCCCTGCAGCACAAACAGGTTGAAGCCCACGGGCGGCGTAATCTGCGCCATCTCCACCACGATGACGATGAAAATGCCGAACCAGATGAGGTCCAGGCCCGCTGTCTGCACCGTGGGCAGGATGACGCCCATGGTGAGCACCACCATCGAAATGCCGTCCAGAAAGCAGCCCAGAATGATGTAAAACAAGCTCAGGGCGAGAATCAGCAGGAAAGGGCTCAGGCCCAGGCCGGATACAAACTCGGCCAGGTGGCGCGGCAGGCCGATGTAGCCCATGCTCAGCGTCAGGAACGCGGCGCCCGCCAGAATCAGCGCAATCATGCAGTAGAGGCGCGTGGCGCCCAGCAGCGACTCCTTGAAGGTGGTCCACGTCATTGAGCGTTGCACCAGCGACACCAGCAGTGACCCGACCACGCCAATGGCCGCCGCCTCCGTGGCCGTGGCGATACCTGTGTAGATGGAACCGAGCACGGCGCTGATGAGCAGCACCACGGGAATCAGGTGGCGCGATTCGTAGACCTTCTGGCTGAAGCTCATGGCCGCGTCGGGCGGCGGGATTTTGCCTTTGTTCATCAGCGCCCAGACAACCAGGTAGCCCGAGAACAGCGACGCGAGCAACAGGCCGGGGAAAACGCCTGCGATGAAGAGCTTGGCAATCGACACATCGGCGCTGACGCCGTAGACGATCATGATGATGGAGGGCGGAATGAGCAGGCCCAGCGTACCGGCCCCGGCCAGCGAGCCGATCGTGATGTCTTCGGGGTAGCCGCGTTTGGCGAGTTCCGGCAAGGTCATCTTGCCGATGGTGGCGCAGGTCGCCGCTGACGAGCCCGACACCGCCGCAAAAATGGTGCAGCCGATCACATTGGTGTGCAGCAGGCCGCCCGGCAGGCGGCTGACCCAGGGCGCCAGCCCTTTGAACATGCTTTCACTGAGCTTGGTGCGAAACAGGATTTCACCCATCCACACGAAGAGCGGCAGGGCCGTCAGCGTCCAGCTCGATGAAGAGCCCCAGATGGTCACGGCCATGGCATCGCCCGCGGCGCGCGAAGAAAAGAGCTGCATGCCGATCCAGGCGACGCCCGACAGGGTAAGGCCTATCCAGACGCCCGAGCCCAGGATGAGAAACAGCGAAAGGATCAGTAAAGAGGTGATGGCAAGCTCGGACATGGGGTTTGTTCTTCTGATTATTCGTAGTGCAAGGCTTCGGCTTCGTCGCTGCCCGCCTGAACGCGACGCCCGGTGATCTCCAGCACCAGCTCATCGATGAAGGCAATCATCAGGATCACGGCCCCGACGCCCATGGTGAGCTGTGGAATCCACAACGGCGTCGCGTCATTGCCGGTAGAGACATCATTGAACTGCCAGGAGTTGATCGACAGTTTCACGCTGTACCAGGCAAACAGCATGGCAAGCGCGGTCGCCGCTGCCAGCGCCCATATCTCAATCGCCCGCCGAGCCCGGCCCTTGGCCGCGTTGAGAATCAGCGTGACGCGGATGTGCTCGCCTTTTTTGAGGGTGTGCGCCAGCGCCAGGAAACCGCTGGCCGCCATGCAGTAACCCGCGTACATGTCGGTGCCGCGCAGCGACCAGGCAAACTGCCGGTCCAGCACACCGGCCAGCACGGAGACCAGCGTGCCGACCATGAAGAGAGCCCCCACCCACGCCGCGCCGTCATACAGCGCATCAAGTAGCCGCCGCATGTTTATTTCTTGACCGCGGTTGATTTCTCGTAGGCTGACAGCAGCGCTTCACCATCGGCGCCGGCGCGTTTGGTCCAGTCTGCTTTCATGATGCCGCCGACCTGGCGGAAGTCGGCTACCAGCTTGGGCGAAGGCGCCATGATCTTCATGCCCTTTTCAGCCAGCGCTTTTTTATAAAACTCGTTTTTCTCTTCGCTGATTTTCCAGCCGCGTACCTCGGCGTCTGCCGCCGCTTTCAGGACGGCAGCCTGGGTAGGCGCATCCAGCGCGTCAAAAGATTTTTTATTGACGATGACGGCGTTTTTGGGCAACCAGGCCTGCACGTCATACCAGTACTTGATGCTCTCGTAGGTCTTGGTGTCGTAGCCGGTTGAGCCCGAGCTCATGTAGCTGTTGACGACGCCGGTGGCCAGCGCCTGGCTGAGTTCGGCGGCCTGCACCGTCACAGGCTGTGCGCCCACCAGCTCTGCAATTTTGCTGGTCGCGGGGCTGTAGGCACGCCACTTGAGGCCTTTCATGTCGGCGACCGAGGTGAGTTCCTTGTTGACGTAAACGCCTTGCGGAGGCCATGCCACGGTGTAAAGCACTTTCATGCCCTGTGCGCCCAGCAGTTTGTCGAGCGCGGGCTTTTGCGCATCGGCCAGCTTGCGGGCGGCGGGATAGCTTGACGCCAGAAAGGGCAGGCCGTCGGCGCCGTAAATCGGGTTTTCGTTTTCAAAGTTGGCGAGCAATATCTCGCCCAGCTGCGCCTGGCCGCCCTGAACGGCGCGCTTGATTTCATTCGCCTTGAAAAGCGACGCATTGGCATGCACCGTGATCTTCAGCTTGCCACCCGTGGCCTTGTCCACGTCTGCAGCGAACTGCGTCAGGTTTTCGGTGTGAAAGTTGGACGCAGGGTAGGCCGCCGGCAAATCCCATTTGGTCTGGGCGAATGCTGTCGTGCCTGCGCATAGTGCGGCGGCGATCAGGGCAAGCTTGAATTTCATGAAAGCTCCAGGAAAATAGAGTGATAAGCACAGATAGGATAGATGCAAAAACTGCGCCAGCGTGCTCGGGCATACCCCGAAAAATCCCCCTTGACTCAGAAGATTCCGCTTGTTTACGAAGCCAGCCCTTGCCAGGTACGCACAGCGGCCAACACGGTTTCCATCTGTACCGTGTGGGCGAACCGGAACGCTTCTCCATCCACTGTTTCGTCGGGAAACTCCGTGATCAGCGTGACCGGCGCGCCGGGACGGGTGGTCTCCGACTGTGTGCAGGCAATGCCGTTGATGACCTCGAAGGGCAACTCGCCCGCATGCTGTTGGTAGAGCGCCATCTGACGGGCGTTGTACGCGGGCAGGCCAGGGACCTTTAACAGTGCCGCGCTGACTTGCTCAAGCAGGGCGCGCCCCTGCGCCTGCCAGCCGGGGTGATGGCGCAGGATCAGGAAAAACCCCTTGGGGATGGTCCACAGCTCAAAGCCGCGTGGCACGTAGCCGGAAAGCGGCCGGGTCCACTCATGGGCCGGGTAGCCGTGGAGGTTGATGTGCAACTGGGCGCCCGACAAGGCCAGCGCCTGTTCGCGCGCTTCGCGCTCGTAGAGCGGCGCCTGCTCACGGTATTCAATGTCGTCGCCCAGGGCGCTGTAACGCGCGGCATGGTGCATATGCTGCGGATGCTGGGCGCACAGCTCGCGGTGCAAGGCATAACCATCGGGATTTTCCAGCGCGATCAGTGCGAAGTGGGCCTTGTCCCCTGTGTTTTCGCGTGCCTGCAGGGCCTGTGCCGCACGCAGGGCGCCGACCACGCCGGAGATTTCGTTGGCATGCTGGCCGCCGCTGATGAAGACGGCAGCGCCCGGCCCGGCCTGGTACAGACCCGCGACCTGGCGACCCTGCCGGCTGACAGCGGTAAAGCGCTGGCCACCCAGGCGATCCATCTCGGCGGCAATATGGGCCGGGTGCGCTGCAGTGCCTAGCATGTCAAGGGGCTGTTGTGCGCTGGGGTTGGCGTGGACGTGAGCGCGAAGGTCTTGCGCCTTCACGTCGAAGCGGCTTAAGGCTATGCGCAGGCGCGGCGCGGTGGTGCTGGCGCGCACGTCCGGCACGATCTGCCCGGGCTGCAGGCGGCGATCATTTTCTAGCCGTCCGGATCGGCGCTGGAAGATTTCAAGCAGGGAAAAATAAATGTCTTCATGCAGCGCTTCATGGCTGCTGATGCACTCGTGATCCACCGGCAGGGCTTGTACGATGCCGGCCAAGTCAACGCGGATGTCCAGCCGTTCGAAATAGGGCTCTTGCGCTGGCCAAGGGTACTGCTTGACGGTCTGCAGAATCTGCTCGAAGAGCTGCTCGTAATCCGTCTTCTGGGCGCTGTCCATGCCTGCCGCAAGGCCGTGCTTGGGTTGTATCTGGGCACGCAGCCAGCCCGTGGGCGAAAGCAGGGTGGCACCGATGTGGTCAACATGGACGCGGTTGGGTGCAAAGACGCTGGCCTGTATTTGCCGGCCACCCTTCAGCGTCAGTGCCAGCCGGTAATGCAGATCATCGGTACCGGGTACAAACTCAAGCTTGCAGTCAGGCAGCAGCCCGGCCAGCGGGTAGGCCTCCAGCACGAAACGGCGTGGCGATGCGTTCGGGTGCACCGGGTAATGCACCGTGACGGCCGCCAGCGTGCTGCAATCAATCTCTTCAAGAAAGTAGTGCAGCAATGGCTTGTAGGCGCTGCGCAGCTGGGCCTGCACGCCGGCAGCCGCCAGGCGGCGTTCTGCGGCGCGGCGCGCGGCAGCGCCTTCGAACAGCCAGCCCTGAACCTGTGCACCCTGCCATTCGCTCTGCTCGAATTGGGCAACCCAGCCATCCAGTGTGCGCGGCAGGGTTATGTCCAGAAGCGGGGTGCTCTTCATTGCAGTCTTTCCGTTAAAGTTTTCCAGTAGGGTCGATCCGGTCGCGCAGCCAGTCACCCAGCAGGTTCAGGCCCAACACCGTGAGCATGATGGCCACGCCGGGGAAGACGCTGACCCACCAGGCGGTCTGCATATAGGTTCGGCCATCGGCCAGCATGCCGCCCCAGCTGGGAATCAATGGGTCCACACCCAGGCCCAGGAAGGTCAGGCTGCTTTCGAGCAGGATGTTGTTGGCTACGTTCAGTGTGATCAGGATGATGACCGGCCCGATCACGTTGGGCAGGATGTGGTGACGAATCATCGCCAGGTCGCGCACGCCAAACGCACGCGCCGCCTGGATGAATTCGCGCTCGCGCACCGACAGCACCATGCCGCGCACCAGCCGCGCGTATTGCACCCACTGGGAGACGATCATGAACAGGATGATGTTGCCCAGGCCGCCGCCCAGGATGGAGATGAAGGTGAGCGCCACCAGGATGAAGGGCAGTGCCAGCTGCACGTCCACGCAGCGCATCAGCAGCATGTCCCAAAAGCCCCGGTAATAACCGGCGACGAGGCCAATCACGATGCCCAGCACCGAGGCGCCCAGCACCGAGAGAAAGCCGACCATCAGGGAGATTCGTCCACCGACCAGCACGCGAGCCAGCACGTCGCGCCCCAGGGGGTCAGTGCCCAGCGGATGGGCCCAGTGGGTGAAAGGTTCGGTCAGGCGCGCGGCCAGGTCCATGGCGGAACCGCGGTCCGGAAATAGCCAGACCGACAGCAGCACCAGCAGCAGCATGGCACCGGTCAGCAGGGCGCCGAGCACGAATTCGAGCGAGCGCCATTGCAGCGAGCGGACGGCTGGCGCGGGAATGGGGGAGGGAGGGGCAGTTTGCATGGATTTATTTGCTGCGAATGCGGGGGTCGACCAGCCCGTAAGCAATGTCGACCAGCAGGTTGACCATCACAATGATCACGGATAGCACGGTGACCGTGCCTTGCAATACCGGGTAGTCCCGGCCGGCGATGGCGTCGAAAGCCAGCGTTCCCAGCCCCGGCCAGTTGAAGACTTTTTCGACCACCACGAGGCCGCCTATCAGGTTGCCGAATTGCAGGCCGATGTAGGTGATCAGGGGGATGGCGCAATTGCGCAGTGCGTGCTTGTAGAGCACCACCCGGTCTTTGAGCCCCTTGCTGCGCGCCACCATGATGTACTGGGCCGACAGCGTTTCCAGCATGGCGGTGCGTACCAGGCGCACATTGGTGGCCGACAGGATGATGGCCATGGTCAGCGCGGGCATGACCAGGCTGATCGGTCCATCCCAGCCCGAGGGCGGAAGGATGGGGAAGGTGATAGACAGCAGCAGCACCAGCATGATGGCCAGCCAGAAGTTCGGAAACGATAGCCCGACCAGCGAGATGATGCGGATGAGCTGGTCAACCCTCTTGCCTTTTTTGACGGCGGCCTGAATTCCCAGCGGCACGGACACCAGAACCGACAGCAGCAGCGAGACAAAAGCCAGCGCCAGCGTGGCCGGCAAGGCGTCACCAATCAGGCGCGCCACGGGCGTTCCGCCCATGAAGCTCAGACCGAAGTCACCGAGCACCGCACCGCGCAGAAAATCGGCGTATTGCACCAGGAACGGCCGGTCCAGGCCCAGGCCCTTGCGGATGTTTTCGAGGTCTTGCTCCGTCACGCTGCCAGCGCCCTGGCTGAGCATGAGCGCCGGGTCGCCCGACAGGCGCACGGCATAGGAAACCAACAGGGTCACTACCAGCACGACGAAGATCGCCTGCAGCAGTCGCTTGAAAAGAAATCCACTCATGGTGTCAGCAGCTCAGTTTGGCTCAGGTCGGGTCGGATGGGGCGTCAGTCGACAGTGGCTTCGACAAAGCGGAAACGACCATCGGCCGGCAGCGCCAGGTTTTTTGCACGCTTGTTCAGGCCATAGATGGTGTTCAGGCTGTACAGGGGCATTTCCAGCGCCTGGTCGGCCACGTAACGGCCGATCTCCTGCAAGGTTGTCTTGCGCGCCGCCTGGTCCCAGGTGTTGCGCTGGGTATGCAGCAGGGCATTGAGCTTGGCATCGTCATCAAACGGGTTCCAGCGCTGCTTGGTGTAGTACATGGCGTAGGCCGTGTTGTCGTAGTCAAAGGTCCAGCCGCCCCACTGGTTTTGCCACATCTCGCCGGTCTTGCCGTTCGGGATGATGTCGTTGAGCAGCACATTGGTTTCATAGGGCTTGAGCGAGGCGGTGATGCCCACCGCCTGCAGGTAACCGGCCACCGCCTGCGCGACTTCGCGGAAGTTGCTGTCAGAGCCGCGGAAGTCGAGCTGGATTTGCGTGCCTGGCTTGACACCGGCTTTTTGCAGCATGGCTTTGGCCTGTGCCGGGTTGAAAGGCAGGGGCTTCAGAGCCGGGTCATTGCCAAACGACGGCATGCCCTGAAAGCTGGCGATGGGCTTGGCATTGCCCAGCAATATGGTCTTGATGATGGCGTCGCGATCCACCGCCATGGTGAGCGCCTTGCGTACTTCGCGGTCCTTCATGATGCCGCGCTGCGTGTTGTAGCGCATGGCCAGCGCGACCGGGCCATCCATGCTGACGACGTTAAGCTTGCTGTCCTTCTTGAGGGTGTCGATCATCGCCAGCGGGATCTGGTTGGCCACGTCGACACGGCCGGCCTGCAGTTCGGCCGCTTGGGTGGCGGGCTCGGTGATGAAGCGGTAGACCAGCTGGTCCAGCTTGGGGGCGCCGCCCCAGTAGGCCGCGTTGCGCTCGAACGAGAGGCTGATTTTGGGTTTGTATTCCGTGAACTTGAAGGGGCCGGTGCCGACCGGGTTCATGCCGAAGAATTGGCTGCCTTTTTCCTTGATGTATTTGGGCGGCACAATCATGGCGCCATAGCCGGCCAACTTGGTCAGCAGCACCGGGTCAGGGCTCTTCAGCAGGAAGTCCACCGTTGTGGGATTGACGACAACGACTTTTTCAATCGAGTTGTAGTTGGACTGCTGCGGCCCCTTCTTGCCCTCTTCGCCGAGCAGGCGGTCAAACGTGAATTTCACGGCTTCGGCATCGAAGGGCTCGCCGTTGTGGAATTTCACATTGGGGCGCAGGGTAAAGCGCAGCTTGGTGTTCTTCTCCAGAAACTCCCATTTGGTGGCCAGGCCGGGCACCAGCTTCATGTCCGGCGTGCGCATGATCAGGCCATCAAATACCTGACCACCGACCGCTCCCCAGGAAACCAGAAAGGTGGCAATCGGGTCCCAGTTGCCGGGGTCCTGGTGCAGTGCCACGGTGAGCGTCCCCGCGGCATGCGTGCTGGGGGTCACCAGGCTGGCGAGCACCAGGCTGGTGGTGGCTAAGAAGGTTTTCAGCTTCATGGGTTTTCTCCTGGGTACAAATGTGCGAGGTTGCAGGGTTGCAGGGGTGAATGAATGAACCGGCCGGTGCTTAAGCTGCTGCTCGCGCCACACAATGGCCCGGGTTGACTTCAAAGAGCTTGAGGATGTCAGGCTCATGGCCGACTTTGCGCAGCGGGCTGGGGATCTCGCCCTGGATCAGGCGCGAGTCGATCAGCTTGCCCGGCTCGGCCACAGGCACGGCCGCCAGCAGCTTGCGGGTGTAGGCATGCTGGGGATTTTCAAAAATATCCTGGCGACGGCCGATTTCGACGATTTGCCCCAGGTACATGACGGCCACCCGGTGGCTGATTTTTTCGACCACCGCCATGTCATGCGTGATGAACAGGTAAGACAGTCCGCGCTCGGCCTGCAAGGCCATCAGCAAATCAATGATCTGCGCCTGGATGGAGACGTCCAGTGCGGAAACGGATTCGTCGGCGATCACCAGCTTGGGATTGCAGGCCAGCGCACGGGCAATGCAGACGCGCTGGCGCTGGCCGCCGGAGAATTCGTGCGGATAGCGGCCGGCGTGTTCGGGCTTCAGGCCGACGCATTCGAGCAACTCGGCTAGTCGCCGTTGCACCGACTTGGGGTCGGTCAGCAAACGGTGGGTGAGGATGGGCTCGGCAATGCTGAAGCCTACGGTCTTGCGCGGATCGAGCGAGGCATATGGGTCCTGGAAGATGTACTGGATGTCCCGCCGCAGCCGCTGCTTGCCGGCAGCGTTCAAGGTACTGATGTCCTGACCCGCGAAGCGGATCGTGCCGCTGGTCGAATCGACCAGTTGCTGCAGCGTTTTACCGATGGTGGATTTGCCGCTGCCGGACTCTCCGACCAGGGCCAGCGTTTCTCCCGGATAGATGTCGAAGCTGACTTGTTCGACGGCATGCACGCGGTGCGTGACACGCCCCAGCAGGCTGTGGGCAACATCGAAACGGGTGGTGAGCTTTTCAACCGTGAGCAAAGGTGCACGGGAGTCCACGGTGTCCTGCACCTGCTCGGTGCCGACTTCGCGCAACTGGTCGCCCTCCAGCACGATCAGGGGCGTACGCTTTGGCAGTGCCTGGCCGCGCAGGCTGCCCAGCCGGGGAACCGCCGACAACAGGGCGCGGGTGTAAGGGTGCTGCGGGGCGTTGAAGATTTGCTCGACCGGGCCTTGTTCGACCATGCGTCCGCGCCACATCACCACCACGTCGTCCGCCATCTGCGCCACCACGCCCATGTCGTGGGTGATGAACACCACGGCGGTGTTCAGGCCCTGCTGCAGCTCGCGAATGATGTTCAGGATTTGTGCTTGAATCGTCACGTCCAGCGCCGTGGTGGGCTCGTCGGCAATCAGCAGTGCCGGCTGGCAGGACAGTGCCATGGCAATCATGGCGCGCTGGCGCATGCCGCCGGACAGCGAGTGCGGATAGGCGTCGAGCAGCCGTTCGGCATCGGGCAGGCGGACTTTTTCGAGCAGGGCGAGGGACTGCTCGCGTGCCTGGGACGGGCTTAAGCCCTGGTGCAGGATCAATGTTTCCGCGATCTGGTTGCCGATCGTGAACACCGGGTTCAGCGAGGTCATGGGCTCCTGAAAGATCATGGCAATTTCATTGCCGCGAATGGAGCGCAGGGTGTCGTCACTGGCCCGTGTCAGGTCGTGCATGCCGCTGACCGGCGATTGAAACAGGATTTGGCCATCGACGATTTGCCCACCCGAGTAGTCGGTCAGGCGCATGATGGCCTGCGAGGTCACCGATTTGCCCGAACCCGACTCGCCGACGATCGCCAGCGTGCGTCCGGCCTTGACATCGAAGCTCAAGCCGTCAACCGCGCGAAAGCGCCCGCCCGGCACTTCGAATTCGACGCTGAGGGAGCGAACGGAAAGTAGCGGTGATGCGCTGGACTGGGCAGGCTGACTCATGGGCAGAATTTCGGCGAGGTTGTTGCGGCGCTTGCAAAAGGGGGCGGTGGGTATCCGGAAAGCCTGGGTAAGCAGGCGGTGTTTCATAAAAACTCCATGACCTGCGGGAAGACAAAGCACGCGGTAAATGTAAGGCGCATAAACGAAATCTCGGCTGGTGCTTTCCCTAAATGTCGACAAATAGTCGATAAATTGTAGGTTACGTATCTACAATTCGGATTCATTTGGCAATGTTGCCATTCTGGAGGTTGTCAATGCCGAAGAAGCGTCCTGTCAGTGTGTCAGTGGTACCGCCTCAGGCGGGGCAACCGCCTATCGTGTCGTCCGCACACCTGGTGTCACCCAGAAGCACAGAGATGAGCGAGTTCGAGTTCGGCCTGATCGTGGCGGGCAATGCCTTTCACCGATGGGTTGCCCACTGCATGAGTGCCGCCGGCCTGAAAGACCTCATGCCGCTGGATGTGCTGGTACTCCACCATGTGACGCACCGCGCCCGTAACAAGCGGCTGGCCGACATTTGCTTCATCATGAATGTGGAAGACACCCACCTGATCAATTACTCACTCAAGAAACTGCAAAACCTGGGCGTGGTGGCGTCCAGCAAGAGTGGCAAGGACGTGACTTATGCCGCGACCGAGCTGGGGCGTCAATATGTGGAGCGTTACCGGGAAATCCGCGAGTCGTGTCTGATCGACGCCCTCAACGCCGACGACGCAATGAACCGCAATATTGGCGATTTGGCCCGGCTGCTGCGCTTGCTCTCGGGTATTTATGACCAGGCGGCTAGGTCTGCAGCCAGCCTGACCGCTTAATGATTTTTCTTCCAACCGCCGCCCCATGAATCTCAGGTTTGTTGAAGCTTTCTATTGGGTGGCCTCACTCAAAAGCATCTCGCGGGCGGCTGAAAAGCTGTATCTGACGCAGTCAGCCATGTCCAGCCGCATTGCCACGCTGGAAGAAGAACTGGGCATCTTGCTGCTGGACCGGCGCGACAAGCAGTTCAAGCTCACGGTGGCGGGTGCGCGCTTTCTGGTGTATGCGCAAAAACTGCTGGAGCTTCAGCGTGAAGTCAAACATGAAATGGGGTCAGGCGCGGCCATGGCGGTAGCCATGCGCATCGGTGCCATTGAGTCGGTGCTGCATTCGTGGCTGATTCCCTGGCTCGAAAAGTTGCGCTCTGACCATCCGGGCCTGGAGCTGGAGCTGACGGTGGAGACCACTCCGATTCTGATCGACCAGATACAGCGCGGCACGCTGGACCTGGTGTTTGCGGTGCTTCCGGCGTCGGCCGAGGGCGTGAGAAACCAGGCGCTACCGTCCATGGAAATGGCGTTTGTAGGTAATCCGGCACTGCATAAAAAAAGAAATTACCGGCTGGACGAACTCGCGGAGATGGAGCTGCTGACCTTCCAGAAGGGGTCCCAGCCGCATGTGACCTTGCTCGATCTCTTCAGGCAGCATCGCATGGAGCCCAAAAAGGTGCACGCCATCTCCTCCATTTCGGCGATGGTGCAGCTGGTGCAGGGCGGCTTCGGCGTGGCCTTGCTGCCGCGCGCCGCAGTAGAGCGGCTTACCGGTTTTGCAAGCCTTAAATTGCTGACCTGCGATACGCGGCTGGCATCCTTGCCCATCCACGCCAGCTACCGCACAGACCCGACATCGTCGACGGTTGAAACGGTTGTCAAGTCGGCGGTGGAGTTTGCCGGTGAGGCCACGGGCGTCGGTTCTGGCACCAAAACAGGTCACCGGAAAGTTGGAAAAATCACCAAAAAAAGTGTGTAAGGGTAAATCCTGATTATCGAAAAAATCGATGAGCTGAGCGAAAAATTTCTTGCTTGATTTCGTAATTTGCTAATTGCACACTCGCCTACATGTCATTCAACTGTCATGTTTTTACGAGGAGTACCAGATGAACAAGTCATGGTTGGCCCGTGTGGCCGCAGTCGTCGCAGGCGCAGGCATCACCCTGGGTGTGCAGGCGCAGCAAGAAGTCAGGATCGGCGTGCTCTACCCGTTGACCGGCTCCGGTGCTGCGGTGGGGGCGGAACTGCGCAGTGCGCTGGAGCTTGCGGCCGACATCATCAACAGCGGTGCGCCGGGTATCTCCGAGCTGCCATTGTCGGCCGGCAAAGGTTTGCCAAACCTGAAGGGCGCCAGGATCAAGCTGGTGTTTGCCGACCACCAGGCCAACCCGCAGACCGGCGCGACAGAGGCCGAGCGCCTGATCACGCAGGAAAAAGTGGTGGCGCTGGTTGGTGCCTACAACAGTGCCGTCACAGCAACAGCGAGCCAGGTTGCCGAGCGTGCCGGCATTCCGTTTCTGAATCCGGAGTCTTCGTCGGCATCGCTCACGCAGCGCAACTTCAAATGGTTCTTTCGCACCACGCCGCATGACGACCTCTTCGTGCACAACGCTTTTGATTTTTTAAAAGAGCTGGAAACCAAAAAGGGCATCAAACCCGGCGTCATTGCATCCTTGAACGAAAACGGCCTGTGGGGCACTGAAACCACCAAGCTGCAGGCCAAGCTGGCACCCGAGTTCAAGTACAGCCTGGTCAAGCAAGTGGTTTACCCGGCCAAGACCACGCAACTGACTTCCGAGGTGCAAACGCTCAAGGCGGCGAATCCGAACCTGGTGCTGCAGTCGTCGTACACGGCCGATGCGATCCTGTCGATGAAAACCTACAAGGAGCTGGGGTTTTCGCCAGACATGATTTTGGCCAACAACGCCGGTTTCACCGACACCGACTTCATCAAGACCCTGGGCAAGGACGCGGAGTACATCATTACCCGCGAAGTCTGGGCGCTGGATCTGGCGACCCGCAACCCGTTGATCAAGCAGGTCAACGCCCTGTTCAACAGCCGCTACAAGATCAATTTCACCGGCAACTCCTCGCGCACCTTCACCGGCTTGATGGTGATGGCCGATGCCATCAATCGCGCAGGCTCTACCGAGCCGGAAGCGATTCGCAAGGCGCTGGTCGCCACCGATATTCCCGGCAGCAAGCTGATCATGCCGTGGAAGGGCGTGAAGTTTGATGCAAGCGGCCAGAACACGCTGGGCCAGGGCATTCTGGTACAGATTGTTGATGGCAAATACAACACGGTCTGGCCGTTCAACATAGCCTCGCGTGAAGTGACCTGGCCCATGCCCAAGTGGGACCAGCGCAAGTAATTCCATCTCTACTTCAATGCGATATGTCGTTGCCCCGCCTTACCGTGCTACAGCACTGTCTGCGGCGCCGCGCCTAATCTCGCATTGAATTAGAAATGGAATAAGCCCATAACGGCTGACCTGTTTTGAAAGACAAACCATGACTACTGAAATTCTGCTCCAGACGCTCGCCTCGGGTGTCCTGATTGGGCTGATTTACGCGCTGGTTGCCATCGGCCTGACCATGATTTTCGGTGTCATGGACATCGTGAATTTCGCCCATGGCGAGTTCCTCATGCTGGGCATGTACTCGACCTTCTGGCTGTTTGCGCTGTATGCGCTGGACCCGCTGATCACGCTACCGCTGACGGTCCTCATGCTGTTTGCGTTTGGCGTGCTGCTGTACAAGCTGGTGATCGTGCGCATCATCAATGCGCCCATGCTGTCGCAAATCTTTACCACCTTCGGCCTCATGATTTTGCTGCGTGGCGTGGCCCAGTTTTTCTGGAAGTCGGATTTCCGTTCCATCGAGAACTCGGCCGTCAGTGGCACCGTGAAGCTGCTGGGCATTCAACTGGGCAAGCCGCAACTGGTGGCGGGCATAGGCGCCATTGTTGTCACCGGGCTTATTTACTACTTTTTGAATAAAACCCGGCTCGGTGCGGCGCTGGAAGCCACGGCATCCGACAAGGAGGCCGCGCGCCTGATGGGCATTGACTCGCACAAGATGTTCTCGCTGGCCTGGGGCATAGGCGCGGCCTGCGCCGGTGCGGCCGGTGTGCTGCTGGCGACCTTTTTTCCGATCTTCCCGGACGTTGGTGCCAACTTCATCCTGCTGGCTTTTGTGGTGGTTAACCTGGGTGGCTTCGGCAGCGTGACGGGTGCCTTCTGGGCCGGCATTCTGGTCGGCGTGATCGAGGTCATGGGCGGCCTGCTGCTCGGGCCGCAGTACAAGACCGCCATCGTGCTGGTGCTGTTTCTGGGCGTGTTGATGTTCCGCCCGCAGGGCTTGATGGGTAAGGCATGACCGCCATGAAAAACACTATTTTTGCAGTGGCCGCCTTGCTTGCCGCACTGGCCTTGCCCGTGGTCGTCGATTCTTCACACCTCAACATGGCCATCCTGGTGCTCATGGCGGCGCAGGTGGGTGTGGCCTGGAACATGGTGGGCGGCTATGCCGGCCAGGTGTCGCTGGGTCATGCCGCTTTCTACGGGCTGGGGGCTTATGCCTCCACCTTGCTGCTGGTCAAGTTTGGCGTCAATCCCTGGCTGGGTGTGCTGTCGGGTGGTTTGATTGCTGCGCTGCTGAGCATGGCATTCGGCTGGTCGTGCTTCCGGCTCAAGGGCCATTACTTTGCCATGGCCACCATTGCCGTGGCCGAGCTGGTCCAGATTTTCTTCACCGAATGGGAATTTGGTGGAGCGGCGGTGGGCCTGTATGTGCCCATGGACAAACAGGGCTGGCTGTGGATGAACTTTGCCACCAAGCTGCCGTATTACTGGCTTGCGCTGGGCTTGCTGCTGCTGACTCTGGCGGCCAACTGGTGGATAGAGCGCAGCTACCTCGGCTACTACTTTCGCGCCATCAAGGACGAACCGGATGCGGCCCGCAGCATTGGCGTGAACATCGCGCGCTACAAGCAGATTGCCCTGTCCGTCAGCGCCTTCTTTACCGCCATCGGTGGCAGCCTGTATGCCCAGAAGGAGCTCTACATCGACCCGAACTCGGTGCTGTCGACAGCGCTGTCGATCAAGATGGCACTCGCTGCCATCCTGGGCGGTGTCGGTACGCTGTTCGGGCCGGTGGTTGGAGCGGTGGTCCTGACCAGCATTGAAGAATTCACGCGAATCTTTTTTGGCGGCACCGGGCGCGGTACCGACATCATCATCTATGCCAGCTTGATCATTGTGATCGCGGTGTTTTACCCGACGGGCATCATCGGTTGGCTGCGCAGTTTCAAGGAGCGCCGCGCAGCACGTGCCGATGCCTCGCGCCAGATGGCGGTGCACGCGGCCCCGGCGAAAACTATAAGTGGGGAGCCATCATGAGGCTGCTGGAAGTCAACCAGGTCAGCAAGCGCTTCGGCGGCTTGACGGCCAACCAGGACGTTTCGTTCAACGTCGATGCGGGCCAGGTCGTGGGCCTGATCGGCCCCAACGGCGCCGGTAAAACCACCCTGTTCAACTGCGTCGCGGGCTTTTTCGCGCCCAATGCCGGCAGCATTGTGCTGAACGGGCGCAACATCGCCGGCCTGCCGCCCGAAGCCTGTGCCCGGGCCGGGGTGGCGCGCACCTTTCAGGTGGCGCGTACCTTTACTAGCATGACAGCGTGCGAGAACGTGATGACGGCGGCCATGCTGCTCGAACATAAGGTCGCCAGGGCCCGTGCGGCCGCCATGGAGTGGCTGGCTTTTGCCAACCTGGCGCGCTTTGCCGACAAGCCTGCCGGGAGCATGACCATCAGCGAGCAGCGGCGTTTGGCGGTGGCACGTGCCCTCGCCATCCAGCCGCGCATTTTGCTGATGGACGAAGTCATGGCGGGGCTGAACCCGTCAGAAGTGCGCGAAGCGGTGGAGGTCGTGCTCAAGATACGCGACCGGGGCATTGCCTGCCTGATCGTCGAGCATGTGCTGGAAGGCATCATGCCGATCGCCGACAAGATCGTGGTGCTGGACCGCGGCGTGAAGATTGCCGAAGGCACGCCCGAGCAGGTGTCGAATGATCCGCAAGTCATCACGGCTTACCTGGGAGATTAATGATGGGAACGCATGATGCTTGAAATCACCAACCTGAAGGTCTGCTACGACGATGTGCTGGCCATCTCTGATGTCAGCCTGAAAGTGGAGCCCGGGAAGATCGTGGCGCTGGTCGGCGGCAAT